>CAZVBT010000028.1:0-2754 GCA_964625385.1 uncultured Melioribacter sp. | reverse complement strand
GATTTTGAAAACAATGGTTGGGCAGTGCGACTTATGGCAAATTCAATGGATAATATTTTTTCGAGAAATAATTTTATCGGAAATTCTTTTGAAGTAACAACTAATCATTCAAGAAATTTTAATACATTCATTAATAATTATTGGTCAGATTATCAAGGATATGATTTGAACAAAGATGGAATAGGTGACATTCCACACCATCCAGTAAAATTGTTTTCATTTTTGGTAGAGAAAAATAGAACACTTTTAATTTTATTGAGAAGTTTTTTTATTGAATTATTGAACTCAGCAGAAAAAATTTTCCCGATTCTTACTCCTGAAACTTTAACGGATAATCAACCATCGATGAGAATTTTAAAATGATTTTAGGTAAATCTTTAACAAAAAAATATGAAAATGTTTTTGCGCTTGACTCTGTTGATTTTACCATCTTGGACAACAAATTAACATATTTAGTTGGACCAAATGGTTCTGGAAAAACAACATTGATAAAATGTTTATTGGGATTAGTTAAATCATCTGATGGAGAAATAAAAATAAATCAAGAGATAATAAATGGTAATTACAACTATCGTGATACAATTGGTTACATGCCACAAGTTGCAAGTTTTCCAGAAAATTTAACTGTGCTTGAAGTAATTAATATGATAAAAGAAATAAGAAATCATACTAAAGATTATGATGAAGAGTTAATTGAAAAATTTAATTTACATCGTGAGTTTAAAAAAATTATTAAAAATCTTTCAGGTGGAACAAAACAAAAATTAAATGCAGCCATAGCATTTTTATTTAATCCTTCTATTTTAATTTTAGATGAACCTAGTGCAGGATTAGATCCTATCTCAAGCAGCCAGCTTAAGGACAAAATTATAAGAGAAAGAGAAAAAGGAAAAACTGTACTATTGACTTCACATATAATTAACGAACTTGAAGAACTTGCGGAAGAAATAATATTTCTCTACGAAGGTAAGGTACTTTTTTTAGGTGGAAAAAACGAGCTAATTGAAAAAACAATGGAAAGAAATCTTGAACGTGCAATTTCAAAATTGATGGCAAGTAAATATGAAAATTTTATTTAGTATAATTAAATATCAGTTACAAGATTCATTAAGAAACAAATGGCTGCTAGTGTATTTTTTGTTTTTCTTTGTCATTTGCTATGGATTAATTCTTACTTCAAATGATCAAAGCAAAATAATTCTAAGCTTAATGAATGTAAGTCTTTTGCTGATTCCTTTAACCAGTATAATTTATGGAACGATTTATTTTTATAACAATCGAGATTATATAATTTTGATTTTATCTCAACCAGTTGATAGGAAAATAATTTATCTTGGTTTATATATTGGATTAACTTTAGCAATGGTCTTAAGCTTTGTTCTTGGGATTGCACTGCCAATATTAATTTCATTTAAAAGTGTTTCTGATAGTTCGGCGGTTATTTCTTATTTGTTGCTAAGTGGTGTTTTTCAAACAACAATATTTGTTGCTCTTTCATTTTTAATTGCAGTGCTGAATGAAAATAGAATGAAAGGACTTGGAATATCAATCTTTGTTTGGTTGCTTTTTTCTGCATTATATGATGGATTTATCATGTTACTTCTAAACATATTAAAAGATTATCCAATTGATTATCTTTCTTTGGGTCTAACAATATTAAACCCAATAGATCTTTCTCGTATTTTAATAATAATGAATTTTGATGTTGCAGCTTTATTAGGTTATACAGGTGCAGTATTTCAAAATTTTTTTAGTACTTCAGTTGGAATTGTTATTGCAGTTTCTTCTTTATTAATTTGGAGTGTGGTTCCTATAGTTTTAGGATTAATATATTTTAATAAGAAAGATTTTTAGAAAGGGGAAAAATGTTTTCAACCGTAAGATATTTTATTAAGACAGCAATTATCTTTTTAATCGTTGGATTAACTACCGGTGTTTTTATGATGATAAGTAAAAATATTTTCAATATTGGTTATCCATATAATATTATAACTGCACACACACATATAATTTTAATTGGGTTTGTTATGATGATGATTATGGGTGTTGCAATATGGTTTTTCCCAAGAGCAGAAAAAGATGACAAAAAATATAAACCAGATTTAATTTTATTTGTTTATGGGTTGATGACTTTAAGTACATCTATAAGATTCATAACAGAAATTATAAATGGATATTTTCAAGATTCAATAAGTGGGACAATATCAGTATTAGCCGCAATTGGTCAATTTATTTCTTTTCTGTTATTCTTTTATTCAATTTGGGGAAGAATAAGACCAGTTGGGAGTCACATCAGAGAAGCAAAAGGGGAAAAGTTTTAAAATATAACACATCTTTAACATTCTCTTCACTCAAAATTAATATTGCCAATTTATTTTTCTTCAAATGATTGGAGAAACAATGTTACTTTTATTTTATGCTATTGTTGGAATGATATTCGGTTCATTGAGCTCTTATTATGCTTCCAAGTTAAACAAAAGCCAAAAAGATTGGTATACACTTGGACAAATCTTTTTATTTCTGCCGTTAGTTTTTCTTTTGTATCAGACTTTCAAAAATCGAAGGACAGCAACACAATTTTACTTTGACACGACAATATAAATCTTTATGGATGACATAAATAAAATATCTTCAATTGGATATGAAATAGCTCTTTATAATAGTCCATATTTTGAATTGCTTGTTAGTGAATTTTACAGAATAAGCAGATATAAAAGTAACATCTATAAAAAGATAAAGAGCGAAGAAGATTTC
>CAZVBT010000027.1:0-4584 GCA_964625385.1 uncultured Melioribacter sp. | reverse complement strand
AAATTTATCTATTGCATTTTTAAGTTGTGTATTTAATTCTCGTAAAACATTTGGATGAAGACCAAGAGTAACAATATTATCTTTTTGAGCTTGCAGAGATTTTGTAATTGCCATTTCAAGATTTTCACTTAATGCTGCTGCGTGAATTATTCCATTATGATCTCTGTAAAGATTAGCAATTGTTTCTCCAATTGTATGACGAACATATTCAGTTAAAACATCAACATTTTTAGTTGTTTTTGAATAATCAATTAATGCTTCACAAATCTGAACAAAATCTTTGATCGGAATTCCTTCCCTCAGTAAATTTTGCAATACTTTTTGAATTGTTCCTAAACTTAAAATATCAGGATTAATTTCATCAACAACAGCCGGATATTCTTTTTTAAGGTTTTCTAATAATTGTTTTACATCCTGACGAGTTAAAATTTTATCAAAATTTCTTTTTAATACTTCCTGAAGATGAGTTGTCATAACAGAAATAGAATCAACAACGGTAAAACCAAGCATTTCAGCTTTTTCTTTTTCTTCAAATGTTATCCAATAACTTGGCATTCCAAAAGCAGGATCTGTTGTTGGCAAACCATTTATTTGCTGATCGGACATATTAGGATTCATTGCAAGCAATCTGTCAGGATAAATTTCATAACTTGCAACAAGGTTACCTTTAATTTTAATTATGTATTCATTAGGTGAAAGTTGAAGATTATCTCTAACTCGAACAGGCGGAATTAAAACTCCATATTCTAATGCAATCAATTTTCTTGTTGAGGCAATTTTCTGAAATAAATTTCCTCCTTGTTTTTCATCAACTAAACTAATTAATCCATACCCAATTTCAACTTCAATAGGATCTACTTGTAAATATTGTTCAACTTTTTCTTCCGGTTGTTCCGGTGTTTCAGATTCTTCTTTAATAGATGTTTCAGTTGGAGGTAAAATTTGTTTATTCTTTTTAACAAAATAAGAAATGGTACCAAGTGCTAAACTTAAAAAGATAAAAGGAAAAGTTGGCATTCCCGGAATAAAAGCAAACATAAATGATGCCCCTGAAACTGTTCCTAAAACTCTTGGATTAGAAAACAATTGGGTTCTCATTTGCATATCAAGTGCAGTTCCGGATGCACTTCTTGTTACAACTAATCCCGCAGCAGTTGAAATTATTAAAGCAGGAATTTGAGAAACAAGACCATCACCAATTGTTAATATTGTATAATTTTGAAGAGCATCGCTAAAGGTCATTCCTTTTTGAGCCACACCAATTATAAATCCGCCTAAAATATTTATTGCATTAATAACTAAACCTGCTATTGCATCACCTTTAACAAATTTGCTTGCACCATCCATAGCACCATAAAATTCTGCTTCGCGTGAAATTAGTTCTCTTCTTTTTCTTGCTTCTGCTTCTGTTATTAATCCTGTATTTAAATCTGCATCAATTGCCATTTGTTTTCCGGGCATTGCATCAAGAGTAAAACGTGCGGCAACTTCAGATATTCTACCTGAACCTTTTACAATTACAATGAATTGAATAACTACAAGAATTATAAATACAATAAATCCCACCACATAATTTCCACCAACGACAAATGTTCCAAAAGCTTCGATTACATGACCAGCATAACCTTCAATTAAAATTAATCTTGTTGAACTTATATTTAAACCAAGGCGAAATAATGTTGTAACCAATAACAAGCCGGGAAAAACAGAAATATCTAATGGTGAATTAATATAAAGAGAAACAATCAGAACAAGAACTGATGCAGTTATGTTAAGAGCTAAAAGAAAATCTAACATGGTTGCCGGAAGAGGAATTAACATTAACCCCAGCATTAAAATTAAACCAACCGCTAAGATAACGTCGCTATTTCTACCGAATGTTTTCATCATTTATACAATACTTTTTCTTTTTTTAATTCTTTTCATTTGATAAATGTAAGCCAAAATTTGAGCAACAGCTTTGAATAATTTAGCTGGAATTTCATCTCCAACATCGCAAGCTTTATACAATGCACGGGCAAGTTGAACATCTTCGTGCAAAGGCACATTATTTTCTTTAGCAATTTTTTTAATTCTTTGAGCTAATTCATCCATTCCCTTTGCCACTACTTTAGGTGCGGCGTCTTTTGTCATATCGTATTTCAGTGCAACAGCAAAGTGAGTTGGGTTTGTAACAACAACATCAGCAGTCGGAACATCTTTCATCATTCTCTTGCTGGATATTTTAAACATTTCTTTCCTTATTCTTTGCTTAACAATTGGATCACCTTCTGTTTGCTTAAGTTCTTCTTTTACTTCCTCTTTAGTCATCATCATATCTTGTTTGAACTTGAAACGCTGAAAAATCATATCAGCAGCAGCTATTACAGTAAACAATAAAACGATTTTCCAGATTAATGAAATGCCTGCATCAAGCATAAATGAAACAGTATCTTCAATAGTTAGTTGCACTAGTTCCATTGATTTTTCAACTAAATCTGTAAGAATAAAATATGTGAAAATTGAAATGACTGCTAACTTAGCTAATGATTTTAATGTTTCTACTAAAGAACGGGTTGAGAATAAAATATTTTTTGCATTTTTAATAAAGTTAAATTTTGAAAGTTTAGGCTGAAAAACTTCGGGTGAATATTTAAATCCTATTTGGGCAACATTACTTATAAAAGAGAAAACAAAAACAGCTAATAAAACTGGTGCGGTAATGGCAAAAAAGAATAGTGCCCATTTTAAAAAATACTCTTGCACCATATCTTGATTGATTTTTAATGTATTAAGCCGTGAAAAAGTATCATTTGCAAATTCAAAAAATTTATTTCCGAAATAACTGCGTGTTAAATAAATCATAATTAGTCCACTGCCAAAAACAGCAAGAGAATTAATTTCCATACTTTTTGCAACTTGCCCTTTTTTTCTGGCATCAGAAAGTTTTTTCGACGTCGGCTGTTCGGTCTTTTCCTGGCCATCTACTTCTGCCATGTTACACACTCATCGTTTTTATTATTTCTGTTAATTGAGTTTCATAGTTGTTGAGTAAATATTTAATGGTCATTACATACAATGGAACCAAAGCAGTTAAAAGTGCAAATCCTAATCCAAGTTTTAATGGCTGCGAAATAAAGAATATTTGTACTTGTGGTAAAACTCTTGCAATAATTCCTTCTGCAATATGAATTAAAAAATATGATACTAGAATTGGGGCGGCAATTTTTAGTGCAATTGTAAAGACTGAAGCTGACATGTAAATTATTAAATCGATCAAAGATTTATTAATTACATATTTTCCAATTGGTATTACAGCAAAGGATGAAACTAAAGATGTAATTAAATGATGATGACCATTAATTAGAATAAATAATATAGTGCTTGCATAAAATAAAACTTCACCAACAACATTATTGCTTAATTCTTGCATTGGATTTAATACTTCAGCAAACATCAAACCCATATCATAACCTATAATGTGACTTGCATAAGAAATACCATAAAAAATAAAATTCAATGAGAAACCCATTATTATTCCAATTAATACTTCCTTTAAACCAAAAACAAAAATTGATATTAGATTTATTTCGACAGTAATTTTTTCTTTATCAATTGTTAAGAAAACAATATAAGCTAAAACAAAAGACAAAAATATTTTTGCTACAGTTGGAACTGCCTGATTTCCAAGAACAGGAACTGTAAAGATTAAAGCAACAATCCTTAAAAAAACAAAAAGTACTACTAAAAAATCTCCGATTAATATTTCTGTCATTTTATAACTGTTTGATACATTGTGAACATTTTAATTGTAATTGAAATCATTTTATCAATTATCCATGGTAGCAAAAAAATTATAACAACTATAGTTGCAATTAATTTTGGAACAAATGTTAAAGTCATTTCCTGAATTGAAGTTGCTGCTTGAAAAATTGATATAAAAACCCCAACAATTAAAGACACACCAAGAATAGGAAGCAATATTATAAACGTTGTGAAAAACACATCTTTCAAAATTTCAATAATTAATTCTTCTGTCATTAGTTAAAACTCCTGATTAAAGAACCAACAATTAAGTTCCAGCCATCAACCAAAATGAATAATAATATTTTGAATGGAAGAGAAATCATCATCGGTGGCATCATCATCATACCCATGGACATTAAAATGCTTGAGATGATCATATCAACCATAATAAAAGGAATAAATAGGAAGAATCCCATAATAAAACCAGCGCGCATTTCACTTAAAACAAATGCTGGAATTAAAACATAAGTTGAAACTTCATTTCTGTTTTTAGGTTTTGCTTGATTTGAAAGTGAAATAAAAAGTTCAAGATCTTCTTCACGAACATTTTTAAACATGAATTGACGAATTGGTTCAATTCCTTTATCGTAAGCTTGTTGCATTGTTAGTTTGTTATCAATCAATGGTTTTAGAGCATCGTCGTTTACTTTTGTCCATGTAGGAGTCATAATAAAGAGAGTAATGAAGACCGCCACCCCAGCCAGGAGTTGTGAAGGAGGCATTTGCTGCGTTCCTAAAGCGCTCTTCAAAAAGTGAAATACAATAATTATTCTTAAATATGATGTTGTCATTATCACT
>CAZVBT010000026.1:0-1943 GCA_964625385.1 uncultured Melioribacter sp. | reverse complement strand
GCAAAATGGTTAGGAATTCCAAGTGAAAAATACTATCAAGGTTATGGTGTTTCTGCTTGTGCAACATGCGATGGATTTTTCTTCCGTGGATTGAAAGTAGCTGTTGTTGGTGGCGGTGATACTGCAATGGAAGAAGCTAATTATCTTACAAAATTTGCCAGCGAAGTAATTATTGTTCATCGCCGTTCGGAATTTCGTGCTTCAAAAATTATGTTAGAGAGAGCTAAAAATAATCCTAAAATTAAATTTGAAATGAATGCAACGATTAAAGAAATTGTTGGTAAAGAAGAAAACGGAAGAAAATTTGTAACTGGAATTATCTTAAAAAATACAGTTGATGGCTCAGAAAAAGAAGTTGCACTTGATGGAGTTTTTCTTGCTATAGGACATCAACCAAATACAGATATTTTCAAAGGTCAATTAGAAATGGATGAAACAGGTTATCTAATAGTTAAGCCAGGTTCAACTCATACAAGCGTAGAAGGTGTTTTTGCTGCCGGTGATGTTGCAGATCATGTTTATCGTCAAGCTATTACTGCTGCCGGTACAGGTTGCATGGCAGCTTTAGATGCACAGCGCTGGCTCGAAGAAAAAGGTATTGCTTAATAATTTAATTGTCACGCTGTGATTTAATATCATAGCGTGACATAAAAATAAATTTTCATCTCTATGTTTTATTAAAAAATTAAATGAAATTTTTCTTCTGAATTATCTAATCAAAAATTCTTCTTATTTTTAACCTCAAAAAACTTAATTAATATGAATCACAAAGCCGGATATGTATCGTTAATAGGTAAACCTAATGTTGGTAAATCAACTTTGCTTAATGCAATGATAGGAACGAAGTTATCGATTACAACACCAAAGCCACAAACAACTAGAAAAAAAATTTTAGGAATTTTATCAACTGAAGATTATCAGATTTTATTCTTGGATACACCCGGAATTCTAAATCCTGAATATCTTTTGCAGGAAAGGATGCTCGATTTTGTAATAACATCAGTTAATGATTCTGATGTTATTTTATTCGTCGTTGATATTAAAAATGATCCCACAGGTTCTAAAACTTTTGAAGATGAAAGAGTTAAAAAAATTTTAAATGAAGCCACACAACCTAAAATTCTTGTTATCAATAAAATTGATGAATCAACAACTGAAGTTGTTGAAAATCTTAAAAATGTTTTCATTGAGAAAAATATTTTTACAAAAGTTGTTGATACTTCTGCAACATTGGGAATTAATACCAGCCAATTAATAAAAGAAATAGTTGAGCTTTTACCAGTTCATCCAAAGTATTATCCTTTCGATCAATTGAGTGATGAAAACGAAAGATTTTTTGTATCTGAAATTATTAGAGAAAAAGTTTTCGAATTTTACCGAGATGAAATTCCATACAGCACAGAAATAGAAATTGAAGAATTTAAAGAGCGATCAGCAGGAAAAGATTACATTCGCGCAAATATTATTGTTGAACGGGAATCTCAAAAGCCAATAATTATTGGAGAAAAAGGTTTAGCAATAAAAAAATTAGGAAAAATAGCACGTGAAGAAATTGAGCGATTTTTAGAAAGAGAAGTTTTTCTTGAACTTTTTGTTAAAGTAAGAGAGAAATGGCGATCAAACCCAAATATGTTAAATCGATTTGGTTATAAAGTTGAAGATAATGATTAAAAAAATAACTGAACTGAAATATTTTGGTGAAACTGCTTTATTGATGATGACAATTATTTGGGGTGGAACTTTTGTTATTGTCAAAGAATCTTTAAATGATATATCATCTATGTTGTTTATTGCATCACGCTTTGGTATTGCATCAATTATTTTGTTTTTTATTTTGAGATTGAAAAAAATATCACTTCATAAAAAATCATTTTTCCCTGGACTAATTTTAGGAATATTTCTTTTTGGTGGATTTTTTTTCCAAACGATTGGATTGAAAATTA
>CAZVBT010000025.1:0-8781 GCA_964625385.1 uncultured Melioribacter sp. | reverse complement strand
CAATAAATATTCTGCCATCATTAAAAAGATCGCCGACAGAAAAACTGAATGTTTTACTTGAACTAAGTACATCAAACGAACTTATAATTTTATTTTGATTTATTACATCAATATGCTTTTTACCTGAAAAATCGCTTAACACAATATTAAAATATTCACCATTTGAATTCTTAACCAAAACACTTTTTTTATGATCGCCTTGCAACATTTGGTTGTTGGAACCAATATTACTTTGATAAAATTCATTTAATGAAATTGCCGAAAAATAATTACCATTAGATAAATTGAACTCTTTATTGATTTGAATTAATTCACTATTTAAAACTTTAGTATAATTTTGAGTAGTTAATTTGTTAGTTAATAGATCGTTTAAACTAATTTCAAAATAGTAACCATCTGATGTTCCGGCATTGACATATAATTCATTTAATGAATTAGTAATTAATATTGGTGTGGTAATTTTATATAAACTTTTAAAAGAAATTAATTTTTCTTCTTTCGTTGAAACATTAAATAAATAAACATTTATCGTGTCATTAATAGAACCAAATACATACTGAAATCCATTTTGTGTAACTGCGGAAATTTTATTGTTGTCCGAAAATCTTTTTATTACTTCTAAAATTTTACCTTTGTCATTTATTTTTACAAGATTTGAATTATCAATTAAAAATAGATCAAAGAAATTATCACTTTTCAAGGCAAGCAAATTAGAACTTGAACTTTGCAATTCAATTAATTTTCTATCAGCAATTTTTTTAACTATTTCATTTCCAAATGAAACATCAAAACTCATTTTGTTTTTATTTTCTGAAAAATTTTCAATCGTTATGAAACTTTTAGCACCGCTGTTAGAATTTGAATTCGGTTTTGAATCAGGTGAAAAAATATTTTTATAAAATTTTGATTTATTACCCTTAAACCAAAAATCATATTTTTCTCCTTCCCCAATAAAGCTGCCAAAGAATGATGAAAATACTTCACCAATATCTTGGATACCATCAGCTTCAACAACATCAACACCTTTATTATATAAATCTGAATTTATTTTGTTCTCAATAATTTTTTTATTGATGATATTTTCATCAATGTGCCAGATTACAATTCCGTTACCAGGAGTTGCAGCATCAAACTCATCAACATCAATAATAACACCGCCGTCAACAAAATCTGGAGTAGCATAAAACATTCCGTTAGAATCTGGTTTAATAGTTTTCTGATATATTTTATTTTTGTTTTTAATAGTTAATATTAGATCATTTTTGTTTGCATCCTGCTGCCTGTTTTCAAGAAGAAAATATTCAGAAGGAGTAATTGGAATTTTAACAATAGTGGTATCACCTGAAACTGCTTTTTCAAAAGTTGTAAGAAAACTATTTTTCTTATCATAAGAAATTTCACATGCTTTGTCCCAATCCAAAAATATTTTTTCCCAAGCAGATGGCGCTGGAGGAAACATTCCGTTATTTGCAATCATTGCTTGGCCATCCATCAATCCAAATCTACCAATTGCACTTTTACCTGTTTCAGTATCAAATAAATCTGGCAAACCTAAATGGCTTGCAATATTAGCAACCAAAGTTCCATTAATTGTCAACTCTAATAGTAAAGTGGAATTATCAATCATTTGTAATTCGCGCGATTCTGTTTCAGCCATAATCATAGAATTTTTAATCAAGCCAGTTTTTGTTGGAAAGCCATTAAATTGAGGACCAAGAATATTTTTCAACGAGGAATAACTCAGATAAAGAGAAGGTAAATTTCTATCAATTGAAAAAACGCCAATATCCAATCCACTGCTAACACCAGCATGAAAAATTATGAACAAGTCATAATTTGAAAAATTCACATCAGAAAATTTTTGGTCTGCAATCTTCCAAACTTCTTCAGAAAAATTTATTAATTGTTTCAAATCTTTAGATTGATAACCTGGTGAATATTCTCTCATAGTTTTAGAAACAGTAATTACTTCAGGTAGAACTTTATAAGAAATATTCAATTTACCTTTGGATACTTTTTTAAAATAATTTTTTGCGAATAAAAGATGATCTTCAAAATAAGATGCATCGTGTGGTAAAGGATCTAAAATTGTATCACCATAATTTTTTGAGTAATGAGAACCAAATTTTCCATTACCAATTGTAGCATCATATTTGTCTTCTTGAAAATCAACTAAAACTGCAAGAATTCTTAAAGAATCACCGTAGGTTGTTTTTTCATTTGCCTGCAAAGCAAAATGTTTAACAAAAGATTGAGCAGATAAACTGCTCAACCCTAAAAATGCAAAAAAGAAAAAAACATTTTTCATCGAAAGTTAAATTCCTCTCGGAAAACCTAATTGTTTTTGAGGTACAGCACCCCAACCAATTAATAAAGTAAAGCGAAGTGTGTTTGAGAGCGGATGATTTTCACTTCCTTTGAAAACATCTGTTGTAATGTAACTAAAATCAAAACCATACATATCGTAACGAATACCAGCACCAAGTGTAACAAATTTTCTATTGCCATATGAAGGATCTTCATAGAAAATTCCAGTACGAATTGCAAACATAAAATCTTGAGGTTGTCCGTACCAATATTCAATTCCCATTGAAGTTACAATATCACGAATTTCTTTACTTAATGGTTCATCAGCCCAGGAAGAAAAAATGGCTTTATAAAAATCTGGCCTCTTACCTGAAGAATCTGCTTTACCAATTAATAATTTTTGGAAATCCAGAGTCCATGTTAAAGAATTGTATTCATCTTCAAATGGACGAACAGCAAAACCAAATCTTAAGTTGGTAGGAATTGGATCTGCTTGTGCCTGATCGATGTAATAAATTTTTGGACCAAGATTAGCTAAATTCATACCTACACTAAATCTGTTACTTAAATCGCCGATTAGTGGTATTTCAAATTTTTCAGGTCTCCACATTGCACCAACATCAAAACTTACAGAAGTAGCAACACCTTTTCCCTGTTCTTGTTCAGTTGGTTTATCTGCCAATCTTGAATGTATTATTCTAAAATTAAAACCGAGTCCCCAATCGTTACTAAGTTTTGTAGCATACCCTAAAGTTAGAGCAGCATCAAACGAACGAAAAGTACCAACTGGATCCGGAGAATTAGAAAGTGTTCGCACAAATTCACCAAAGTTCATAAATGTTATACTTGCTGTAACATTTCCACTTAATTCTTCCATATATTGGCGATAAGTTGCATATTCATAAAACAAGTCAAGATTGAATTGTGGCAGCCAGTTACTGTGAGTCAAACTGACTTCAGAACCAGATTGAAATGCAATACCAGCAGGATTCCAGAAAATTGCAGCTGAATTATCTGCAAGTGCAACACCAGATTCACCAATTCCACCAGCTCTTGAATCAGGTGCAAGTAAAAGAAATGGTACTGCAGCTTCACCTTGTGCTTTAATTAAATTTGCTGATACAAACATTACTATGATAATCATCAGCATCGATATTCTTTTCATTTTATTCCTCCATCTTAGAATTTATTTATTAAAATTTATTTTATTACTGCTAATTTGCCTATTATTGATTGCTTAAAACTTCCATCATTAGATTCTACTACTAATTTATAAAAGTAAGTTCCATTAGCAATTTGATTTCCATCTTCATCTCTTCCATCCCAGTCAATTTTGACATATTTATTTAATATGTCGTATTCTTCAATTGTTTTAATTAATCTTCCCGAAATAGTATAAATTTTTATTTTGCAATTTATTGAGGAAGAGTAATTATGCTGAAATGTAAAAGTTGTAAAAGATGAAAAAGGATTTGGATAATTGTAAACATCTCTTAAAACAATTCCATTTTCATTTGAGACTACAGTAAAGTTTGCTTCTTGAGTTGATAAATTATTGAAAACATCCCAAGCTTTGATTTTTATATTATAATCTCCAGGTAGAAGATTAGTGAAATTATATTTTACTACACCACTTTTTCCACCTGAATTAAGATCGCCAACAAAATTATTTGATAAATCAATTGAATTTGTAACATCATTATTTAGTATCGCTTCTAACTTATGACCAATTCCAGTTCCAGTTGTATTTAATCCTGTTTGATCTTTAAGTTTAACTATTAATGTAAAACTTGGATTAACCAAATATGAACTTGTAAAATTTTCATTATCAAAAAATATTTCTATTTCGGGACCTTTTTTATCATCAACAGCGTTTGGATTTGTTCCACCAACAGTAAAATTATTATTAAACCCTACACCATCAATTTGATTATTAGAGAAGTATGCTACCATTTTACCATTTTTATTTTCATAAGAAATATCTTTTGGTACAACAAAATCAGTTTCAAAAATTCCATTATTAACTGATGCTCTTCCTTTGAAAATTAAACCACCTTGTTGTTTAACTGTGTAATCCATTTCTTGATAATAAATACCTTTTTCACTATCAAAGACAGATAAAATAACTTCGCCATTTGTTGGATTAATTTTTCCATCAGTTGTTTTAACCGAACCTTTAATTTTAACATTGCTTAATGCACTTATTTGATTTAATTCTTTAGAAGATTTTCCATTAATTGAATCAATTGAAATAGGAAGTACGGGCATGTTCATTCTGATTGCAGGATCACCAAAGAGGTGATACTTTTCATCATTTTCTTTGTCAACTATGTATTGCTTTGTCATAAAATATGAAAGACCAACTCTAGCTGGTAAGCCATTATCTTTAACTCGAAATAAATTTGTATAAAGTGAATCATTTAATATTGCATTATAATTTGAATAAACAACACGACTTGCAGTGTAAGTTAGGATTGAACCAGCATTTTGCAAGTTCAGCATTGTTTCAGCACTACTTTGAATTGCAGGATCATCATACCAACCAAAATCGCAAGTTGCAGCAGTTAAAAAAAAGTAATTTGAATTTTTAAGTTGAGGTATTGTAGTTGTTTTTACAAAAACATTTTCATCAGCCCAAAGCTCCGGACTACCGTGTCCTACGTAATTTATAAGTAAAGTTCCTTCATTAAGTGCATCAATAATGGCTTTGTTTACGTCTGGTTTTCTTCTTCCTAAACCAACGTAAACAGTTGGATATGCAACCAAATAAATTTTTTTCTGATATAAAAATTTTGGTAATATTTTATTAGCAAGATTTTCAGATTGAGCTGTATGTAGTGAACCATTATCTATACCTAATCCTGCCGGTCCATCATCAGCAACTAATGTAATTGTATTTCTCCAATCACCTTTACTTTGAACTGTTTCATAGTTAATAATTTTATCAATTGCATTATCTGCTTCTTTTGTTGATTGAACTGTTAAGCGGCCAATTGCTAAATCTAGTTTGATATCATTTCCTGATATACGCACATAATAATCATCTGATGGATATGAGCTTATTTCACTAATTGAATTTTCTGTTTCGTAAGGCAAAATATAATTTTTATTATCTCTAACAGTATTTAAGTAATCGTAAGTTGCATCACCAAAAAGAAGAACATAAAAAGGTTTAATTTGCCAATTTTCATAAGCATACTTTAAAAAATCTCTGATAGCCATTGGGTCAATCATACCACACGAAAATTCATTAAATATTTCATCTACATAAAAAACTTGTGTTGATAATTTATTGGGAGATTCTGATGAACGATATTTCACATATCTTTCTGCCTGAGCTTTAAAGTCTTTTGGTGCAATTACAATCATTTCACTTCCAGAAATATTTCCACGAATGTTCAAATTGTCAATTTTAGTTCCGCCTGTTGGCACTTTGAAACCATTTGAAGAGACAACAAAATATTTGGAAGGATTATTTTTAATTTCATCCGATTGAAATTTTATTTGACCACCGCTGGTAATTGAGTTTGTAATTAACTTAACATTCGAAAAATCAGTTACATCGAAAGCTTGTATAGAACTTGAGGAAAAATTTGTAATAGTATATTCAATAGTTGCAGTTGTATCCTTTGCAAAAAGAACAAAATTATCTGCAGCTGCTCTCAAATAACGTGAATAAACAATTTCAAAATAATCTAAAAATATTTTTGCACTTATAGAACCAGAGGAATGTGAAATTTTCAAGACACTTCTTTCATCAGTTAAATTTCCCTGATAAGAAAATTTTGCAAAGTCGTCAATTCCATAATCATAATCTGAAACACCATAAATAAATGTTGAATAAATTTGATTTCCACTTTCTTCAACTTTTAAAGGTATCGTAGTTGAAGAAGCATTAATTGTTCTTAATGTATAATTAATTTTTGAATTTGTAATAACTCCATTTAGAGTTGATATAAAAGTTTTACTTTTTGAAGTTGCATCTATTACATCACCAAAATATTCACGACCAGATTTTCCAATATTAACACTATCTTTATCATAACTTTTAAATCCATAAGTTGATGTTTGTTGAAAAGCATTTTGGACATTCAAAGATTTCTTTTCATTCATTCGCTTTCCATTGGATCCACCATATGTTAACCAATAATAATTTTTCTTTGCATAGGGATTTTTACTTCTTGAAATAGATTTAATATTAGGATTATAATTCCAAACTTCTGTTCCTCTACCATAAAATAAAATGTAATCTGATGCATCAATTTTTCCATCCGATTCGCCCACAAATAAAATTGCATTTTCAATTAAACCATCATTTTTATAAGAATTATAATTTTCAGATAAATTTAATCCTCCATTATTATAAATTTTTATAGTCCGAGGATCAACGGTATTTACATCTATACCAATATTTTGAAGAAAAGTTCTGTCAAGTTTGTAAATTCCCTCATCAGCAACTTCAAAACGAAACCAAGGTCCGCTTGCTAAAACTGAATTAGATGTTTTATTTAATGATTTTATTTCTTCACCCCAAAACTGAGCAACATCCCAATTCAGTATCAAAGAAGATAGAAAACTTTCGTTTATCTTTACTTTCTTAGTTTTTGAATTACCAAAATTAATTTTGATTTTAATATAATCATAAACTTTTATTGATTTAGAATTTGGTTCAAAAACTATTGGATAAATTTTAATGGTTTGAATTGGTAAGTTTCTTGTTAAGCCATAGTCACCAAACTGAATAATTTCATTTAATGAGAATGAATTATAATTATCACTAACAAATTCAACTTCTTTGGTTGAAAAACTATCTTTTTGAATTTTTGGATTAGGTAAATATTCTCCGCTAACTGATTTGAAATTTGAACTTAAAATTTCTATTGCATTTCCAAATTCTGAAGGAACACCAATGTTAAACAATTTAACTTGTAACTGAGGCATTCCAAACTCCTTTGCATTTTCAATTCTGGTTCCGGGTATTTCAAATTTTATAAACTTTCTACCAGAGATGTTAGCTATTATTGTATCTTTTATAGTTGGACGATATTCTAAAATTAAAAAATTATGATTAGATGAAATGACTTTTAAATCCTGAGAGTAAATAAGATTTAAAATTAAAAAGAGAAAAAATAAAGAGAATCTTAATTTCATATCGCCACTAAATTAAATTTATAAATTGACAAAATAAGCGGTAAAAAAATTCTCTTTACTATTTCTCCATTTTTCGGATGAAAATTTATATAAGATTGATTATTAATGTCAAGTGATTTTAAAACAGTAAAGAGATTTAATTTAAACTTATAGACCCAAAATTTCTTTTTCTTTTTTCATTGCTTCAATACAAAAAGCAATATGTTCTTCCAAGGGAATTTCTAGTTGTACAGCACCATTAATAATATCTTCACGATTAACTGCACGGGCAAATGCTTTATCTTTCATTTTTTTTAAAACAGACTTTACTTCAACTTCATTAATTGATTTTGATGGACGCACATAGGCAACCGCAGTAATAAAACCAGCAAGTTCATCACATGCATAAAGTGTTTTCATTAGTTTCGTAGTTCGTGGAATATTAGTGTAATCGGCATGAGACATAATTGAATTTCTGAACTCTTCATCAAAACCTTTTTCTTTTAGTATTTCATTTCCTTTGAATGGATGTTCTTCAGCAGTGGGAAACATTTCATAATCGAAATCATGAAGTAAAGCAACATTTCTCCAGTAACTGACATCTTCATTAAATTTTTCTGCGTAAGCTTTGACACAAGCCTCAACTGCAAAAGCATGTTTTAAAAGACTTTCACTTTTTGTGTATTCTTTGAGTAATGATAAACAATATTCACGATCTCTTGATTTATCTTCCATTACTTCCTCTTTTTTTGTTTTAATTTATTTGATGGGCAAAGATATCCAACAATACAAATTTCACATTTAGGTTTACGGGCAAAACAAACTTTTCTTCCGTGTGTTGCCAACCAGTGTGATGAATTTATCCAATATTTTTTAGGCAGCAATTCTCTCAGCTTAAATTCTATTTTAGTCGTATCTCCTGATTTAATAAAGCCAAGTAAGTTAGATAATCTTTTCACATGTGTATCAACAGCAATAGCAGGAATTCCGAAAGCATTTCCTATTACAACTGAAGCTGTTTTTCTGCCAACTCCGGGCAGTTTAACTAATTCATCAAAGTTGTTTGGCACTTTCCCATTAAACTTTTCAACCAAAATTTTACAAGCACCTTTAATACTTTTTGTTTTTTGTTTATAAAATCCGGTTGAATAAATATCATTTTCTAATTCATGATTAGATACGTTCAAATAATCTTCAGGTTTTTTGTATTTCTGAAATAGTTTTTCTGTTACAATATTTACTCTTTCATCAGTGCATTGAGCAGAAAGAATCGTAGCAATTAATAATTCAAAAGGAGTATTATAGTTTAATGCTGGTTTTACATTAGGGTATTCTTTCGAAAGT
>CAZVBT010000024.1:0-7378 GCA_964625385.1 uncultured Melioribacter sp. | reverse complement strand
AGGTATAGGTAGTTTGCTTTTTTATCCCGCTGCCGGTTATCAGTCTTTCATAATGTTTTTAGGAGCATTATTTATTTTAGCAAGTGGAATAACATTACTTCAGGTTGCCGCAAATCCTTATGTAGCAATTCTTGGTAAACCAGAAACGGCTTCTAGCAGATTAAACTTAACACAGGCATTTAATTCATTGGGAACAACAATAGCTCCTCTTTTTGGTTCATTGTTAATTTTATCTGTTGCAGTTAAAACAGCAGAAGAAATTAAAGCAATGACGCCAAATGAATTAACACAATATCAACTTACTCAAGCAAGCGCAGTTCAAACTCCATATTTATTAATTGCAGCAGTATTGTTCGTTATTGCAGCAATTTTTGCAGTCATTAAATTACCAAAGATTGAAGCTTCCGATGTTGCTTCAAGCGATGGAAATGGGAGTTACGACCATCATCATGAAAGTGCATGGAAATATCGTCATTTAGTTCTTGGGGCAATTGCAATTTTTGTTTATGTAGGTGGCGAAGTTTCTATTGGATCATTCTTAGTGAATTATCTCGGTCAACCTTTTATTGCTGGCTTAAAAGAAGCTGATGCAGGAAGATTCGTTTCTTTTTATTGGGGTGGTGCAATGGTTGGTAGGTTTATTGGTTCAGGTATTCAAAGAAAAGTAAAACCAAATTTAATGCTTGCCTTCAATGCTTTTGTTGCAGGTGCTTTAGTTATTGTTTCAATGCTTACTAATGGACAAGTTGCAATGTGGTCTATTCTTGCTGTCGGTTTATTTAACTCGATTATGTTCCCAACAATTTTTACTCTTGCTATTAATGGTTTAGGAAAACATACTGGTCAAGGTTCTGGAATTTTATGTACTGCAATTGTTGGTGGGGCTATTTTACCAGTTATTCAAGGTTATTTTGCAGATACAATTGGAATTCATCATGCTTTCTTTATTCCAGTATTATGTTATTTGTACATAGCATATTATGGATTAAAAGGATATAAACCTACTTTCGCTTAAAAAGGAAATTTTCTTATTATGGAAAAAACTAAAGTTACTATTGGTGTTGATATTGGGGGTACAAATACTGTTTATGGATTTGTAGATAAAAATGGAAAAATAATTCATTCTTCTTCTATCCCAACTTATTCAGATAAAGATGCAAATCAATTGTTCGAAAGATTATTTAATGATATTAGTTCAACTTTTAAAAAATTTGAAAATGAATATAAACTTGTTGGAATTGGAATTGGTGCACCAAATGCAAATTATTACAAAGGGACAGTTGAAATGCCTCCAAATTTAAATTGGGGAATGGTTAACGTTTTGGAATTAATTAAAAGATACTCTCCACTTCCTTCTGCAATTACAAATGATGCAAATGCCGCTGCAATTGGCGAAATGATTTTTGGTGCTGCAAAAGGAATGAAAAATTTTATTGAAATTACATTAGGTACTGGTCTTGGTAGCGGTATTGTTGTAAATGGTGATTTGGTTTATGGCGATGATGGTTTTGCTGGTGAAATTGGTCATACAATTGTTTTCCAAGATGGAAGAGAATGTGGTTGTGGTCGGAAAGGTTGTTTAGAAACTTATGCATCTGCAACTGGTATTAGAAGAACTGTATTTGAATTAATGGGTTCAACTAATATTCAAAGTAAATTAAGAGAAAAATGTTTTGACGAATTAACATCAAAAGATATTGCTGATGCAGCAAATGCTGGTGATAAACTTGCTCTTGCGGCTTTTGATTATACAGCAAAAATTTTAGGATTAAAATTGGCCGATTCAGTTGCTTATTTAAGTCCGGAAGCTATCATCCTTTTTGGAGGGTTAGCTCTTGCCGGTAATTTAATAATTGAACCAACAAAAAAATATATGGAAGAAAATCTTCTAAACATTTTCAAAAATAAAGTTAAAGTACTTTCATCAGCTTTGCCAGGTGCTGATGCTGCCGTGCTTGGTTCAAGTGCTTTGATTTGGAATGAATTGGCTAAAAAGAATTTGTAAAAAAAATGGAACAAAAATGATGCTGATTTATATTAGTTAATTTAATCGGTGTTTATCATCTAAATCAGTGTCGTTATTGTCCTATTTCAAGTTGTACATTTCAAATTAAAAATATTCACATCAATAAAAATTTATCAGAGGTTGAAATGAAAAATCTTTTAATCTTTATAATATTAGGTTCAGCAATAAACATATTTGCCCAAAAAAATCTAATTGAAAAAAAAGTCGATGCACTTCTTTATAAAATGACAATTGAAGAAAAAATTGGTCAAATGACACAGGTTGATCTCGATGCAATTAAGCAAAATCCAGAGCATGTTACAAAATATAATTTGGGTTCATTACTTTGTGGTGGTAATACTGAAATTGATGATATTACACCAAAAGGTTGGGCAAAAGCTTATGAACACTACCAAAGTCTGGCATTAAAGACACGATTAAAGATTCCTATCTTATTCGGAATTGATGCTGTTCATGGACATAACAACGTTGAAGGTGCGACTATATTTCCACACAATATTGGATTAGGTGCAAGCAGAAATGAAAAGTTAGTTGAAAAAGTTGCAAGAATAACAGCACTTGAAGTAAAAGGAACCGGAATGCAATGGGCTTTTGCACCTTGTGTTGCTGTTTCTCGTAACGAACGTTGGGGCAGAACTTATGAAAGCTTTGGCGAAAACCCCGAATTGTCTAAGTTATTAGGTCCTGCTGCTGTTAAAGGATTGCAAACAAACAATCTTGCAAGTCCAACTTCTGTTTTAGCAAGTGTAAAACATTTTGCTGGTGATGGTGGAATAACTAATGGTAAAGATCAGGGCAATACTGAATGTGATATGAAAACTATGCGTGAAATTCATTTAGCGCCTTATATCGAAGCTATTAAAGCCGGGGCTAAAAATATTATGGTTTCTTACAGCAGTTGGAATGGATTAAAAATGCATGGAAATAAATATTTGTTAACTGATGTTCTTAAAAAAGAATTTGGTTTTAAAGGATTTTTAGTTTCTGATTGGGCTGCTATCGATCAACTTGGAAAAGACTATAAAGAAGATATTGAAAAATCTATTAATGCTGGTTTGGATATGATTATGATTCCTAATGGTCCAACTCAAAACAATAATTACATTCAGTTTATTCAATACTTAAAAGAATTAGTTGAAGAAGGTAAAGTTCCAATCGAAAGAATTAATGATGCGGTGAAAAGAATTCTAACAGTAAAATTTGAAATGAATTTATTCAACAATTACAAAGTTGATAAAAAACTTACATCAAAAATTGGTTCAAAAGAGCATCGCCAAGTTGCACGTGATGCTGTTCGTCAATCTTTAGTATTGTTAAAAAATGAAAATAAAGTTTTACCACTTTCAAAAAATTTAAAGAGAATTCATGTAACGGGAAAAGCAGCGGATAGCATTGGGTATCAATGTGGTGGATGGACAATTTCATGGCAAGGAAATAGTGGAAATGTAATTAGTGGTGGAACAACAGTTCTTCAAGCTATTAAAAACACAGTTTCACAAAACACACAAGTTACTTCATCTTTAGATGGTTCTGGTGCTGAAGGTTCAGATGTTTGTGTTGTTGTAATAGGTGAAAAACCATACGCAGAAATGTTTGGAGATCGTGAGGATTTGTCTTTGTCAAAAGATGACATTGCAACAATCGAAAATGCAAAATCTGCTGGTGTTCCAGTTGTAGTTATTTTATTTTCAGGAAGACCAATGATAATTACAGACCAAATTTCCAAGGTTGATGCATTTGTTGCTGCTTGGTTGCCTGGAACTGAAGGACAAGGAATTGCAGATGTTTTATTTGGCGATTTTAAACCAGTCGGTAAACTTCCACATTCATGGCCTAAATCTATGCAGCAAATTCCAATTAATGTTGGTGATAAAAATTATAAGCCATTATTTCCATATGGTTTTGGTATAACTTATTAAAAAGGGAAAATTTTATGAAAAAAATAGTAACATCAATCGTTTTAATATTAACAATTTCTATTTCTATTAATGCACAAAAAAAATCTTTTACTGAAAGAGCAGATTCTGTGCTGGCTTTAATGACACTTGAAGAAAAAGTTGGGCAGCTTGTTCAATACAGTGGCGATTGGGCAACTGGTGCTTCAACAGGAAGACCAACATCAAGTAGTGATGAATTAATTCGTCAAGGGAAAGTTGGTTCGTTTCTTAATATAACTGGTGCTGCCAAAACAAAAAAATTACAAAAGATTGCAATTGAAGAATCACGATTGAAAATTCCACTGATATTTGGGCTTGATGTTATTCATGGATATGCTTCGACATTTCCGATACCACTTGCAGAGGCAAGTACATGGAATCCATCTTTAGTTGAAAAATCTGCACGCATGCAGGCAATTGAAGCATCATCAGCGGGAATACACTGGACTTTCAATCCTATGGTTGATATTGCACGCGACCCGCGTTGGGGAAGAATTATGGAAGGAAGCGGTGAAGATCCTTATCTCGGTTCTGTTATGGCAGCTGCACGGGTTCGTGGTTATCAGGGAAATGATTTATCAGCTAATAATACAATTCTTGCTTGTGTAAAACATTATGCAGGTTATGGTGGTGCTGAAGGCGGACGCGATTATAATACTGTTGATATGTCTGAAAGAAATTTTAGAGATTTTTATTTACCTCCGTACAAAGCAGCCATTGAAGCTGGTGCTGGTTCACTAATGGCTTCCTTCAATGAAATTGGTGGTGTTCCTTCTTCTGCTTCTCAATTTTTAATGACAAAAATTTTACGGGATGAATGGAAAACAGATGCTTTTGTTGTTAGCGATTGGAATTCTATTGGTGAATTAATTCCTCATGGTGTTGCAAAAGATTTAAAACAAGCTGCTGAACTTGGTATAAAAGCAACGGTTGATATGGACATGGAATCTAACGCATATTATTATCATTTATTAGATTTAGTTAAAGAAGGGAAAGTTGATATTAAATTTGTTGATGATGCTGTTCGCCGTGTATTAATTGCAAAATTTAAACTTGGTTTGTTTGATGATCCTTACAAATATTGTGATGAAGAAAAAGAAAATAAAACTCTTGTTAGTAAAGAAATTGTTGATGCAACTAAAGAAGTAGCTCTTGAATCAATTGTTCTTTTAAAAAACGAAAACAATCTTTTACCATTAAATAAAACATTAAAATCAATTGCTGTTGTTGGTCAACTTGCAAAATCAAAAGATGATCCACTTGGTGGCTGGTCTGGTATGAGTGATTCAAACAGAGTAACTTCAATTTTAGAAGGCTTGCAAAATAAAGTTGGTAAAGAAATTAAAATCAATTTTGCAGAAGGTGCTAAGTTCAAAGGAATTGATAAATCTGGATTTAATGAAGCTATTCAAACAGCAAAAAAATCTGATGTAATTATTGCAGTAGTTGGCGAAGGCCGATATATGAATGGTGAAGCTGCTTCTCGTGCAACTTTAGATATTCCAGGTGTTCAGGAAGATCTTTTAAAAGAATTAAAGAAAACTGGAAAACCAATTGTTGTTGTTTTAATGAATGGAAGACCACTTACAATTCCTTGGGTTCAGGAAAATGTTAATGCAATTTTGGAAATCTGGAGTCCTGGAATTAAAGCTGGTGATGCTGTGGCTGATATTTTATTTGGAGATTTTAATCCAAGCGGAAAATTACCAGTTACTTTTCCTCGTTATGTTGGGCAAGTTCCAATTTATTATAATCATAAAAACACCGGAAGACCTTATAATCCAAAAGATCATTACACATCATATTACATGGATTTAGAAAACACTCCACTTTATCCGTTTGGATTTGGTTTAAGTTATACTACTTTTGAATATTCAGATATTAAAATTGATAAAACAGAAATCAAAAAAGATGAATCGTTAAAAGTTTCTGTTGAAGTCAAAAATACCGGTTCGCGCGAAGGTCAGGAAGTTGTTCAGCTTTATATTCGTGATTTGGTTGGTAGTGTTACTCGTCCCGTTAAAGAATTGAAAGATTTTACGAAAATTAATTTGAAGCCGGGTGAATCAAAAAAAGTTGAATTTACAATTACTCCGGACAAATTAAAATTTTATGATATAAAGATGAATTACGTTGTTGAGCCGGGTGATTTCAAAGTGTTTGTTGGAACAAATTCTGTTGATGTAAAAGAAGCATCATTCAAAGTGGTTGAGTAGGAGAAACAATGACGACTATTAAAAAATATTTTGTGATAACTTTTCTAGTAGTTATTCTTTTTGCATGTTCATCATCACCAATTATAAAAAGTAACAGGGAAAAACAAATGAAACAAAATTTTTCTGGTAAATATGAAAAGAAAGTAAATCTTAACTATCTTCTTTATTTACCAAAAGATTATGATGAAAAAGAAAAACATCCTTTGATGTTATTTCTTCATGGTGCTGGTGAAAGAGGCGATAATTTAGATTTAGTTAAAGTTCACGGACCGGCAAAATTGATTGAGCAGGGAAAAGATTTTCCTTTCATAATTGTTTCGCCGCAATGTCCGGTTAATAAAAGATGGGAAGCAGCAGATTTAATTGCACTTATTAATTTCATGGTAGCAAATTATAAAGTTGATGAAAACAGAATTTATGTTACAGGATTAAGCATGGGTGGAAATGGCACATGGAAACTTGCAGCTGAAATTCCTGAAAGACTTGCGGCAATAATTCCAATTTGTGGTTGGGGCGATCCATTTGCTGCAGCAATGATGGGCAAATTGCCTGTTTGGGTTTTTCATGGTGCTAAAGATACGGTTGTTCCCATAAGTTCTTCTGAAGCAATGGTTGAATCAATCAAGCGTGCTGGCGGTGATGTTAAATTCACTGTTTATCCCGAAGCCAATCATGATTCATGGACAGAAACGTACAACAATCCGGAAATTTACAAGTGGCTTTTGAGTCAGTCGTTAGATAAGCGTAATTAATGTATAATTTATAATGTAGAATGTATAATGGTTAATGCTTTTTAATTTTACATTATACACTTTACATTATTCATTATTCAATATACATTTTACATTTCTTTGAGGTTCAAATGAAAAAAATTCTTCTTGTGTTAATCCTTTTTACGTCAACTTTTTTTTCTCAAGAGCAAAACTTTGTTCATGTTGTGGGTAAAGATTTTATTGAACCAAATGGAAATAAAATTTTGCTTCGTGGAATTAATCTCGGCAACTGGCTGAATCCCGAAGGTTATATGTTTAAGTTTCATAATGTAAATTCTTTTAGGTTAATTGATAACACAATTAAAGAATTGATCGGTGCAGATGAAGCAAGAAAATTCTGGAAATCTTTTCGCGATAATTACATTACCAAAGAAGATATTCACTTTATAAAATCCACAGGATTAAATCATATTCGTGTGCCATTCA
>CAZVBT010000023.1:0-12595 GCA_964625385.1 uncultured Melioribacter sp. | reverse complement strand
ACAACTGCTAAACTTTCAGATGATGGAAAGTATTACGTACTCAATGGACAAAAAATGTGGATTACAAACGGCGGCTTTGCAGATATATTAATTACATTCGCTCAAGTTGATGGCGATAAATTTACTTGCTTCATAATTGATACAAACTCACCGGGATTTACTCGCGGCGAAGAAGAAAATAAAATGGGAATTAAAGGTTCATCAACGCGTGCACTGTTTTTGGATAATGTAAAAGTTCCGGTTGAAAATGTATTAGGTGAAATTGGTAAAGGTCACTACATAGCTTTTAATGTTTTGAATGTTGGTCGTTATAAATTATGTGCGATGACAACCGGCGGTGCAAAAAGATTTTGTACAATTGCTGTTCAATATGCAAATGAAAGAAAACAATTTGGTAAAACTATCGCAAGCTTCGGAGCTATTAAACATAAATTAGCTGAGCAGGCAATAAGAATTTTTGTTGCTGAATCTGCAACTTTCAGAACTAGCGGTTTGATAAATGATAAAGAACACGAGCTAATGGCAAGTGGAAAAAGCTACAGCGAAGCAATGATAGGCGCCGCAGAAGAATATGCAATTGAAGCGGCAATGTTAAAAGTATTTGGCTCAGAAGTTTTAGATTATGTAGTTGATGAAACTGTACAAATTCACGGAGGTTATGGTTACTCGGAAGAATATCCTGCTGCACGTGGTTATCGTGATTCAAGAATCAACAGAATTTTTGAAGGCACAAATGAAATTAATCGTTTGCTGACCGTCGATATGCTTGTTAAACGTTCAATGAAAGGAAGATTAAATTTGCTTGGACCCGCAATGGCAATTCAAAAAGAACTTATGAGTGTTCCTGAATTTGGCGAAGAACCAAGTGGTGTTCTTGCAAAAGAAATGCAGGCAATTCAAAATGCTAAGAAAGCAATATTGATGACAGCAGGAATGGCTGTTCAAAAGTTTATGCAAAAGTTAGCCGATGAGCAGGAAATTATTATGAGCTTAACTGATATGTTGATTGAAGTTTACACTGCAGAATCTGCAATTCTTCGTACGCAAAAATTAGCAACGATGAAAAGTGAATCCGAACTGCAACCTTATATTGATATGACAAGAGTTTATGTTAGTGATGCAATGGAAAGAATAAATATTTATGGCAAACACGCAATTGCTTCATTTGCAGAAGGTGATGAGCTAAAACTATTAACACTTGGATTAAAACGTTTCACTAAATTTGATCTTGTGAATACAACAAAGTTGAGAAGAAATGTAGCTGATAGAATGATTGAAGCTAACAGTTATTGCTTTTAAGATTGTAAAATATTTTTTTGTAAACCGTTGAAACGGTTATTACAATTGTATTTAGTTTTATTAACCCACGACTTAAGTCGTGGGTTAATGAGGAAAAAGCAGAAGTCTTAAACCGGTTTACCTGTCCACCTATGGCGGAACGGTTTATAAATACGAACAATCAACAAAACGAAAAAAGAACATCGTAGATGTTCAATTATTGTAAGGGAAAACTATGTCACAACAGAACTACAACGCACCAATGCTAAAAGAAGATTCACTCAAAGATAAAGTAGTTTTAATCACTGGCGGAGGCACAGGGCTCGGCAAAGCGATGGGAAAATATTTTTCCGAGCTTGGCGCAAAGTTGATTATTACAAGCCGGAAATTTGATGTACTTCAAAAAACTGCAGATGAAATTTCTTCGTCAACAAAGAATGAAGTTTTTCCTTTTGCCTGTGATGTTTCCGATTACAAACAAGTTGAAGATTTGCTTAATGCATCAATCGAAAAATTTGGCAAGGTAGATGTGCTTGTTAATAATGCTGCGGGAAATTTTATTAGTCCTACAGAACGTCTTTCCAACAAAGCTTTTGATATTATCATCAACATTGTATTGAAAGGAACATACAACTGCATACTTGCATTTGGAAAACATTGGATAGAAAAAAAGCAAAATGCTACAGTACTTAATATTGTAACGACTTATTCCTGGACCGGCTCAGCATTTGTCGTTCCATCCGCAGCTGCAAAAGCCGGTGTTCTTGCTATTACTCGCTCGCTTGCGGTTGAATGGGCAAAGTATGGAATTCGTTTTAATGCAATTGCGCCGGGACTTTTTCCAACTAAAGGTGCTTGGGAAAGATTGCTGCCGGGTGATCTTCAAAATAAATTTGATTTAAAAAAGAAAGTTCCGCTTCAGCGAGTCGGTGAACATCAGGAACTTGCAAACTTAGCTGCATATTTAATTTCAGATTTTTCTTCATTCATTAATGGGGAAGTTGTTACTATTGATGGCGGTGAATGGTTAAACGGTGCAGGACAGTTTAACATTCTTCAAGCAATTCCAAATGAGATGTGGGATCAAATTGAGAAGATGGTAAGAAGTGCTAAAGGAAGTTAGAAATAGAATCTGTAATTAAGACTTGCATCATTTGTTAAATAAAAAATTATCTTGTTAAAAAAATTATTAATGCAATTGAAAGTATAGCAATGGTAATTCTTTTGGCATATAAAGGTTTTAATGATTTCAATTTTCCCCAATAATAAGAAATTATCATCATTATAATTATTAAAATTATTGTAACTATTGAAGCTTCAAAAACATTTAAGGAACTATGAAACCGACTATAAATTCCTTTGGTAGTAAAAATATCACGATATAAAAATTGAAGGTGAAGCCAATAGACCAAAAGAGATTCTCTGCTAATATCTAAAATAATTGATTTGTAATTTTCCTTTTTTTCAATATATAAATAACCAACACCCAGCAACACAAAAATTACTCCAAGTCTTTCTAAAAAGAAAAATGGATGTGGAATTATAGTAGCAAGATTTTCCGGTAACAAAACATTTATTAAAAGAACGCTAATAAAAAAGAAAGATATTCCAATCAAAATTAACTGACGAGCAAAAATATGTTCTTGATTTTTTTCTTTTGCCATTAAATAAAATTTTGAAGTGAAAGCACCAGCAAAAATGAAATTCCACCATGGAAAAATTGGAAATTGTGAACCGTGCATTCTATTAAAATAATTTGCAATTCCAATAGGGAAGTAATTTAAAAAATCTATTTTCCAGGCAAATGGACTTAAGAATACAACAAACAATGTCATAAAAGCAGAAAACTTAAATAGCGTTTCATCTTTTTTAATCAACAATCTTGCAATAAACAATACTAATAAACCAGAACCAATAGCTTGCAATATGTCAACATGAAAAAATGAATTTAATGTTTGAAAATTTGTGTTTATAAAAATTTTCTTAAATGAAAAGTAAGGTAAATGAAGTGTGTATGCAGCTATAAAAATTAATCCAATTCTTGATAGTCTTTTCCAAAAATCTTTTCCAAATTTTCTTAATTCATCTCCTTTCTTTGTTAATGTTAGAATAAAAACCATTCCAGATGTAAATGTAAATGCTGGGGCAACCAACCCATTTACAAAATTTAAATATCTAAACCACCATTCACTTTTGATTTCAGGAATTAATAATGAATTAAAAACATGCACTTCAATCATTACTACAAGTGCTAAACCTTTTAATAAATCTATAAATAAAGCTCTTTTTTTTGTTGCCATTGTCATTCGCTTTTAATTGTAAAATAAAAAAAATAAATGTGTATTTTCAAAAAAATTATTACTTTGAATAAAAATAATTTGAGGGTAATTATGGAAATGATTTTTGATATTGAAACTGTTGGCGTTGAGTTTGAAACCTTAGAAGAATCTCAGCAGGAATTTTTACTGCGGTATGTTGAAATGGAAACTGATGAAATTAAAAGGGATACACTAAAAAATGAAGTAAAGAGAAGTTTAAGCTTATATCCATTTACGGCAAAAATAATTGCAATTGGTATGTTGAATACTCAATCAGAAAAATTGGTAGTTTTATACGAAGACTCTATAAAAGATGAATGGAAGAATGAAGATAATAAAATAACTTATATTTCTATGAGTGAAATTGAAATGATAAATTATTTCTGGAAGTATGCTGAAAAATCTAATAAAATAATTTCGTTCAATGGAAGAAATTTTGATTTGCCTTTCATTATGATGAGAAGTGCAATCAATAAAATTAAGCCAACAAAAAATTTCTTAAAAAACAGATATGATTCATCAACTCACATTGACTTACTTGAACAATTTACTTTTTATGGATTAGCCAAAAAATTTAATCTGGATTTTTATTGCAAAGCTTTTGGAATTGAATCACCAAAATCCAAAGGAATAACCGGAATGGATGTGAAAGAAATGTATAAAGCCGGGTTGATTAAAGACATTGCAGTTTATTGTGGAAAGGATGTTCAGGCAACATATAAGTTATACAAGATTTGGAAAGAATATTTAAACATCAATTAAATTTGCTGTTAATATTTTCAATCTTTATTTTGAAGATAAAAGAAAAAGGTTAATTATGGAACTAAATAATTTTATTCAATTAATTGAAGATAATAAAAGAAAAATAGCGGAAGATTATTTTGAAGAAGTTAAATCATCTGAGTATATGAAAACATATCACAAGCTTGATCCTGAAAAAGTAATTAAAAGAGAGGAAGCAACTTATACTTATTTAGCATCATGGTTAATTAATGGTGCTAAAAACGATGAAACTGAAAAATTCTTTAGCAATTTGGGAAATGAAAGATTTAAAGAAGGCTTTCCACTTAGTGAAATAAATTATGCTTTATTTATCAGCAAAAAAGCTTTCTTTAATTTTTTAAAGGAACATCCAGAAATTATTGATAACAAAACAAAAGAAGAAATAATTGAATTTTTCACAATCATTAGTAATTACTTTGCTCTCGCTGGTTTTTATATGGTGCGCGGTTACATCAACACTTTATTCGATAAACTTGATTTAAGTGATAGACTTACAAGAGAAGAACTGCAGCAAATTTTGATACGTGGTGCCTTCGATGAAGAAGATCTAGATTTTAGCGATTTTGTTTGGCGTCATGTTTAATCCTTTTTTGACTTGTAATGAATAAAAAATATGAAAATCTTTCGGCCATAATTTTAGCTGGTGGACAAAGTAAAAGAATTGGTGAAAACAAAGCATTACTTAAAATAGGTGATAAAACTATAATTGAAATTATTGCTATTAAGTTTCAAAAATTTTTTTCAAATATTTCTATCAGTGCAAATGATGATTCAGTTTATTCATTTCTTGATTTGCCGATTGTAAATGATATTTATAAAAATTATGGCCCTCTTTCTGGAATACATGCTTCTTTAATTAATTCAAAAACTGAAAAGAATTTTTTTATTTCTTGTGATTTGCCTTTGATTAATCCTACCTCTATCAATTATATAATTGATCATTCAAATGGTTTTCAAATTACAATCCCGTTGATTAAAGGATTTCCTCTTTATGTTTGTGGTGTTTATTCTAAAAGCATTCTCGAATGTATTGAAAAATTATTTAATGAAAATCCTCTAAAACCAAGTTTAAAAACCTTGACTAGGATAGTTGATACAAATATTCTTAACATAGAAAAAGAAAAATTTTACAATGAAAATATTTTTATAAATATGAACACTAAAGAAGATTTTGAATTTGTAAGAAAAATATTCCTTGAAAGCGATGAAGAAGAAAAAATTTAAAATAATTCTTATCTATTCTTTCTTTGCTATAATATCTATTTCAATTGTAGCATCAACAATTTATTTCTTACAGCAAGGAATAAACAAAAATAATAACGAATTAATTTTTAGTTCGAACAAAAATTTATCATCAGAAACTTGTTTGAATTGTCACTCAAATATTCAAGGAATTGAAGAATCTCACTCTCCTAATAAAATTGGCTGTTTTTCATGCCACCTGGGTAATCCAAGAGCAAAATCGAAAGAAGATGCACATCAAAATATAGTTTTAATTCCAGGTAATTTTTCTGATTTAGATAAAACCTGTAGCTCGCCAAATTGTCATCCTCAAATGATACCACGTATGAAAAACAATATTATGAATACAATGAATGGAGTTGTTACTGTTGATAAATGGGTCTTCGACGAAGCTGAATCTCCGACATTTAAATATTCAGTTGAAGAAATAAAATTCTCTCCAGCAGAAAAGCATTTACGGAATCTATGTGCATCTTGCCATTTATCAAATACTAAAGATGCATATGGACAAGTGAACGAATTATCACGTGGCGGTGGATGTATTGCTTGCCATTTGAGTTATTCAAATGAAGCATTGAAAGAATTAGATTATGCAAAAAATAAATTAACGAAATTTCATCCAAATATTTCTTTGCAAATAAACAATATGCATTGCTTTGGATGTCATTCACGCTCTGGCAGAATTTCTTTAAGCTACGATGGTTGGCATGAAACTCTTTATAATAAGGATGATGTAAAATCGAAGGCTGGTTTTAGAATTTTAGACGATGGACGTGTTGTTCAACAAATTAAAAAAGATGTTCATTCAGAAAAAGGATTACTTTGCATTGATTGTCATAATTCTTACGAAATAATGGGAGATGGAAATTATTATCTACATAAAGAAGATCAATTACAAGTTAAGTGTATAGATTGTCATTTAACTAAAGAACCAAAAACAAAAAAGTTGAATGAATTTGATTTTGAATCAAAAAAAATTGCTGAACTTATCGGAACAGCAAATAAAAAAGTTGAGTACATATTGAATGAAAAAGGAACACCTTTTACAAATGTAGTTTATGAAAATGAAAAAACTTTCTTATTCAAAAAAACAACAAAGCAAAAACTTGAAATCAAAAAACCATCATTTGCTTGTACGGAAGGGTTTGCTCATGAAGATCTATCCTGTACAACTTGCCATAATAGTTGGACACCGCAATGCGTTGGCTGCCACACTGAATACGATTCGAATTCCACAATGTTCGATTTGCTTGATAGCAAAGAAGCAGATGGTGAATGGTTAGAGCATCCTCAGGATTTAATTACAGGCATAACAACATTAGGAGTTCGCGAGACTAAAAACAAAAGAGAAATAATTGAAGTAATGCCGGGAATGATTTTGACAATTCAAAAATCAAAAGATGAAAAACCATTCTTCAAACGATTATTCGCCCCCGCATTTTCTCATACAATCCGAAAAGAATCAAAGAGCTGTAAAGATTGTCATTTAAATCCTTTGGTGCTTGGTTATGGACGAGGCAAACTTAATTTTGAAATTAAAAATGGTAAAGGAAAATTTATTTTTACTCCTGCTTATTCAAGCATTAAATTTGATAACTTACCTCAGGATGCTTGGACTGGTTTTCTTAAAGAACGAAGAACATATTCAGCAACAAGAGAAAACATCAGAACTTTTTCTGTGAATGAACAAAAACAAATTCTCACTGTTGGAAGTTGTTTAACCTGCCACGATGAAAATTCAAAAGTTATAAAAGCAACACTTTATGATTTCGATAAATCAATTAAAATAAAATCTATCAAATGTATTATTCCTACTTGGCAATAAAATATTTTGGAAAAAGAATATAATCATTATATTTTAGGGTATAAAATAATATAAATATTCTTAGCATGCATAAAAATAATAATTATCAAATTTTAGCAGAATTAATATGTGATCTGACACGTAATTGCAATATAAAAGAAGAATATTTTGCAAATAGTTTTAATTTATCACCTACTGAAGTGAGATTCTTAAAATTATTTGCTTTCCAGAAATCACTTTCAATTAAAGAATTAAAAGAAAAATTAGCATTAAGTTCTGGTAGAATAACCCATATTCTACAATCGTTAGAAGATAAAAAATTAGTTTTAAGATACCCAGATGAAAAAGATAAAAGAAATATATTGGTTAAACTTTTGCCAAAAGCATTGCCATTGATAGATAATTTATTAGATAATTATGATAGACTGCATCGGGATATATTAAAAAATGTAAGAGCATCTGATATAGAAAATATTTATGCTTCGCTTCAAATTTTAGTTAATGTATTTAAAAAATGGGTTGAAGAAGAATAATTTATAGTATAAAATAATTGTTAAACTTATCAAAATACAGAGATAAAATATGAAAAAGGTAGTATTAATTTTTGCATTTATTGGACTAATGGCTGTTATAATTGTAGGAATGTTATCTCAAAAAGAAATTGAACCTTCTAATCTTATGAAGCTAAAAGAAAGATATTCCCAAAAAGAAAAGCCATCAGTCGATCATAGTAAATTTGCAATTTTGCAACAAAAATTTACATCTCCCCAACAAGTAACTCAGGCATGTGAATCTTGCCATAATATGACCGCTCAACAAGTGATGAATTCTAATCACTGGAATTGGGAACGTGAAGAATTCGTTCAAGGACGTGGTGTGATTTATCTCGGTAAAGCAAATGCTCTTAATAATTTTTGCATCGGTACAAAAGGAAACGAAGAAAGTTGTGCTAAATGCCATATTGGATTTGGTATGGATGAAAAGAGAAAAATCTTTACCGATCCTAAAAATATTGATTGTTTGATTTGTCATGATAATACTGAAACTTACGCTAAAGCTCCTGAAAAAGGTGGTGCTCCTTTAGCTACTCTTGATTTTAATAAAATTGCTGAAAGTGTTGGTAAACCCAAACGAAGTAATTGTGGTGTTTGTCATTTTTATGGCGGCGGCGGTAATAATGTAAAACACGGTGACCTCGAAATGTCGCAGTTCGAGCCTACAAAAGATATTGATGTTCACATGGCTACTGATGGAATGAATTTACAATGTGTGGATTGCCATACAACAAAACAGCATAACATTGCAGGAAAAGTTTATTCTCTTTCATCAATGAATCATAACCGTAACACTTGTGAACAGTGTCATACTGCAACTCCTCACAAAGATGATATTTTGAATGAGCATACATTAAAAGTTGCTTGCCAAACTTGTCATATACCCACTTATGCTAAAGGAAATGCGACTAAAATGTATTGGGATTGGTCAACCGCTGGCAAGTTGAAAAATGGCAAACCTTATGTTGAAGAAGACAGTATGGGAAATCATGCTTATATGTCAATTAAGGGAAGTTTTGTTTGGAAGAAAAATGTTAAGCCGGATTACATTTGGTTTAACGGAACTGCATCACATTATCTTGAAGGAGATAAAATTCAGGATACAACAAAACCGCTTGTATTAAATCAACTTCACGGTTCTTATGCTGATGAAGAATCGAAGATTTATCCTGTTAAAATTCACGTTGCTAAGCAACCTTATGATCCGGTTAATAAAATATTAATACAACCAAAGCTTTATGCTGATAAAGTTGGTGAAGGTGCATTCTGGAAAGATTTCAATTGGCAGAAAGCAGCTGAAGTTGGGATGAAAGATGTTGGGCTACCATTTAGTGGGAAAGTTTCTTTCATCGAGACAGAAATGTATTGGCCAATAAATCATATGGTTGCAAGTAAAGAGAACACCGTTAATTGTAATGAATGCCATACAAGAGAAAATTCCAGACTTGCTGGGTTAAAGGATTTTTATTTACCAGGTCGTGATTATTCATCTATTGTTGATTCTGGTGGTAAGTGGTTGATAATTATTACGCTTATTGGAATTTTTATCCATGCTTCTATCAGATTTTATTCATACAGAAAAAATAAAAGTGGAGTTACAAAATGAGCAAAAAGCAAGTTTATATTTATAGAAGTTTCGAAAGATTCTGGCACTGGATGCAGGCAATTCTAATTTTCTTTCTCGCATTTACAGGATTTGAAATTCACGGTACATATTCTTTTTTTGGATATAGGGATGCAGTTCGATATCACAATGTTGCAGCTTATTTGTTTATCGGTTTAATTGTGTTCGCAATTTTTTGGCATCTTACTACTGGTGAGTATAAACAATATATTCCAACACTAAGTAATATAAAAGCACAACTTGATTATTATTTATTTGGGATATTTAAAAATGCACCACACCCAACTAAAAAAACTGTTTTAAGTAAACTAAATCCATTACAAAAACTAACTTATTTCGGTTTAAAGATATTAGTTATTCCATTAAGTGTTACTTCAGGATTATTATATATGTTCTATCGTTATCCAAGTAAACAAGGTGTTGAAGCAATAAATGTTCAGTCGCTTGAATTCATTGCAATATTCCACACAGTTGCAGCAATAATGTTAGTAGTGTTTATAGTAACTCATCTTTATCTTATAACAACAGGTGAAACAGAAACATCAAATCTTAAAGCAATGCTAACTGGTTATGAAGAGTTAGAAGATGAAGACAAAACAGAAAAAAATGATAGTGAAAATAATTTATCAACACAAAATTTAGATTAGAGGATATTATGGAAGAGACAAAATATATGAATCCTTATTTAGCAGGTGTTTTGCTTGGCTTACTATTAATTGCAACAATTTATATTACTGGTCGAGGTTTGGGGGCAAGCGGTGCAATAAAAAGTTATGCGGTAACAGTGGTTGAAAAAGTAGCTCCAACGCATGCAGAGAATACAAAATTTTATAAAGAATATTCAAAAGAACATGCTGGTGGCAGTCCTTTAATGAACTGGCTTGTATTTGAAGTTACAGGAGTTTTAATTGGTGCTTTTTTATCAGGATTAATTTCTAATCGTCTGGATTTTAAATTAGAAAAAGGACCACACACAACAACTAAAATAAGAATTGCTGGAGCTTTAGTTGGTGGATTACTTTGGGGCATCGGCTCACAGCTTGGCAGAGGCTGCACAAGCGGAGCTGCACTTTCTGGATTAGCTGTTATGTCGCTTGGTGGAATAATTACAATGTTTGCAATATTTGCAGGTGCTTACGCATTCGCTTACTTTTTTAGAAAATTTTGGATTTAATAAGGAGATTTTGAAAATGGGACCATTAGTTCCTGATATTATAAGTAATAACTTAAATTTTTTTGTTGCACTAGTAATTGGAATTTTATTTGGTGCAATTTTAGAGCAGGCCGGATTTTCTACTTCTAAAAAATTAGTAGGATTATTTTACGGATACGATTTTACTGTGCTTCGTGTTTTCTTTACTGCTGGACTTGTAGCAATGATTGGAGTTATGGGTTTAGATCACTTCGGATTACTTGATATGAGTCTTGTTTATATAAATCCTACATTCCTGTGGTCCGCAATTATAGGTGGATTGATAATGGGGCTTGGCTTCGTTGTGGGAGGGTTTTGTCCTGGTACAAGTGTTTGTGCTGCAGCAATTGGTAAAATAGACGCTATGATTTTTATAGTTGGTGCCTTTTTAGGTGTTATTGTTTTTGCAGAAGGTTACCCGATTTTTGAACCTCTATACAAAGCTGCAAACTTAGGCAGTCCAAGATTTTTTGAAACACTTGGAATGTCACAAAATGTCTTTGCTTTTATATTGATTGTTGCCGGTTTATTTTCTTTTTGGATTGCTTCGATTGTAGAAAACAGAGTCAATAAAATTAGAAAACCACCTATCCGTTTTACTCCATATTACATTGGCATTGCCAGTATCGGAATTTTCATGGCATTATCTGCTTTTATTTTTCCTGACCGTAAAGCATCGTTAACACAATTAGTTGAAGATTCTAATTTTGTTAAGAATTATAATCTTGAAATTATGAGTTTAGATGAGTTTGCATATCGTTTAATGGATGAGTATGATAATAAATTCCAGATAATAGATTTCAGACCTGAAAAAGAATATTCAAAAGAAAGTTTGCCTAAGTCCACTTTATTCACAATTGATAATTTATTTGAAAAAGAACCTAATCAGTTACTACGATTAAAACATAAAATAAATGTTTTTGTTGCTGATGATGAACTGACAGAAAGGAAAATGGCTATTATAGCAAATGAACTTGGTTATAAGCGAATTAAAATTTTGCAAGGTGGATTAAATGCTTTCAGAGAACAGATATTAAATTTTAAACCAATCGCTAATCCGAAAAACATTGATGAAGTTTATCAGAACCGATTTCGCACAAAAGCAAAAACAGTAATTCCAGTTTTGATTCAAAATAATAAATCAGCCGGACCAGTAAAGAAAGAACAAAAACGCGTTGTTGGTGGTTGTTAGTAATTGATTGCATTGGTTAAACAAATATTGTTGCAGTTGTTTATTTGTAGAAAATTGAGCAAAGTGAGATAAAATCATTTTGGTGGGGCTGTCCAAAAATAAGAAAAAAGTCTTTGCGAATGAGCCTTCGAGTGAAGTAATCTTTAGTTTTTAATTTAAAAATGAGATCACTTCACTTCGTTCGTGATGACAAGATTACTTTTTGGACAGCCCCACTAATTATTGACCAGAGCTGTGAACCCTATCTCTTTTGAATGAATCTAATCTTTTATAAATCAATCAACCAAAGAAAGGAGTTAAAATGAATAGATTAATTAACATATTATTGTTCTTGTTTCTAGTATTAACTTTAAATGCCCAAACAAAAACAGAAGGAGGTTTAATTTCTGAAAGTGAAAGTAAATACAACTTTGTCCAGACTGTTGATACACTTACAAAAGTTGCTGAGCAGAATAAATGGAAAGTAATCATCGTTCACGATTTACAGGCATCATTGAAGAAAAATGGGAAAGAAGTTTTGCCTGTTAAAGTAATTGAAGTTTGTAATCCAAATTATTCTTTCAATGTTTTGAATAAAGAAGAATTCAAATATTTCTCATCAATGATGC
>CAZVBT010000022.1:0-6396 GCA_964625385.1 uncultured Melioribacter sp. | reverse complement strand
ACCCTCTTTATAGTAAGGTCCCTCTTTCCATTCAAGATGAGTTGATTTTACCCAGGCATTGTAAGGAGATTTCTCATTATGGCAAATACCACAAAAATCACCAGTCTTCATAATTGGATTAACTTCAATTTCATGTGCTGGAGATTTTATTTCAGGAATACGTGATGCATATTTTGTTTTTCCAGGTTTCATTATGTAATTGAAATTAAATGGTGTATCACCACTGAACCCAGAAATGCTATGGCAAACATCACATGAGACTGATTCATTAGCTCTTGAATTTTTACTTGGTAGTGGCGGTGGAACATCGCCTGCCAAATATGCAATTGGTGAATGGCACCCATTGCATCCAGCTTTTACTTCTGCAACTTTTTCATCTTTTTCTGCATGTGGTACGGCCAATTTAAAATATTCAATTTCATCCCATTCATGTGTGTATGCTTGCGACATCATAGCTTGTTTCCATTGCTGATAAAATTCTGTATGACAAGAACTTCCACAATATTCTGGCGTTTTAAAATCATCATATTTCAAAACACCTAATTGAGTTTGAGATTTGACTATTGTAAAAAAGAATAGCATAAGGATTAATAATCTGCCCTTCATAATTCCTCCAACTTATTTGAAGTTTATATTAAACATAATTAAAACTTTCTTGCTTATCAAGACAAGCTTATCTTTAGTTGATTTGTTAATCAGTTTTTCATTTTAAGAGCAATGCATTCTTTATTATCTTTGCACACCAAATTAGAAGTTAACATGGAATTCGATCCAAGAAATATATTTGAATATGAAAGGAAAAAAAGAAGAATAGTTTCAGTAGTGTTTTATATTCTTATTTTAATAATAATTAACATAGTGTTATATTTTTTAACGAAAGTATAAAATGAAAAATAATGTATATATAGAAACTTATGGTTGTCAGATGAATTTTGCTGACACAGAATTAGTGATGGGAATTTTAAAATCCAAAGGATATGAATTAGCAAAAGATATTGATGATGCTAATGTCATATTGCTCAATACTTGCAGCATACGCGATAATGCTGAACAAAAAATTTACTCAAGATTAGATCATCTAAAAGGTGTAAAGAAAAACAACCCGGATGCTGTTATTGGAATTTTAGGCTGTATGGCAGAACGCCTTCGTAAAAATTTAATAGAAGAAAAGAAAATTGTTGATTTAGTTGTTGGTCCCGATGAATACAGAAGATTACCTGAATTTATTGATCTTGCTTATGGAGGTGAAAAAGGAATTGGCGTTAAACTTTCCCGTACTGAAACTTATGACGATATTATTCCATACCGTGAAGATGGTTTGAACGCATGGATTTCTGTAATGCGTGGATGCGATAAATTTTGCACTTATTGTGTTGTCCCTTTTACCCGCGGTAGAGAAAGAAGCCGGGATTTAAATTCTATCCTTGAAGAAGTAAAATCTTTAGAACAACGTGGATTTAAAGAAGTTACTTTGCTTGGTCAAAATGTAAATTCATATTCTTTTGAAGATAATGATTTTGCTGATTTATTAGCCTCGAGTGCAAAAGCTGCCCCTTCTATGAGAATTAGATTTACAACTTCACATCCGCAGGATTTATCTGATAAACTACTTTATACTATTGCTGAACATGAAAATATTTGCAATTATATTCATCTACCGGTTCAGTCTGGCTCTAACAGAATTCTTGAATTAATGAATAGGACTTATACAATTGAACATTATCTTAATTTAATTGATAAAGCAAGAAAAATTATTTCAGATGTTTCATTTTCAACGGATATTATTGCAGGTTTTCCAACTGAAACTGATGAAGATCATTTAGCAACTATAGAAGTAATGAAAAAAGTTCGTTATGATGGTGCTTATATGTTTAAATATTCTCCACGAGAAGGAACTAAAGCATTTCAAATGGAAGATGATGTTGCCGATGAAATCAAAACTAAAAGATTAAATGAAATAATTGATCTTCAGCAAAAAATTTCATGGGAAATAAATCAAAGCTTGATAGGAAAAGAAGAAACTATCTTGATAGAAAGTTTAAGTAAAAAATCTGATGAGTTTTATTCGGGCAGAACTGATTCTAATAAAATTTGTATAGTACCTAAAAATGAAAGTTATAAAATTGGTGATTACATTAAAGTGAAAATAAACAGAGCAACATCTGCAACATTATTTGGTGAACCAATTTAATTTTATGAAAATCGTCATTTTTATTTTCATAATTTTTCCGTTATTCTTATTTGCTCAAGAAATTGATATCAGAGATGCATTAAAACAAATAGAAGTTGGTAATATCCAAGAAGCAAAAAAATCATTAAAATTATTTCAAGCAAAGAATTCAAATGATCCTTCGGTTAAATTTTTGGATGCTGTTTTAACACAAAATGCAAAAGTTGCAGTTAAAAAATTTGAGGATCATTTTAAGAATTATCCAAATTCAAAATATGCAGATGCTTCATTATTCAGAATTTTTTCATACTACTATTCTCTTGGTTATTATAAAAAAGCTGATACTCTATTAACACAATTGAAAACAAAATTCCCGAATTCACCTTATCTTAAGACAGCTGATAAAAATATTCCCAATTATGACGATGTTGAATTTGCAGAAAACAAAAGTTTGGAAAAAGAAAAAACTGATACTTTAAAATCTTCTCCTAAATATTCAATTCAGGTTGGTGCTTTTTTAAGTCTTGAAAATGCAACCAAATTAAGTGAGCAAATAAAAAAAGAAAACATTGCCACAGAAATTATTCAAAAAGAAATTGGTGGTTCTGTTTTGAATGTTGTTTATGCAGGCAATTTTCAAAATGAAACCGAGGCAAAAAAATATTTAGAAATAATTAACAAAAAATTTAATGTTTCAGCTCGTATAGTTTCTAAATGAACAGAATAATTTTTTTAGGAACGTCTTCCGGTAAAACAAGTTTAGAAAGGTTTCATACTTCAATTTTTTTTGATTTAGTATCAACTAATCTTTTAATTGATTGCGGTGATGATATATCAAAATCTCTGCTTAAAAATGAAATTAATTTCAATTCGATAAAAAATATTTTCATTTCACATTTTCATGCTGATCACTTTTCAGGAATTGCTTCCTTAATAACTCAGATGAAACTTAATAATCGTTATTACGAATTGAACATTCATGTTTATAAAAGTTTTGTTGATACAATTAAATTTTTTCTTAATTCAACATACATGTTTGAGGAATCGGTTGGTTTTAAGATAAACTATTATCCATTAGAATTTAATTTTGAATATTTTATTAATGATGAATTGTGTTTTGTAATCAAAAAGAACTCTCATATTAAAAAGAAAGATGAGTTAAAAAATTATCCCGATTTTCTTTTTAATTCATCAAGTGTTTTTATAAAACATAAAAATCAGAATATTTATTACAGTTCGGATATTGGCTCAAAAGAGGATTTAATTCTATTCAAAGAAGAAAATATTGACATTTTAATTTCAGAATGTATGCATATAACACTTGAAGATATTTATAAAGTAGTCCAATTACTTAACCCACAAAAAACATTTCTTGTCCATTACAATGATGAAGATGAATCAAAAATTTTAAACTGGATTAAAATTAATCAATTAACCGAAAAAGTAGTATTAGCAAATGATGGTTTGAAGTTTTCTCTCTGATTCAAAATTTTAATTTATAAATTCTACATTATAAATAATGCATTAAAGATTTATTATCTTTATGTGGATGAAAAATTGAAAATATGACAATAGAAGAATTTCAAAAAAAATTTGGCATTATAGGCAAATCAAAAGAAATTAAAGAATTGATAAGCATTATAATGCAAGTTGCACAAAGTGATATTTCTGTTTTAATTACAGGAGAAAGTGGAGTTGGTAAAGAAGTTTTTGCAAGAGCAATTCATGGTGCAAGTAAACGTGCAGAAAAAGAATTAGTAAGCGTAAATTGTGGGGCAATACCTGAATCACTTTTGGAAAGTGAATTATTCGGTCACAAAAAAGGTTCGTTCACGGGTGCAATTGATGATCGCAAAGGTTACTTCGAAATTGCTAATGGCGGCACTTTATTTCTTGATGAAATTGCCGAAATGCCTTTAACAACACAAGTAAAATTATTACGAGTTTTAGAAACACAAGAGTTTATGAAAATTGGAAGTGAAACTGTAACCAAAGTTGATGTTAGAATAATTGCCGCAACCAATAAAGATCTTCAAAAAGAAGTTGATACAAAAAGATTCAGACATGATTTATATTTCAGATTAAAAGCTGTTACAATTACAATTCCACCTTTAAGAAACAGAAAAGTAGATATAATTGAACTGGCAAATTACTTTTTAACAAATTTTTCAAAAAATAACAAAACAAAATTTTTCAGATTAACAAAAGACGCTGAAGAAATTTTAATAAGCTACTATTGGCCGGGAAATATTCGTGAATTAAAAAATGTTGTAGAAACTGCCGCTGCACTTTCCAGAAATGAAATTTTAGATGCAAATTCTTTTTTACCACTATTGTCTCTTGCAGAACAAAACGATGAAAACAGAAATTTGCCAGTGTTCGTTAATAAATCTGCCGAACAAGTCGATCGGGAAATGATATATCGTGCACTAATAGAAATCAAAAAAGATTTAATGGAATTAAAATCACTTGCATTACAAAATCAAAATGATTTTACTAAAAATGATTCACAAAATAATTTAACTGAAGTTATTCCCATTCATAATCTGGAAAAAGATGCAATAATTAATGCACTTAATTTTACAAAAAACAATAAACGTAAAGCAGCATCGCTATTAGGAATTAGCGAAAGAACTTTATACAGAAAAATTAATGAATATGGAATTAAATAATTTTATAAAAAAAATATATTCTGCAATTTTTGTTCTGTTTTTGTTTTCCTGCACTTATTCGTTTACTGGTTCTTCAGTTCCGCCTCATATTAAAACTGTATATATTGCTGTTTTTCAGGATAGAACAAACTCAGGTGAATTTAATTTAGGTGATCGTGTTACAAAACAACTTATTCAAAAATTTTTGGATGACAATTCATTAACAGTTAGCAGTATGAATAACGCAAATGCGATTGTGTCAGGGACAATAACCACATTAACAGATTCACCATCAGCAATTTCCGGGAAAGAACAAGTTTCATCAAGAAGAATTTCAATAACTATTCAGGTTGTTTATAAAGATGTTGTAAAAAAACAAACAGTTTTCGATAAATCATTTTCTGATTACACTGAATACATTGTTTCTGGTGATATAACTTCTGTTCGTAAAAAAGCAATTGATGATACAATTAACAAAATAACAGAAAATATTCTACTTGGCGTAGTATCAAACTGGTAAAATAAAAGGTAACCTATATGGAAGTATTAGATGAAATAGTTTTATTCACTTACATTTTTTCTTTAATGATAATTTTAATATATGGAAGTCATGGATTTATAATGATGTACTATCATCGTAAATACAAAAAAAATATCCCTAAGCCAAAAGAACTTGAGGATGAACCATTAGTAACAATTCAACTTCCAATGTATAATGAACTTTATGTTGTTGAAAGATTAATAAATTCAGTTTGCGATTTAGATTATCCAAAAGAAAAATTAGAGATACAAGTTTTAGATGATTCAACAGATGAAACTGTCGATCTTGTTGCAAAAATTGTTAAAGAAAAACAAGCATTAGGTTATGACATTCAACATATCAGAAGAGAAAACCGAACTGGCTTTAAAGCCGGTGCATTAAAAGAGGGATTGAAATCAGCAAAAGGAAAATATGTTGCAATCTTTGATGCTGATTTTATTCCAAAGAAAAATTTTTTACGCTATACTCTTCCCTACTTTACAGATGAAAAAATTGGTTTAGTTCAAACACGTTGGGAACATTTGAATGAAGATTATTCGATACTCACAAAAATTCAGGCACTTGCTTTAAATGGACACTTTGTTATTGAACAAACTGTTAGAAACAAAGCTGGTTTTTTTATTCAGTTCAATGGAACTGGCGGTGTTTGGTTAAAAGAATGCATTGAAGATGCTGGCAACTGGCATGCTGATACATTAACAGAGGATCTCGATTTAAGTTACCGCGCACAACTTAAAGGCTGGAAGTTTATTTACTTGCGCGATTTTACAACTCCTGCTGAATTACCCGTTGAAATGAATGCGCTTAAAGCACAACAATTCCGTTGGACAAAAGGAGCAATTGAGACAAGTAAAAAACTTTTACCATTAGTTTGGAAAAGTAAAATTCCATTGCGTGTAAAACTGCAAGCAACTTTTAATTTAACAAACAACTTTGTTTTTCCTTTTACATTACTTGCTGCAATCTTAAATGTTCCATTAATCTTTATTAAAAACGCCGGACCTTATTGGAACTTCTTTAATTTCATGGCAATA
>CAZVBT010000021.1:0-18500 GCA_964625385.1 uncultured Melioribacter sp. | reverse complement strand
CTTTCTATAGTATGACCGCTAATAAAAGAATAATTGAATTGATTAACGACTTTATTAAAAACATAATTAAATAAAAAGACTATCGATTTTTCTGGTTGCTCTAAGTACTATTTGATGAGTCTTGCTTTTTAACATAAAAGATGTCTCAATTAGATAAATTTATTTTCAATGTCAGCCAACTTAATGGCTGACATTTGAAATTATGCGGATACAACTTCTATTTGTGGGTTAACTTCGCGGCGTAACAGATTTTCGATTGCAACGAGTGTTCCTCTTATTGAACTTGGACAACTTCCGCATGCACCCTGATAGCGTATTTTTAATGTCGTTCCTTCTATTCCCATCACTTCTAATCCACCGCCATCTCCTGCCAATGCTGGACGAACACGTGTATCTAAAACTTCATTTATTTTTTTGAGCAATTCTGTTTCATCAATGCTATTTGTCTGTGCTGTTATGTTTTCTTCGGGTATTAATTTTTTATCAAACTTTCTGATGAATTCAACAAATGGTCTTTGAATATTTCCCCATGCAACTTTAGGATCTTTTTCAATTGTAATGAATTTATCCATGTAGAAAACTGAAACCACTCCTTCAATTTCAAAAATACCTTTTGCAAGCGGATCGTTTTCTGCTTCTTCTTTTGATTTATAATTTCTTGTTTCTCTTGTTAGTAGTTTTTCATTTAAAATAAATTTTAGTGCTTGTGGGTTAGGTGTTAGGTCAACATCTTGTACTTGTAGCATTCTTTCTTTCTCCTTTCTTTTTCTAAACGAAATTTAACAAATATTAGTTTCTTTTTTATCTGTTATTGATTAGCAAAACAAATTCTCCTTTTAGTTTTTCGTTTTCAACTATAGTTAAAATTTCTTTTGCTGTTCCTCTTAAAAATTTTTCTGTTGGTAATGTTAAATCGAATGCAATTACAATTTTAGTTTTTTCCGGAAATATTTTGGAAATATCTGTTAGTATTGATTTTAATCTGTATGGGGTTTCCATTATGATTAACAATTCTTTTATGTTTTTCAATCGTAAAAGTTCTTTTCTTCTCAAATCAGTTTTAGGTGAAAGCCAACCGACAAAGTAAAATTTATTCAATTTAAATCCCGAGGCAACAAGCGCTGTCATAATTGAACTTGCACCTGGAATTGGAATTACTTCAATGTTTGAGATGATAGATAATTGCACTAATTGTGTTCCTGGATCTGAAAATAATGGTGTACCACAATCTGAAATTAATGCGGCAGATTTTTTTTCTTTTAATAAACTTAATATCTCTTGTGTTGTAGTTTCTTCGTTATGTTCGTTAAGTGAAATTAATTCTTTTTCAATTTGGAGATGTGATAAAAGTCTTTTTGCTTCTTTATACTCTTCACAAATTATTAATTCAACTTCTTTTAAAGTTTTAATTGCTCGTAAAGATATATCTTCATAATTGCCAATTGGTGTAGAAACAATATAAAGTTTCGGTTTATTCATTCTTTCAAAAAATAAAGCATGTATTTCATTTACAAAAAATTATAATTCTTTTAAACCGTCGATTAATTTATCTAGTTCAACAAGTTTTTTAGTTCCTGTTCTACGGTTTTTAATTTCAACTTTGTTTTCTTTTAAGTTTTTTTCACCAACAATTATTTGAACAGGCATGCCAAGCAAATCAGCGTCGTTAAATTTAACTCCGGCACTTCCATCAATTCTATCATCAAAAAGAACTTCAAATCCTTCTTTTTGTAAATCTTGATAAAGTTTTTCAGAAGTTTCTTTAACTAATTGATTTTTCATGTTAAGAGCAATTAAGTGAATATCGAAAGGTGAAAGAGGATCTTTCCAGATAATTCCCTTTTCATCATAATTTTGTTCAATGTAGCAAGCAAGAATTCTTTCTACACCAATTCCATAACTTCCCATTACAACAGGTTTTTCTTTTCCATTTTCATCAAGATACATAACACCAAGTGCTTCTGAGTATTTTGTTCCGAGTTTAAATATGTGTCCAAGTTCAATTGCTTTGAAAACATCTAATTGAGAGCCGCAACGAATACATTTTTCGCCGCTTTCAACTGTTCTTAAATCGAAGTATTCAATATTTAGAACGTCACGATTTAAATCAATTCCACCAATGTGATAATCATTTTTATTTGCACCGCTGTAAAGATTATTTCCATCTTTCAAAAGATTATCAGCTATAATTCTGTACTTAAAACCAATCGGACCAATAGAGCCTGCATCTGCACCTGAGATTTCTTTTAATTCATCCGGATGAGCAGGACGAACATTTCCGCCTAAAACATTAGCAAGTTTTGTTTCATTTACTTCATCATTACCAAGCATTAAAACTAAAACTGGTTTATCATCATTAATGTAAACACGTGATTTTGCTGTTTGATTTTCATTTATGTTTAAGAATGCACAAAGTTCATCAATTGATTTTACATTTGGTGTGTGAATTTCAAAAACATCTTTACTTTCATTTTGTCTATCAACTGCCTGAGCAACGGATTGCGCGACTTCAACATTTGCAGCGTAACCACACTTTTCGCAATAAGCAACTGTATCTTCGCCTGCATCACTTTTAACCATAAACTCTTCACTTTTGCTGCCGCCCATTGCACCGCTTGAAGCACCAACTACAAAATATTTTAAACCACATCTATCAAAAATTGCACGATAAGCTTTATCATGAAGTGCATAACCAACATCAAGGCCAGCTTCATCTTTATCGAGAGTGTAAGCATCTTTCATTATAAATTGTCTTCCGCGAATTACACCACTGCGAGGTCTTGGTTCATTTCTAAATTTAGTTTGAATCTGATACCAAATTTGTGGAAGATCTTTATATGAAACAATTTCACCTTTTGCATGGAAAGCAATAATTTCTTCGTGAGTAGGAGCTAAAACATAATCCCGATTTTTAACATGAAATAAAATATCACCAAAAGCTTCAACGCGTCCAGTTTGTTCCCAAATTTCTTTTGGATTCAATCCAGGAAGATGAAACTCTTGTCCACCGATATTATTCATTTCTTCGCGAATAATATCCATTATTTTTCTTAATACTTTGTAACCTAAAGGCAACCATGAATAAATTCCTGCTGAAAGTTGACGAACTAATCCAGCACGAATCATTAAAATATGACTTGGTATTACAGCTTCAGAAGGATTTTCCTTCAATGTTGGTATGAATGATTTACTTAATTTCATTTTATTTTAAGTTAGTTTAAAAATGTGGGGCAAAGATAAGAAATGAAGTTGCCAAATGTAATATTCAAATAAATTTATTCTTAATTTTATAAAAACAAATTCGGTTTTAATATGAAAGAAAAAAATCTTGATATGCCAAAAGATGAATTTATTTCAGTTGGTGTAAAACTTATTAATTGGTCTGCAAATTATTTAGATAACATTGAATCGTTTCCAGTTTTGCCAAATGTGAAACCTGGTGAAATAAAAAATAAATTACCGCAATCTCCACCAGAAAAAAGTGAAGACTTTGAAAATATAATTTCAGATTTAGAAAAAATTATTTTGCCTGGTGTTACACATTGGCAGCATCCAAATTTTATGGCATATTTTGCTTCTACTGCAAGTGGTCCCGGTATTTTAGCAGATTTAATAAGCTCAACTTTTAATTCAAACGGAATGATTTGGAAAACTTCTCCATCACTTACAGAACTTGAACAAACAGTTTTAATCTGGTACAGAAAAATTTTGGGCTTTCCAGATTACTTTAAAGGATTAGTTTACGATACGGCATCTGTAAGTTCACTTCATGCAATTGCAGCGGCAAGAGAAAATTTAAATCTTGAAATCAGAGAAAAAGGAATGTCTTCTGCTCCACAACTAAGATTATATTGTTCAGAACATGCTCATAGTTCAATTGACAAAGCATGTTTAACTCTTGGTTTAGGTTTAGATGGAATTAAAAAGATTCCAGTGAATGAAAATTTTGAAATGATAACTGAGGAACTTGAAAAAGCAATTAAAGAAGATAAACGAAAAGGAATAATTCCAATGTGTGTAGTTGCAACAATTGGAACTACATCAACAACTTCTGTTGATCCAGTTGATATAATTTCAGAAATATGTCAAAGAGAAAATATTTGGCTACATGTTGATGCCGCATACGCTGGTGTAACTTCGATGCTGCCCGAAATGAAAATGTATTTTTCGGGAATAGAAAACGCAGACTCGATTGTTTCAAATCCGCATAAATGGTTATTTGTGCCAATTGATTTTAGCGTTTTATTTATTCGTAAACCGGAAATATTAAAAAAAGCATTTTCTCTTGTACCAGAATATTTAAAAACAAATGAAGATTCAGAAGTTGAAAATTTTATGGATTATGGAATTCAACTTGGCAGAAGGTTTCGGGCATTAAAACTTTGGTTTGTTATTCGTTACTTTGGAGTTGAAGGACTTCAAGAGAGAATAAGAGAACACATTAGAATTGCTCATGAGTTTGCAAATTGGATTGATGAAAGTGAAAGCTTTGAGAGATTAGCTCCAACTCCTTTTAGTACTGTTTGTTTCAGGTACAAACCGAAACACATCAAAGATGAAAATATATTAAACCAAATAAATGAAGAACTGATAAACAAAATAAACAACACAGGAAAAATTTTTCTTTCTCACACAAAACTAAATGGAAAGTTTACAATTCGATTTGTCATTTCTGGAATAAGACAAGAAGAAAGACATGCGAAAGGAGCAAGAAAATTAATTGAAGATATTTTGAAACAAATGAATTACTAGAAGTATAAATAGGATGTTCAAAAAAATATTATGATATTGTATAAAAAAGATCACTAATTATTTACCACTAAAAATTTTTTCGAACAGCCTTTTAAAATTATTTATTAAAACAATCCATCAATTGATAAATACCTTTCTCCAGTATCATAATTAAAAGTAAGAATTTTCTTTCCATTTGGAATTTGATTAACAACTTTATTTACAGCAGCTAATGAAGCACCAGTTGAAATACCCACTAACAATCCCTCTTCTTTCGCTGCACTTTTTGCAAATTCGAAAGCCTCTTCTTTAGAAATTTGAATAGTACCATCTAATAATTCTGTATCAAGAATTTTGGGAATAAATCCCGCTCCAATTCCTTGAATTGGGTGCGGCGAAGGATTACCCCCTGAAATTACAGGTGATAAATCGGGTTCTACTGCAAATACTTTAAGGAAAGGAAATTTTTCTTTTAAAACTTTAGCAACGCCAGTTATATGTCCACCTGTACCAACGCCGGTGATTAAATAATCAAATCCATCTGGAAAATCATTTAAAATTTCTTGTGCGGTTGTTTTAATATGAATATCAACATTAGCTTGATTTTCAAACTGTTGTGGAATCCAAACATTTGGATTTTGTTCGGCAATTTTTTGTGCTTTTTCAATTGCACCTTTCATTCCTAGTTCACGTGGTGTTAATTCTAATTTTGCACCATAAGCAGTCATAATTTTTCTACGTTCCAAAGACATTGATTCAGGCATAACTAATATTAATTCATACCCTTTTACGGCGGCAACCATTGCCAACCCAATACCAGTATTCCCTGATGTTGGTTCAACGATAATACTATTTTTATTTAGAATACCTTTTTTTTCAGCATCTTCAACCATAGAAAGGGCGATTCTATCTTTAATACTATTTCCAGGATTAAACTTTTCTAATTTAATCCACACCTCATGATTATTACCAAATAATTTGTTTAATCTTAAATGTGGTGTATTTCCAATTGCTTCAAGTATATTATTAATTTTCATAATTAATTCCTTATTAAATTATAAAATCAAAATTATTATTTACTTCACTAGATTTTCTTACTCTAACTTCACTCTTATGATAAACTACAGAATATGGAGGAACACTTTCAATTATCCAAGAATTACCACCAATTATACTATTGCTACCTATAACTGTATCGCCTCCAAGAATAACAGCTTGTGCATAAATTATAACATTATCTTCAATTGTTGGATGACGTTTTTGTTTGCTTAAACTTTTATCAACACTTAAAGCACCTAATGTAACCCCTTGATAAATTTTAACATTTTTACCAATTACAGTTGTTTCACCAATTACAATTCCAGTTCCATGATCAATAAAAAAAGGTGAATCAATTTTAGCACCGGGATGAATATCAATTCCAGTTATTTGATGGGCATACTCAGTCAATATTCTTGGAATAATGGGAACATTGAGAAGATATAATTCATGTGAAAGACGATAGATTAGAATTGCCATAAAACCAGGATAAGCTAATATAACTTCATCAATATTCTCAGCTGCTGGATCACCATTGTAAATAAACTCAGCATCTTGCCATAAAGTGTTGTGTAATTCAGTTAATCTTTCCGTAAAAGATGCAGCTATTATTTCCAAATCGTTTGAAAGAGCATTATTCAAGAGTTTTAATAGATCAATTAAATCACGTTTAATCAATTGTAGCTTGGAAATTATATCATTTTCATCATAATAAGATTTGTTAGAAAAATGTGGGAACAAAAAACTTATCAAGTTTTCTAGAAATTTAATTGATTCAGTTTTTAAAGGTGCATTATAAAAATGTTTTTCCCTTTTTTTTAATAATTTTTTTGCAAAATTTAAATATGGATTTAGTTCATTCCTTTTCATAAATAAGTCCAAAAATTTATTAGTGTATAAAAAAATTAGTTAAATTGATAAGCTATTGGTCAGTTACAACAACAAAAAGAAGTAACCCAACAAATGGTAGAATTATAAGAAGGTTTGATTGAATAATTATATGATAAAAAATTTAGTTCCATTATAAATTTGAATATATACACTTATTAATATATTAAATTTTTTAAAGGAATTCTTAAAAATTTATAAAGCGGCTAAAAAGCCGCTTTTGTTGTTACATAATAAATTTTATTATTTCACAACTTTAACATCTTGAGCTTGTGGTCCTTTTGGTCCATCGCCAACAGAAAATTCAACAGCCTGACCTTTTTCAAGTGTTTTGTATCCATCAGATTGAATAGAAGAAAAGTGAACGAATACATCACCACCTTGACTCCGCTCAATAAAACCGTAACCCTTAGCAGCATTAAACCATTTTACGGTTCCGTTTTCGCGTTCTGCCATTAATAAAACTCCTTTAACTATTACTTAAATTACTTGCATAGCAAACTCCAACCATGCGGTGCGAAACTTAGTAAAATATTTTTCAAAAGAAAAGTTATTTTTCTATGAATTTCTTAACATTGCTGTAATTTGGTTTGCTTCCTTTTGATTGTATTCAAAAGCAATTCTTTTATAATTAATTAAATCTATTATCGTTCCTATCCAACATAAACCAGCTGTAAGTAAATACAAAATTCCCATTCCAATTTGATCTGTTATAAATCTTTGTATTCCTGCAATACCCAAAAATCCCACTAATGTAAGAAGTAAAATCATTTGAGGGTCTTTCCTCCTTGCACGATAAATATTTGCAAATTGCATTGCTTTTTGATCATCCATATTTTTAATAATACTTCCAATGTACAATTGCTCTTCACCCACTATTTCTGGGAGTAATTCGTAAACATTAGCCATAAACAACCTCTCTTTTTTTGTTGAAATATTTTTGTTTTATTAAACGGAAGATTCGATATACAAGAATAACAAATGCAAAAATTCCTAATGGATGAGTTTGAAATGAACTTATAAAATCAAAATAATATAAAAATGAAATTGATTTTCCTATTCCACAGCCGGGACAAAACTCAATACCGAGATTTTTGTATGGACAAAATGTAAAGTGCTGAATTTCATATGGGCAAATCAAATAAAGATAAATCAAAGAAGAAAGCCACATTAAGGCTTCCCATTCAATTTTGTATAAAAGTTTTTTAAACATTAATACAATTTTTATTCTTTCTATTTAGTCGTTTGCAATATTAAATAGTTACAAAAAGATAAAATTAAATTTCTCTTTTTAGATAATTATCAAATTGTGGAATAATTCTATCGTAATCTTCTTTCATCAAATGTGATGAAAAAATAAAATCCGCCGAAGAACGATTACAAGCAATAGGAATATTCCAGACAACTGCAATTCTTAATAAAGCTTTTACATCAGGGTCATGTGGTTGTGGTTCAAGAGGATCCCAAAAGAAAATTAATACATCAATCTCATTATCAGAAATTTTAGCCCCAATTTGTTGATCGCCACCCAATGGTCCACTTTTTAATTTATTTATTTTTAATCCAATTTTTTCTTCTATTAATTTACCTGTGGTCCCTGTTGCATAAAGTTCATGTTCAGATAAATTACCTTTGTTGAATTCAATCCATTCAATTAATTCTTTTTTTTGATGATCGTGTGCAACAAGCGCAATTTTTTTGCGTTTATTCATTTTTATTTTAATAAAGTTTTCCATAATATTTTCCTTTTTTATTTATACTTAACAAAATGTTTTTTTACAGAAAAAAATGAAGTTATAAACTCCTCAAAGATTTTTAAATTTTCTATTCAATAGACTAAAAGTTAAAAAAATTAATTTCTAACAGCCAATTAATTTTTAATGAATATTTATAATTTTTGTTTTTGTTTCAGTATCAAAAAGAAATGGTATTGAATAACCTTTAAGTAGTATTTTATCTTTATTCTTAAGTATAAAATCCTTTACTGCTTCAATTCCAATTACTTTTGTAATTCCAGTTCTTAAAATTTGTTCACGTTCAACATAAATTTCACCTTTGTATGGAATCATTGGATTAAAATCAATTTCATTTATATTTGAAAATGGATGAACATTAAGTTGATATTCAGCGGGGACAGATTTTACCAAACCAACAAGTTCAAAATTTGGAACACCATCACGAATCGCCAAAACAATTCCACCACTTGAACCACGATTAAACACAGCATCAATTAAAAATGTATTTTTATCTTTAGTTGGATTACTCACAATACCTTTTGAAATCATTTTGTAATTCATAGGGAACCCAAACACATAAATAAAAGAACCCCATTCTAATTCCGATGAATTTCCCCATTGATATTTGAAGGGTAAAAGATTTGATGCTTGTGTTCCTTGATATTGTTGGCCTAATAATGCAACATCGAGAGATTTATCAATTGCAATTATCTCAACTTCTCCATTACCAGGAAAGTCCGGGATATAATTTGTTTGTTTTGTTTTTATCGAAATACTTTGGACATAAGTTGATAAACTTCCATCTTTATTCAAGAAGTATGAATAAATTGTATCTGGAAATGAAACAATATGAGAAACAGTCAACAAAACAACTGAACCTTGTTTGTTGCTAATAATAGTTGCCGTGCCTGAAGCAGTTTTGTTAAATGTAATTTCTTGAATTGCATTTTTCTTGAAATCAATATTTAAAATTTGTCCACGATATAATTTGCTTTCCTCTCGAAACACATAACTTGTATAAAAAGCGATACTATTAATTAAGCGAATATTGTTTGAAATTTCTTCAAGTTGTTCTGATGAATTACGATATGGAAATTCGCTATCATATTTCCCATCTGAAAGTGTAGGCATTACTTTTTCTAAAACATTTTGTGATGTGCATGAAAAAAAAATTAACAAACTGAGGTAATGAAAAAAGTTAAAAAATATTTTGTTTTTCATAACTACCTCAAAATTAATCTAAAGAAATGTAACTTTTTTCCAATGATAAAAAAAGTTAAAACAAATTGTCATTTTTCTATTTTGGTTATGAAATCCAACTATTTTATTTTTTGGTTAAACTTTAAAAAAGACAAGGTGTAAAATGAAAAAACTATATCAATTAATTTCACTATTTCTATTATTCGCATTCATTATTCAATTAAATGCCCAGTTAAATCTTGATACTGTCAAATATCAAAAGCATGATAATGGTAAACAATGGGCATTCGATTATCCACCAATTGATTATTTAAAAGAAAAGTACAATTTAAAGACAAATGAAGAATGGTTTGAAGATATTCGTCTTTCAGCATTAAGATTGCCGGGTTGTACTTCCTCATTTGTATCGGAAGATGGATTAATGATGACAAATCATCACTGTGCTCGGGGATTATTGGAAAGAGTGAAAAAAGATGGCGAAGATTTAATTAAAGATGGCTTCTTTGCAAAAACTATGGCAGATGAAAGAAAAATTCCAGGCTATTATGCAGACCAATTAGTTATGATTAAAGATATTACCGAAGAAATTCATAATGCAGAAAAAGAAGGGGCTACAGTAAAAGAAAAAGCTGAAAAGAAAAAAGCTAAGATTAAAGAACTAACGGAAAAATATCAGAAAGAAACCGGATTGCAAATTCAAATAATTCCACTTTTTAATGGCGGTAAATATTCGATTTATGGATACAAACGTTATACTGATATTCGTTTAGTATTTGCACCTGAAATGCAAATTGCATATTTCGGTGGCGATTATGATAATTTTACTTATCCACGATACAATCTCGATTGCACTTTTTATCGTGCATACGAAAATGATAAACCAGTAAAATCAACTAACTTCTTTAAATTTTCTTTAAGCGGAATTGAACCCGGAGAACCTATTTTCACAGTTGGTAATCCTGGCACTACCAACAGATTAAAAACAGTTGCCCAATTAGAATTCGCAAGAGATTTTACTTACAGAAACAATTCATTTTTATTTGATTCTTATTATTACGCACTTGAAGATTTGAAAAAAGAAGATCCATCAAGAGCAAAAGAATTTGAAGATCTAAGAGTTCAACTTGGAAATAGCCAAAAGGTAATTTCAACAACATTGAAAGGATTGAAAGATCCATACGTTTATGCAAAAAAGGTTGATTTCCAAAAAAGATTACAACAAGCAGTTGGGAATAATCCAACTTTAAAAGATAAATATGGCAAAGTTTGGGAAAACATAGAAAGTACGAGAAAAGAAACAAGAAAAATTGCTCCACAAATGGCATCTTTTTCTTTTGTTCAAAACAGAATGTTTGGAACAAAATATTTTGCAATGGCAAAATCATTACTTGATGTAGCAAAAGAATTACAAAAACCAGAAGATCAAAGAGCAGATCAATATAAAGCTGAAAAATTAGATTCAACTCTAAAAGCTCTTTTCCCAGAAAAAATTGATCAACTATTAGAAAACACAAAACTTTGGATCAATATAGAATATATGGCTTTAAATTTAGGTTGGGATGACCCTTTAGTTAAAAAACTTTCTGGCGGTAAAAAAGGAAAAGAAATTGCAAAATGGTTATTAGACAATTCAATCTTTGGTGATCGTGATGATGTAATAGATCTTGCCAAAGAAGGTGCCGATGCAATTATGAAATCTGAAGATCCTATCCTTTACTATGTAAAAGAAGCTGATAAAAGAATGCCAGAACTTCAAAAACAAATGCAAGAAGTTACTGATACCGAAGGAATTTATGATGATATGTTAGGAGAAGCAATTGTTGAAGTTTATGGAACCGAACTTCCACCTGATGCAAATTTTACATTAAGATTAAGTGATGGAACATTAAAAGCATTTGAATACAATGGAACTGTTGCTCCACTTTTTACAACATTTTATGGATTGTATGATAGATGGTATTCTTTCTATAAAAAATATCCTTGGGATTTACATCAAAGATGGGAAAAAGTGCCTACAGATTTCGATTTAGCAACTCCATTTAATTTTGTTTCAAACAATGATATAGTTGGTGGAAATTCAGGAAGTGCTGTCATTAATAAAAATGCAGAAGTTGTTGGATTAGCATTTGATGGTAACATCGATAGTATAATTGGAAATTATATTTACATTCCTTATAACAATAGAATGGTTGCTGTTGACGCTCGTGCAATTGTTTATGCAATTGAAAAAGTTTATAAAGCAATACGAGTTTCAAATGAATTAAAAAATGGTAAAATGGAATAGTTTTTAAAAATTATTGCCGTTCACTTCAGTGAACGGCAATAAAAATTTGCAATTTCAAATCAATTATTTTTCATTCATAAATGGATATCGGAAATCTTTTCTTGGTATAAATGTTTCTTTGATTGTTCTTGGTGAAACCCAGCGTACAATATTTAAGAAACTACCTGCTTTATCATTTGTTCCACTTGCTCTTGCACCACCAAATGGCTGCTGACCTACAACAGCTCCTGTCGGTTTGTCATTTATATAAAAATTACCGGCAGCATGTTTTAATATTTTATCAGCTGTTACAATTGCAAATCTATCTTCAGCAAAGATTGATCCTGTTAATGCATAAGGTGAAGTTTCATCACAAAGTTTTAATGTTTCTTCAAATTTGTCATCATTATAAACAAAAACTGTTAAAACTGGTCCAAATATTTCTTCCTGCATAGTTTTGAATTTTGGATTTGTTGTTTCAATAATTGTAGGATTTATAAAATATCCTACTTTGCTATTGTACTTACCGCCAACGATAATTTTTGCTTCATCAGATTTTTTTGCAAATTCAATGTAACCAACAATTGTATCGAAAGCAGCTTTATCAATAACTGCGTTGTTATAATTTGTAAAATCTGTAACCGGACCCGTTTTTAATTTTTTCAAATCATTAACAAGAATTTCTTTTAGTTCAGGCCAGATTGATTTTGGAATATAAGCACGTGAAGCTGCAGAACATTTTTGTCCTTGATATTCAAAAGAACCTTGAATTAATGCAGTTGCTAATCCTCGAACATTTGCACTTGAATGAGCAAACACAAAATCTTTTCCACCAGTTTCACCAACTATCCTTGGATATGTTTTGTATTTGGTTATATTATTTCCAATTATTTTCCACATTGACTGAAATACTTGTGTGCTTCCTGTAAAATGCAAACCAGCAAAATTTGGATCACTGAAAACAACATCACCAATTTTTTGACCTGAGCCGGGAATAAAATTAATAACACCAGCTGGCAAACCAGCGGCTTCAAAAAGTTTAACAATATAATATGCTGATAAAACACTTGTACCCGCTGGTTTCAACAAAGCAACATTACCCATAATTGCTGGGGCACCAGGTAAATTTGCATTAAATGTTGTGAAGTTAAAAGGTGCAACTGCAAAAATAAATCCTTCTAATGCTCTGTATTCCATTCTGTTCCACATTCCATTTGGCGAGTGTGGTGGTTGTTCTTGATATAATTTATAAGCATAGTGAACATTGAATCTTAAAAAATCAGCAGTTTCACAAGCTGCATCAATTTCTGCTTGATGTACATTTTTGCTTTGTCCTAACATTGTTGATGCTAAAATAGTGTAACGCCAGTCTGTTAATGTAATCAAATCAGCTGCACGCATAAAGATTGCAGCACGATCCTGCCAACTCATATTTGACCAGTTTTTCCAGGCTTCTAATGCTGATTCAATTGCCATTTGAACTTCTTTTTTACCAGCTTTATGGTATTTACCTAATTTCTTTTTGTGATTGTGAGGTATTGAAATTTCTTCGGTGTCGCCAGTTCTAATTTCTTTTCCATCTATTATTAGTGGAATATCTATGTATTGATTTTCCATTTCATTTAGTTTTGCTTTCAATGCAGATCTTTCAGGTGAACCTGGTTCGTATGTCCTAACTGGTTCATTTGTCGGCATTGGATGATTGAATACTGCGTTTGCCATAATTATTCCTTTCTATTTATGTTTTTTGTAAAAACGAAATTTTGGTGGGTTAAAGTTCAATGTTATTAGGTATGGTAAAAAAGAAAGTTGTACCTTTTCCATATTCACTTTGTAACCAAATTTCTCCACCATGTTTGGAAACAATTTCTTTACAAAGTGCTAATCCAAATCCATTTCCTTTTTCGTTGTTGGTGCCACGTGTTGTGAAATGATTTTCTATTTTAAAGATTTTCCCGATGTTCTCGGGTTTAATTCCAATTCCATTATCAGAAATTTCTATTTGTATTTTGTTTTCATATAGATTTGATTTGATTTCTATTTTACCATTTTTATTTGTGAATTTAATTGCATTTGAGACCAAATTCCTAATTAACAAGTAAATTAAATCTTCATCGCCATTTATAACACAGTTATTTGAAATATTATTAATTAATAAAATCTTTTTGCCTTCTAAATTTGTTTGAAATAAATTTCCAATTTTTTCCACCAACTCGTAAAGTTTAAACTCACTTCTATTAATTAAAAGCCTTCCAGATTGCAATCTTGACCAGTTTAGTAAATCATCTAAAAATTTGTACTGATTTTTTAATGCTTCGTGAAGTGTTTCAATTAGTTCTTTAATTTCATTTTTATCTAAAGAATCATATTCATCAACTAAATAACCAGAAATACCAAGCAAACCCTGAAAAGGAGACCTTAAATCGTGAGAAATTATAGATAATAAAATATCTTTAGTTTCGTTTGCTTCTTTTAGTTCTTCATTTTTCTTTTTTATTTCTTCTTCACTTGCTTTGTAGCTTAAAAGTAATTCTTGATAACTCTTCCATATATCTTTTAATTCATCAATTTCTTTTGTGAATTTTTCAAATTCTTTTTGAGGATCAAGATTAAATATTTCCCTCATAAATTTTCCATAATTTTCATTAAATTTTATCGACTTGAGTGAAAATATAATTCAATTCAGGGAAAAGTCAAATTGATTTTAGATTAGTTTAGATTTAACTTTGATTAGCATTATGAAATTTTTTTGAACAGGAAGGTAGATGGAAGAAAATTTGAACGAACTTCAGAACCAAAATTTAAACAAGCAAGATTCAAGCAATAGTCAGCAGAAAAAAAAATTTAGAAAGCATTATTATTACAGAAGAAACTTTAAAAAGAATCAGAATCAACAAAATAGTTCGAATACCCAACAGCAAAATCAACAGCAACCTTTAAATGTCAGTTTTAAGAAAGTTTCTATTGTGGTTCCACTTTTTAACGAAGAAGAATCTCTAAAACCATTATATCAGGAAATAAAAAAGGGTTTGAAACAAGTTAATTGTGATTATGAAATATTATTTATTGATGATGGAAGTAAAGATAAATCCCTTTCTGTTATTAAGGAATTAGCAAAGTTAGATAATAAAATTAGATATTTTAGTTTTCGCTCTAACTACGGTAAAAGTGCAGCATTACAAATTGGTTTTAAAAACGCAACCGGCGATGCTGTTATTACAATGGATGCAGATCTTCAAGATGACCCACTTGAAATTTCAAATCTTCTTAAAAAATTAGATGATGGTTTTGATTTAGTTAGCGGCTGGAAAAAACAAAGATTCGACCCTTTTATAAAAAAAATTAGTTCTAAGTTTTTTAATTTCGTTACCAGAATTTTAACTGGGGTAAAAATCCATGATTTTAATTGTGGATTAAAAGCATATAAAAAAACCGTTGTTCAATCCATAGATGTTTATGGTGAAATGCATCGTTATATACCTGTCCTTGCAAATTGGAAGGGATTTACTGTTACAGAAATAATCGTTAATCATCATCCAAGAAAATTTGGAACGACAAAATTTGGAGTTAGTCGTTTCTTCAAAGGTTTTATTGATTTAATCACTGTTATTTTTACAATTCGTTTTATTAAGAGACCAATGCATTTGTTTGGATTTATTGGCTTGCTTTTATCCTTAGCCGGCTTTGGAGTTGCAGCATGGTTAACTTTTGAAAAATTTTTCTATAACATTGGAATTAATAACAGACCAATTTTCTTTTTAGCAATTTTATTAATAATAGTTGGGGTCCAATTCTTTGCAATTGGATTAATTGGAGAGTTAATTGTTCATAACACACAAAGCGAAAAAGAATATGTAATTAAAGAAAAGAAATAAATTGTTAATTGAAAAACCCAATTCAAATTACTTCGTAAAAAATTACTATTTTTGATTTAACCTTCAAGGAATATTAACATGAAATATCATCTCGTTTCTGGTGCTTGTGGATTTGTTGGCCGCAATACTGTTAAACAATTATTAAAAAGAACTAACGATTCAATCATTATGGTTGATGATCTTTCTGTCGGTACTCATCCTTCAACTTGGTTAGAAGATTCATTAATAAAAAAAATAAAAGATGTTGAAATATTTGGCAAAGATGAAAGATTATTTTTTTTCAAAATGGATTTCAGAAAATTTTTAAATAAACTTCAAGATGAACCAAATTGGCTTGAGAAAAATTATGGATTAAAAATAGAAAGATTTGCAGATGCTTTTCATTTTGCGGCAATAGTTGGTGGCCGTGCTAAAATTGAAGGTGACCCAATGGCAGTTGCTCTTGATTTGTCAATAGACGCAGAGTTTTTTAATTGGATTGCAAAAGCTAAACCTGAACGTGTAATGTATCCTAGTTCTTCTGCAGCTTATCCAATAAACATGCAAACTGAAAGTGATGCTGTTGCTTTGAAAGAAAGTGATATTAACATTGATGGTTTTAATCTCGGCATGCCCGATTTAACTTATGGTTGGACAAAAATGACAGGTGAATTTTTAGCAAAAATTGCTGCAAAGTATTATGGAATTTCAATTGTTTGCATTCGACCTTTTAGTGGTTATGGAGAAGATCAGGATTTAAGTTACCCCGTGCCAGCAATTGCAATGCGTGCAGCAAAAAAAGAAAATCCTTTTGAAGTTTGGGGAACGGGAAAACAAGGAAGAGATTTTGTTCACATTGATGATGTAATGGATTGTATATTTTTAGCAATGGATAAAATTCATGATGGCTCTGCAATTAACATTGGCTCAGGCAAATTAACTACATTTATTGATTTAATAAAATTATTTGCAAGTTTTGCCGACTATAATCCAACTATTAAACCTTTAGTAGATAAACCTATGGGTGTTCATTCAAGATATTCTGATATGAGTTATGTTAGAGAAAAATTAGGCTGGCAACCAAAAATTTCTTTGGAAGAAGGAATGAAGCGAGTTTATGATGTTGCCGTTGAAAGATTGAAAAGTGGCAAAGTGTAGATTTAGATTTCTCTATTTCAAATTGTTGAAATACAATATAAAAATTTTTCAATTGTAAAATAGTCGAATGAAAAAAATTGTAATATTTGGTCCTGGTCCTCAGTTTAAAGGTGGAATTGCAAATTACACAACTTCACTTGCAAAAGCATTTGATAAACTTGGGGCAGATGTTTATATCGTTTCATGGCTTCAGCAATATCCTTCAATTATTCCTCGTGATTTTATTGACCGCTCATCAAAAAAAAATTTACTTGAAAATACAAATATCAAAGTTGAATACATTACTAATTACAACAAACCATTAAGTTGGAATAAAACCGTAAATTATATTTTATCAATCAACCCTGATAAAATTGTTTTTCAATGGGCAATTTCAATTCAAGGGTTACCTATGGGTTGGATTGCAAATAGATTAAAGCAAAAATCTGGCATTGAGTTAATTTTTGACCTTCATGTTGTTGCTCAAAAAGAAGGAAGTAAAATCGACAACTTTCTTTTAAAATATGCTTTATCGAAACCAAATACTTTTATTGTTCATTCACTCAAAACATATCACGAACTTAAAAAAGTTTTCCCTGACAAAAATTTCATTTTATTAAATGAAGTAAAAGATGTTATTGAGGGAAATGAATTCGATTTTTCAAAGACTCAAAAAGTTATAAAATTATTTCATCCTGTTTATGATATGTTTATTCCTGATCCAAATTTTGATAAAGAAAAAGCAAAACAGGAATTAGGTTTAAGAAAAAATGTATTTCTCTTTTTTGGATTTATTAGAAAATACAAAGGCTTGCACAATGTAATTAAAGCATTTGCAAAAATTGCAAATGAAAGAGATGATGTTTCTCTTCTTATCGTTGGCGAATCTTTCTGGAATACATTAGATAAAAATAAATTTTCTACAAAAATTAAAAAGATAATTTTTGACACAATAAAAAAAATACTTGTTCGTTCTAAGGATGATGAAAGTAATTATAAACCACTTGAATTAATTGATCAATATAATATTCATGATAAAGTTGTTGTTGTTAATCGTTACGTTGGAAACGAAGAAGTCCCGAAATATTTTCAAGTTGCTGATTGTAATGTTTTATTTTATTTGGTTGCTACACCAAGTGGTGTAGAATCAATGGCTTATAACTTTAAGCTTCCATCTTTGGCAACAAAAGTTGGACATTTTCCAGAAACAATTAAGCACGGTTATAATGGCTATTTAGCTGAAGCAGACAATATTGATTCAATGTATGAAGTAATGAAAGAATTTTTAAGTAATCCAATTCCGCGAGAACATGTTGTTGAACAAGCTGAAAAAATGAGCTGGCAGATTTATGCTAATGCTATTTTAAAAGATTAAAAAGTATTTGGAGAAATAAATGTCAAAACAAAAAAGTAAACCTCAATCAAAAGAAATCGGCTTTTCAATAGATAAAATTTTGCCCGAAAAATTTCAAACACCTTTTTTCTTAATCTTACTCATAATTTTAATCTTAGTCTTTTTCTTTCCAATTACATTTGGAGATAAAACTCTTTCTTCAGCTGATTTAATTCAAGTAAAAAGTTTACGTGAATATGCAAACAAAGATCGTGATGGATATTCACTCTGGAATCCACATATTTTTTGCGGTATGCCCG
>CAZVBT010000020.1:0-3750 GCA_964625385.1 uncultured Melioribacter sp. | reverse complement strand
AAACCTGAGTTGATAAGAGAAAATATTAATCGGATAAGAGTTGTACCTAATCCTTATGTGGCATCTTCACTTTACGAACCCGAATTCGGTGAGTTGAGAAGAGAACCATTAAGACAAATTCAATTTGTTAATCTTCCACCGGAATGTACGATCTATATTTTTACCGTTGATGCTGATTTAGTAAAAACAATTTATCATAATTCAAATAACGGAACAGAAGTCTGGGACTTGCGTTCTGAAGGTGGAAGAGAAATTGCTCCGGGTGTTTACATCTATGTTGTTAAAGCCGGTGATGTTGAGTACAAAGAACGATTTGCAGTAATTAAATAGTTAAACAATTACTGATTTATTCAGGAGTATAAAATGAAAAAGATTTTTCTATCATTGATAATTACTTTAACGGCGATAAGCTTTGCACAGAATCCGAATCTTGGTACAAGCGGTGCGCAGTTTCTTCAGATACCTGTTAGTGCAAGAGCCGAAGCATTAGGAAATGCAATTGTTGGATTAGCTGATGATGCCGGTTCCGTCTTCTACAATCCAGCGGGAATTGTTAAAGTAAAAAATATTGAAGTGTTTTTTTCTTATGCTAAATGGTTTGATATGTTTGATCTCAATGCCGCCTCGTTTGTTTATAATGCAGGCGACTTTGGCAGTTTAGGTGCAAGTATGATTTTGTTTACAACTGGTAAAATGGAAATAACAACTGAAGAAAATCCAAACGGAACAGGAAGATATTTTGACGCCGGCGATCTTGCACTCGGAATTACTTACGCTAAGTATCTGACTGACAGATTTAATGTTGGACTTACTGTGAAGTATGTTCATCAGCAGATATGGAATGAAACTGCAAACGGTTTTGCTTTTGATATTGGTACACAATACCTGATTGATTTTCAGAATCTAACAATTGCTATGAGTATGACAAACTTTGGTGGTGATATGATGTTCGACGGTCCTGATTTGGATGTTGTGCATTTGAAGGATCCGAATTTTCCAATCAGCAGATTAACACCGGCCAGATTAAAAACAGATGAATATCCGCTTCCGCTTCATTTTCAGGTTGGAATTGGTTTCGATATTTATCAAACGGACTTTATGAAAATCCGCGGTGGAATTGATGCAACACATCCTAATGATAATAAAGAAAGAGTACACTTCGGAAGTGAGATTACCTTCTTTGACAGATTGTATTTGCGAGGTGGTTATAAATTAAATTATGATGATCAGAAATTCAGTTTTGGTGCCGGTGCAAATGTGCCGTTTTCAGATTCATTCATTTATTTCGATTATTCATATTCTGTTTATGATTTATTACCAAGCGTGCACAGAATTTCATTGAAAATGAGTTTGTAGTAAATAATTTAACAAATAAAATGGAACGCTGATAAAACAGATTAAACTGATTTTCGCAGATTTAATCAGAAATAATCTAAATAATGTGTTTTATCTCTGCGTTATTATAAAATTCAGTATTTAGATTTTTATCAATAATGAAATTGAAAATAAAAAATATTCTTACTCTTTCTCTTACTCTTAATCTTAATCTGTTTGCCCAGGGCTTTGTCTGTGCAATTGGCGGTGGTTCTGAAAATTATAATGACTGGAGCGATGCACCATACAGCTGGATTGTTCAGAAATCTGACAGCGGAAAAATTATTATCATTGATGTTACTGATGCTAGCAGCTGGCTGCCCAATTATTTTATGTCGCTCGGGGCTGATACTGCTTACAACAAGACTGTTGCAACCATTACATCGGCTAATCTTCAATCAACCTATGACGAACTTATAACTGCAAAAGCGATATTCATTCGTGGTGGTAATCAATGGGATTACATCCGATTGTGGAAAGGAACTAAAGTTGACTCTGCAATTAATTTTGTTTTTCAAAATGGCGGCGTAATTGCCGGAACAAGTGCCGGTGCTGCAGTTCTTGGAGATGTTGATTTCAGTGCTCAGAATGGTTCTGCTTATCCTGACGAAGCACTTCAAAATCCATTCTACAGCAGAATGAAATTTGAATCGAACTTTCTCAAACTTGTTCCGAATGTTTTATTTGATACTCATTTTATCGAACGAGGCAGACACGGAAGATTAATTGCAATGTTATACAATCAGCACTTTAACACTGGCAGAGATTTAATCGGTGTTGGTGTGGATGACAGAACTGCAATTTGTATTTCACCTGATGGAATTGGTGAAGTAATGGGAAGCGGAGCTGTTACAATTTTTTATAAAGATAATCTTACTAATTACTCTACATTCACTTCTGGTAAATACACAGTTGAAAATCTCAGGTCTCATATTTTAACCAAAGGTTGGGAATTTAATTTCATCACGAAAGAAATAACTTTTGTTCCATCTTTGGCTAAAGATGTTGATACAAGCAGAAGCTGGCAATTTCCCAAAACGGATTTTTATCTAACCGGCAATAACGATATCACAAATAATCTCAACAGCCTTAATACTTTTCTGACGCAAAACAATTCATCAAATGTACTTGTAATTTCTCATCCCGGTTATGTCAGTTCACTTAATCCTCTAATTAATTTTTTAAACAGCAACAGTTATAATTACTCAACATTAAATCTTACCACAACAAATCTAAATACTCAGTCTGATGCAGATAAAATAAATTCGGCAACTTGTTTTGTTTTCGCAGGTGATTCGTTAAATGTTCTATCATACTTAAATCAAACGGGAAATCTTGTTCCAGATGCTTTTCAGAACTCTGTTCAGTCGGGCAAACCAATTTTCTTTTTTGGAAATGCAGGGAAAATTTCAGGTGAAAAATATGTCGGCAATACTGACACAGATATTTATGCTTCATACAGAGGTAAAATGACATTAAACAATGGTTTGAATGTATTCGGAGATTTAATTTTCCAGCCGCTCATTTTCGACAATTCAGATTATTATGAAAACAGAACAAGCTCTGTTCTTTGGGGAATGATGAGAAACAGAGAAAGAGTCGGACTTTATTTGAATGGAACAAATCGGGTTCAGATTTCTTCAACCGCCAAAAGTATTTCAGGCAATAGCACAATTCCATTTATAATTGTTGATGCAAGAGAAGCAACAAAAGTTGATTCATCAACATACAGAGCAAGCAGCAGTGTTGGTCCAAGACAAGTAGTTGCATTTGATAATCTAAGATGGTCGTTAACAAATTATCCTCAGATAAAATATTTATTGGAAAAAGGACGATTTGATTATTTGACAGAAGTTGAAGATGAAATTTCATCGGTTCAACCGAATGATTTTATTCTTTATCAAAATTATCCGAATCCCTTTAATCCTAAAACCAAAATAAAGTTTGTCATTCCAGCTGTAGGGACAGAGCTTGCTCTGTCCACATTAAAGATTTATGATCTACTTGGTCAGGAAATAGCAACATTATTAAATGAACACAAGCCAGCTGGCAATTATGAAATTGAATTTGATGGCTCTAATCTACCAAGTGGAATTTATTTCTACAGATTGACGGTCGGAGATTTTTCAAAAACCAGGTCAATGGTTTTGCTGAAATGAATTGTGGGGACAGAGAAATAAAATTATATCGATGGTGTAGAGACAATGCTTGCACTGTCCGTAAAGAGCAAACGGGTCAAGCAAGCCTGCCTGCCGGCAAGGCAGGCTTGACCCCTACAAAAATAAATTATTAATGCTGTTTTAATGTAGGGATAAAGACTGCCTATCGGCAGTTGAACTTGCTTTGTCCGTAAAATGGTTAAATGGTTAAACGGGT
>CAZVBT010000019.1:0-4184 GCA_964625385.1 uncultured Melioribacter sp. | reverse complement strand
GGTGATGCTGCTGCTTGGCCGGTAAAATTTATGATTACTCGTTTTAGAGACGAATTTGAAAAATATGTAAAAAATATTATTCATATTCCAGTTCCAAATAAAGTTCACTCAATGAGAAATACTGCCATACCACTTGCAAACCTTGAAAAGTAATTTATTTATTCTTTTCTTGGTTTATAAGCTTTCTAATTTGTTATAAATCATTTTTTATAATTAAACTTTACAATATTATAACCGATAATAATATTGAGGATCGAATAAACTTCAAGGATGAATATGAAGAAGGCACTTGTAATAGTACATAATGAACAAATAAAAAGTGAAGTTATAAAAGCACTTAATCATTCCAACGAAATAGAATTCTCTATAACTGATGATTTTCAACAAGCTGAAGTATTTATTAATGATAACCAAGTATCTACTTTGTTAGTTGAATTTACATCAAAATTTGATGGCTTGAATTTCATCAAAAGAATTCAATTAATTAAACCTGATATTTATAGATTGTTGGTTACAGATGATTCTACAAAAAGTAAGATTCCATCTATTATTAATTTTGTGCATAAAGTAATAAGATTTCCATTCCAAAAAGATGATTTTGAAAAACAAATTCAATATTACAATAATCTTTCAAGCTATGATATTTCACCTGAGCTACTTAATAAAATTAATGGAATGGGAACTGTTCCTGTTTTGCCAGATATTTATTTACGTCTTGAACGTGAATTATTGAAAAATGAAGTTTCAATTTCCCGTGTTTCAGATATTATAGGTCTCGATTCGTATGTTACAGGACAAATAATGAGAATTGTTTATTCATCTTTTTATAATATTTCATCAAACACTTTAAGTGTTTTACATGCAATTAATTTTTTGGGGTTAGATATTGTTAAAAGTTTAGTATTGTATATTAAAGTATTTACAATTAAAAATGTAAAACCTCACACGGCTGAACATCTTAAAAAATTAAGAGCACATTCTATCAAAGTTGCAAAACTCTCTAAAGCAATCATGAATTCAGAAAGTTCTGAAAGAGAAAAGCATGATGCAGCTTTTACTGCCGGACTTCTTCATGATATTGGCAAAGTAGTTTTAATTCATTTTAATGATAAACATTTAGTCGCTCAGGATTTTGATGAAAAGTCAGAATTTAACCTATTACAAAATGAAGAAGATTATTTTGGTGTAAACCATTTGAAAGTTGGTTCTTATTTGTTACATCTATGGAATTTTCCAAATGAACTAATTAATTCCGTAGCAAATCATCATAATAAAAGTATTTTAAATAAAAATAATTTTGAGCTTGAACATTCAGTTTTTATTGCTAATGCTTTGGTTAATAACATTCAGGAAAACATTGATGCTATAAAAAAAGTTTATGGTGAAGAAAAATTAAATTATTGGAAAGAACTGATACCAAATGGAGAAGTAGTACAATCAAACCAAACAAATAATTAATCTTATATTATTATATTTGACCAAAATATTTAAGGTCAAATATGATTATGGTTTTTCTTCTATTAATTACCTTTGCTGTTTCAATCTTTTCACAATCGAATCCAAATAATGATACTTTAACATATCAACTTAATCAGGTTATAATAACTGCAACTCGTTACACAGAAAATATAATGGAAATTCCATTTGCTGTCTCAGTTATACCAGTTTCAAAATTAGATATGAATAGAAACGTTGGCATAGATGAATTATTAAGTAATATTCCTGGAGTTATTTCACAATCAAGAGCTGGCAATCAGGATATTAGACTTGTGATAAGAGGTTTTGGTGCTCGTGGTGCTGGCGATAGAAGTAATTATGGAACCACACGTGGTATTAAAGTTTTACAAAATGGAATACCTGAAACAGAACCTGATGGAAGAACTTCATTTGATTTAATTGATGTTTCATTAGCTCAAAATGTTGAAGTAATTCGTTCAAATGCTACTACTCTTTGGGGAAATGCAAGTGGTGGGGTTATCAATATTTCGACAATACATGTTGATGAATCCCCTTTTAAAAAAGTTGATTTAACATATGGAAGTTTTGGACTAAACAAAATTGTTGTATCTTCATATTTAAAGAATGATGTTGATGAACTTGTTGTATCATTTTCTAATACAATTTTTGAAGGATGGAGAGAGCATTCTTCAAATTATAAATCATTATTTAGTATTAATTATTTAAGTCATAATGAAAACACAAAATTAGGAGTTTTTGCAAATGCAACTTCAAATGTTCTTCATATACCAGGTCCATTAACCGAAAAGCAATTCAATGAAAATCCACAGCAAGCAAATTCATTTTACTTAAGTAGAGATGAAAGAAGGCATAATCGTTTAGGTAGATTGGCTGTTACTTATGATAACCAATTGAATAAGTTTAATTCAATTTCATCTTTGTTATTTGTTTCACCTAAATATTTACAAAGATCTGAAAGAGGAGCTTACAGATATTTTAATAGATATTTTGGTGGGGGAAATTTGGTTTATAAAAATGAAATTAGTTTTTATGATAAAATTGAAAATCATTTTGTTGCAGGTTTTGATAATTTTTATCAAGATGGCTCAATTTTATTTTATTCTCTTTCTTCAACTAATGGAAGAGGTGATAAGTTAAAAGTTAATAAACGTGAGGGTGCTAATAACTTTGGAGCTTTTGTTCAAAATGAAATGGTAATTGATCAAAAGTATAGTTTATGGATTAAGATATGATAATGTAACTTATTATAACGAAAATTATTTAAATCAAAATTTAGGATTACAAGAAAAATCATTTGAAAAAATTACACCTAAAATTGGAGCTACTTTTAGAATTAATCAAACATTAAGTATTTATGGAAATATAGGCGGAGGCGTGGAAATTCCTGCTGGTAATGAGACTGATCCTTCTTCAACAAATGGTGAAGAAAAAATATATTTAATTAATCCACTTCTTGAACCAATAAAATCCACTACTTTTGAAATTGGTACTAAACAAATATATTCATTTGAAACTAATCATCTATTAAAAACACTTTTCTTTGAAGTCGCATTTTATAATATCAACATTGAAAATGATATTGTACCATATTGTAGCGGGAGGTTTTATTTCACTGCAGGTAAAATAAATCGTAAAGGAATTGAATTCCTATTTAATTTAAAATCAAATTATAATTTTGAAATATCTTCTTCATTAACATACTCTTTAAACAAATATGAGAATTATATTATTGATTCAATATATTATGGTAAACCAAATAAAATTGTTGATTACAGCGGTAATTATGTTGCAGGCATTCCATCAATGTTCTATAATGTTGGAATTATCTATTATCAAAAAACTCTAAACAATTTTTTTGCAAAACTTAATTTACAAGGCTCAAGCAAATATTTTGTAGATGATGCAAATAATATTAGAATCCCTTCATATCTAATTGCAAATTTTTCTATTGGAATTAATAAGGTAGAGATTTTTAATTTCATAAAAATCTATTCATCTTTTTCAATAATAATTTATTCAATTCAAAATATGCAGCTTCGGCATATATTAATCCCGATTTTATAAATAATGAGGCTTATTATATTGAACCTGGCTTGCCTAGAAATTACAATATTAATTTTAGTTTTGATTTATAGTTTTATTTTGTAAATTATTTTTAAAAAATGAAGAAGATGAAAAAGTATTTTATAATATTATTAATTGTAGTTACATCTGTAAATAATATATTTGCTCAATATCCACTTACAGCACGTGCAAAAAATGGAATGGTTGTTTCTGCTAGTCAATTAGCTTCTGAAGTTGGTATTCAAATTCTTAAAAAAGGTGGAAATGCAATTGATGCTGCTGTAGCAACAGGTTTTGCTTTAGCTGTAACTTATCCATTTGCTGGCAATATTGGTGGTGGCGGATTTATGGTACTTCAATTAGCAAATGGAAAAAATGCTGCTATTGATTTTCGCGAAAAAGCACCTTTGACTGCTTATCGTGATATGTATTTAGATGAAAAGGGAAATTACATCCCTGAATTAAGTCAAGAAGGAGCTACATCTGTTGCTGTGCCGGGTTCAGTCGCTGGATTAATTTATGCACTTGAAAAATATGGCACAAAATCATTATCCGAAGTTATTCAACCATCAATAGATTTGGCAAAAAATGGATTTAAAATAGATTATAAAACTGCAGAATCTTTTAATTATAATAAAAAA
>CAZVBT010000018.1:0-32731 GCA_964625385.1 uncultured Melioribacter sp. | reverse complement strand
ATATTAGACTCTGATAATTGATATAAAAAGCAACCTAATACAAAAAATATTAATAACCCGATTAGTGAATTAAAGTTTTTAGAATAATTTTTAACCAAAGAAAAAATAAAAACAAAGAAATAGATTAAAAGAGACGAAATTAGAATATAAATGTTAAGATTAATTAAGTGTTGAATAAATATTCCTAAAGCAAACACAATTGAAAATTTAATAAACGGAAATTGCTTCAAACTATTATCTCCATAATTACACTTTTAATATCATACAGTGCTTTAATATTACTTGAAATTAATTTAGCATCTGGACCCGATGTTATTCCTAAAGCTGGATTAAGAGTGTGCATTTTAATGGAAAGATCTTCATAATTACCATGATCTGAGCAAATTAACAAATTCATATTTTGGGGTAATCTTGTAATTATATTAAAAAGGAATTCATCAAAAACTTTCGAGAAATACTCAAGTGTTTCTAAATATCTTCCATGCCCTAAATGATCAGTAAGAAATATTTCATAAAGCGTAAAATGATTTTTACTGGCGATTTTTATTAAGCGTTTTGCTGCAGTTTCAGGTTTTAATGTTTTTATTTTATAACCAAGTTTTGATTTCAATCTTATGTTATCAATTTCAGCGCTAAGTGCTTTAGCTTTATGTAAATCTGAAATTTTATGAAGTGAAACATCACTTAGCAAACAACTTAAAGTTGTAACACTTAATCTTTGTCTTCCACTTTTAACATAATCAAAAAATATTTTCGGGTAAGCATTAACAAATTCAACTTTTTTATTCTTTTTCTTTAATTCAATGAAAATATTTTTTTCTTTAATAATTGGAATTAATGTAGAATAAGGATAAGGGCCAAAATGTTTTCCTATTATTTTAGATGCATTGACACCACAAAAAATTGAAGTTTGGCCCGTTCCACTTAAAGGAATTTCTGGAACATCCATTCTTGCATCAATAGGAAAAATAAATGAATTATTTTTATTTATAAACTGATTATCAATAGTTGGAAAATCTTCAAAATATTCTAGGAAAGTTCTGAAATTAAATTTGAAAAAAGGATTGCAATCAAAATCTTTTTTACCAATACCTACACCATCAATAAAAATCATTAAAAATGGTTTCAAACTAATCTCTTTCTTTTGATTCTACAATTATTGTAACAGGACCATCGTTATGAATTTCTACTAACATCATCGCACCGAAAACACCCGTTTTTATTTTTTCTTCTCCTAGATTTTGTTTCATTCGTTCAATGAATTTTTCATACAAAGGAATTGCTATTTCTGGCTTAGCTGCATCAGTGAAACTTGGTCTGTTCCCTTTTTTTGCATCACCGTAGAGAGTAAATTGAGAGATAATTAAAACCTCACCATTTATATCTTTAATAGATAAATTCATTTTATCTTTTTCATCTTCAAATATTCTCAAGTTCGAACATTTATCTGCGACAAAAATACAATCACTTTCATTATCATCATTTTTAATCCCTAATAAAACAACCATTCCCTTTTTAATTTCTCTAAAAATATTTTCACTATAAATTTTTACATTTCCATATTTCACTCTTTGAACTAATGCTCTCATTTTTTTACTCCATAAATAACTCTATCAATATTTTGTAAATCTTTTACAACTGTAATTTCATCAAAATGTTCTTTCATCATAATTTCAACTTCATTTCTTTGATTATATCCAATTTCAAAAAACAAATAACCATTTTTTTTCAACCATAATAAAGATTTACCAATTATGATTTTATAAAAAGTAAGACCATCCCTAAAATCAGTAAGTGAAATTTGTGGTTCAAATTCTTTCACATCAATTTCTAAATTTTTGTAATCAGTGTGCGAAATATAAGGCGGATTAGAAACTATAATATCATAATAATCATGTTTGCAATCGTAATTAAAAACATCAGCAACAATAAAATTTATTTTATCTGAAACTTGATTAGAAACAGCATTCTTTAAGGCAACTTCTATAGCTTCTTGAGAAATATCAATTGCATCACACCTTAAAGATTCAATTTTCTTAGCTAACGAAATAGCAATAATTCCTGAACCTGTTCCTATATCTAAAATATTTAAAGTAGATGAATTCTTATTTTTACTAATAATTTCATCAACTAAAATTTCAGTTTCTTGTCTTGGTATTAAAACATTTTTATTAACTAAAAAAACATTCCCGTAAAATTCGGTTTTACCAATTATATACTGTAAAGGTTCATGATTTCCTCTTCTTCTTATAAATTCACGATAAGTATTAATTTCTTTTTCTGAGAGTGGTCGGTCAAACGATAGATATAAATCAATTCTTCTGCAAGATAAAACTTCAGCTAAAAGAAGCTCAGCGTTTAGTCTTGGTGATGATATATTTTTATTTTGAAGATATGTTGAAGATAATTTTACAGCTTCAAGAACAGTTAGCATTATTTTTCAAAATTTTACTGCAAAAATAAGATTAAAATTTCTGCAAGTAAACTAGTTCTTTTTGTAATTTGCAAGTAAATAATCAGCTATAGCTTCAGCTTCATTAGGTTTTAAACCTTGATTTGGCATTGAAGGATATTCAGGATTCACTTTAACTGGATTTAGAATAAACTTTACAAGCTGATCTTTATTACCTTCATATTTTGGTAGAACTGTATTATAAGGTGGTCCAACAACTTTTTTATCAAATTGATGACAAGCTATACATTTTCCATTGTAAATATCAGCGCCATTTATTGCAACTTTAATTAAACCAGCAGATTCTTTTAAGTTCTTTTCATAATTATCATATTCATTAGACAGATATGCAAAATGTGATTTTGTTGAAGTATCAAAACTTGATTGTTCACTTACAACGTATACAAATAAAGATATACTAAACAATAGTAAAAGACTTGTAATGTACTTCGAGTTATTTTCTTTTAACATTAAATAAGAAAAACTTATAACAAACAAAATCAAAAAGAAGAAAAGAATTGTTCCACCGAAATAATTAAATGAATAAGATAACATTGGTTTGGAAAAAACATTCAGCACAATAAGTAATGGCAAAATTGATGAAAAAGATAATAATAATTTTAAAGAATAATTTTTTAGATAATTTTTAACTTCTTCTGATTCAAATTTTTCAATGCTGTTATTTCTAAAAAATTTATAAAGAACAATAATTGGAGTTATAACAAAAGAAATGTTGATAAACATTAAAAAGTATGATAATGAATTAACTGAAAAGAATTCAGTGATGAAACTTCTGTTTGGATTCCAATTATTTAAATCAGTTGCTACTTGAGAAGCTACAGAATAAAAGTAAACAGAAATTAATAAAAACAATAATCCATAAAAACCAGATTTTGTATATAAAATATTTGCAGAAGATTTATAATGTTCTATTTCAGACTTTAAACTTTCTTGTTGAATATTTGAATTTTCAGCTAAAGAAAAAATATCTTTTAAGTGTATTGAATATTTAAATGAATAAATAAAAATAAGAGCAATAAATAAAAATAAAGCAGACCAAAAAAAGTACAAAGCAACATTAATATTTGAAAAATGTAATAATTGTGAATAACCGAACATTGAACTAAGAATTGGTATAAGAGCAAAAGTAAAAGATGCACCTTTATTAAAAGTTGCTAAGTCAATAAACTTTTTTATGTTAAAGTAATATGTTTCATTTTTTGATTTGTCATATTTTATCTTAAAGAAATATGAAATTAATACTGAACCCAACAACAATCCTGTATATCCAATAAATAGAAAATGAGTTAATATTAATAAATATCTAATTAACTCCATATGATGAGCAGATTGATGCAATACTATTTTATCTAAAAATTCCATAATGAATACCAATTAAATTGCATTAAAGATTAATTTATCAATTGAAATAATTAACATGACTAATAAAACATAAAAGTTTATTCTTAAAAATGCTTTTCTAAAAATAATTTTATCAAGATAATTTGTTAACATATTTTTGGAACTAAATAACAACCACGCGCCTAAAGCAAAAAGCAACAACAACGATAAAGGTTTGTTGAATACGTTATATAGAGGAATTAAAAAACAACTCACTACTAAAGCAGCAATCCATACATAGGTAATTCTGCCTAATTGTAAAGAATTATAAATTTTAGATATCGTTGGAAATCCCGCCCTTTCATAATCATTTGAATAAATTACAACCAAAAGCCAAAAGTGAGGAATTTGCCAAATAAAAAAGAAAAAAGCGACCATTATAATTTTTATATCAAATAAATAACCACCGCTTGCTACCCATCCAATTAATGGTGGTATTGCACCAATTAATGCTCCTGGTATTACAGCAAATGCAAATTTTCTTTTTAATGGTGTATAGAATAAATTATACCATGCAGTTGAAAATAACCCAAGATAAAGCGCAGTTGAATTTGAACTCAAATATAAAATTAAAGATCCAACCAATAATAAATTCATACCAATTAAAAAAGCTGAAACAGGATCAATTCTGTTTGATGGTAATGGGCGATTTTTGGTCCGATCCATCAAAGCATCATATTTTCTTTCTTGAAAATGATTTAAAGCCGATGAACCAGAAGCCAATAAAAACACACCAAGTATTGGTAGTATAATTTGAAAATCAATCTTACTGCGATGTAAAATATAACCGACTGAAGTTGTTAGAGAAACAAAAAATGTTATTCTAAATTTTCCAAGTTCGGGAATAACAGATAGTTTTTCAGCAATATATTTGATAGCTTTTATCATTATTTCTTATTATACCAATCATCAAACTTTTCTTTGGGCAATACTTTAACTTTTGTGTACATAGCAGAGTGATTTAATCCACAATATTCCGCACATGCAACATCATAATCTCCGATCTCATTTGGAGTAAAACTTAAATATGTATTTTTATTTAAAATTACATCTTCTTTAATTCTAAAAGCAGGAATATAAAAAGCATGATTTACATCTTGAGACTTCATTTCAAGTAAAATTGGAGTTTTAACCGGAACATACAAAGTATCGCTTTGCTTTCCATTTTCATATTTGAATGCAAATTGCCACATTCTCGCTGTAACATTTACCTTAAATGAATTTTCAGGAAAATCTCTTATCTCTCTAAAACTTGTATAACCAAAATAAAACATTGATAAAACAAGAATAGTGGGAATAACAATCCATGTTATTTCTAAAGCTGTATTATGTTCAATATCAACAGGTTGGTGACCTTTCTTTCTGTTATATTTAAAAACAAAGTATATCATTGTAGCTGTTATCCCAAGTAAAAGAATAACAGAGATTCCTACAATGTATAACATTACAAAATCAACAGATTCTACATGTACTGTTGGTGCTTGTGACATTTATAAAATCCTTATCTAAATAGAAAATCTGAAAAAGTTAAAATGAATATTATTAACAAAGTCATTCCACTTAATAGCAGAAAAACCTTAAATATTTTTTCTTCGAATTTAATATGCATAAAAATGTTGATAACTAAAGCACTTTTAATAGCAGCAATAAACATCGCAATTAAAAGTGTATATTTACCTAAGTCAATGCCTGCAATTGTTACAGTAATAGAAGTAAATACAAGAAGTGCGAGCCAGACTAAAATGTAAGTTATATATCCAGGATGATTTTTTGTGTGCTCCATATTTTACCTATTGAATTAAATAGAAAAGCGGAAATAAGAAAATCCAGATTAAATCTACTAAATGCCAATAAAGTCCGGAATTTTCTAGTTTTACATATTTATCGGGAGTAATAAGATCTTTTTTAATTTGTCTTTTAATGATATAAAGTAATACCATACCAATTAAAACGTGCAAACCATGTAAACCAGTCATAACATAATACAATCCATAAAAAAGAATTTGACCATTTGGTTTTTCTAATAATTCTTTTGAACCTGGATAAATTCCATGAGCGAACTTTGTTGACCATTCAAAATATTTATTAATCATGAACATTAGCGCAAGCAATAAAGTAGAATTGAGAAAAACAATTGACAAAAATTTATTTTTATTTTGAATGCTGGCAATTGATAGTGCAACAGTCAATGAACTTGTTAAAAGAATTATTGTATTTAAAGTTCCGATACCAGTATTTAATTCCAAAGCGGCTAACTTAAATTGCTCTTGATTTTGAAATCTATAAACAGCATAAACTAAAAACATTCCACCAAATAATAATACTTCAGTAAAAAGAAATAACCACATCCCCATTCTTGAGCCAACATCATCACGATGAACATGTTGTTCTAAAGTAACTTCGTGTGAATTATTCATTCTTCATCTCCTTAAGTTGACTAAAATCATAAGGTTTATGAGTAATTGTAGGAATCTCTTCAAAATTTTCTTGTATTGGTGGAGAAGGTAAATGCCATTCTAATGTTACTCCGCCCCATGGATTTGAGGTTGCTTTTTTACCTTTAATTAATGCATGAATCAAATATCCAACAATAAAGAAAATAGTTCCAACTAAAATCCATGAACCAACAGTTGAAACTTTTTGTAATGGTTCAAATTGCGGTAAATAATCATAATATCTTCTTGGCATCCCCATATAACCTAAAATAAATTTTGGGAAGTAAAGCATATTGAATCCAATAAAAAATAGTGCAACTGCAATTTTTGAAAATTTAATGTTATACATTTTACCAAACATTTTTGGGAACCAATAATGCAAAGCGGCAAAAAATATTGTCCCGGTTCCACCAAACATGACATAATGAAAATGAGCTACAACAAAATAAGTATCATGAACATGAATATCTGTTGCAAGAGAACCAAGTACTAATCCTGTCAAACCACCAATTGAAAATAAAAATATAAATGACATTACCCAAAGAAATGGTGGCTGAGGATCAATTGAGCCTTTATACATAGTTGCAACCCAATTAAAAACTTTAACACCACTTGGTAAAGCAACAATAAAAGTTAATAGTGAAAAAATCCAACGAGCAGTATCGCTCATTCCACTGGTAAACATGTGATGAGCCCAAACTAAATATCCAACAAAAGCAATAGCAAGAGAAGACATAGCAATTGCTTTGTATCCAAATATTGTTCTTCTTGCAAATGTTGGGATAATTTCTGAAACTAGACCCATTGCCGGTAAAATCATAATATAAACTGCAGGGTGAGAATAAATCCAAAATAAATGTTGATATAAAACAGGATCTCCACCAAGTGCAGGATCGAAAATTCCAACACCAAATGCTCTTTCAATTACAACTAGCAATATTGTAATTCCAACTACTGGAGTTGCAATAATTTGAATCCATGCGGTTGCATAGGTTGCCCAAACAAAAAGTGGCATCTTAAAAAATGTCATACCAGGTGCGCGTAATCTATGAACTGTAGTAATAAAATTAATTCCTGTTAAGATTGAAGAAAAACCTAAAACAAATGCTGCAAAAATTGCTAACGAAACATTTGTGTTTGTTCTTATGCTATATGGAATATAAAATGTCCAACCTGTATCAATAGGTCCGCCTGGTAAGAACAAAGATACTAAAGCTAAAATTGCACCAACCATATAAACATACCATGATAGTAAATTTAATCTTGGGAATGCAACATCTTTTGCTCCAATGTGAATAGGTAAAAAGAAATTTCCAAAAATTGCTGGCAAACCTGGTACAATAAATAAAAAAATCATTATTACTCCATGAAGAGTAAATAATGTATTATAAGTTTGTGGTCCCATTATTGTTTTTCCAGGTGAAATTAATTCAAGCCTCATTAATAATCCAATTACAGCACCGACCAAAAAGAAAAACAAAATAGAAACAAAATACAACAAACCAATTTTTTTATGATCTGTAGTTAACAACCAGGATAAAATTCCTTTATATTTATTTGTACTTTGATTAAGATAATTTTCGGCTACAGTATTAGCCATTTATTTCAACTCCTTGATTCTTATTTTTATTTTTTTTTGTGATAATCACTAATGCAAAAAGACCGACACCTATTAACATAATTGTTCCAACTATTCTTGTTACATTTAAAGTGTATTGCCTTCCTTTTGGGTCATAACTAAAACAATATTCTAAAACTTTAGAAATAGTAGGATTAGTTTTTCCTGCTTTTGCTTCAATCAATGCCATTTTAACATCAAAAGGATTAAATTGAGTTCCGAACAAATATCTGCAAACTTTTCCTTCGGGTGATATTGTAATTATTGTTCCTGCATGTGTAAATTGTTTTTCGTAAGGTTCAAAATAATAGCCAACTGTTTTGGTTAATTTTTGAATTGATAAACTATCTCCTGTCAAAAATATCCAATCATTCTCATTTAATTTTGTTTTTATTGATTTTAAGTAATTTTCTTTCCATTTGGAGGATACTTTTGAATCTTCATGATGATCAATACTCAAACTCACAACCTGATAATCTTTTCCGATTTGCAATTGTATTTTATCAATCAGCCATGCTATTTCATTTTGCATTGGTGAACAAATTCCCGGGCATTCATAATAAACCAAGGCTAATAAAGTAGGTTTATTTATTATGTCTTTTAGCTGAACAATAGCTCCATCTGAATTTTGAAACTTTAATTCTAATGGAAGAACTGCTCCAAGTTTTTCATCAACCCCAATTTTTATCTCTTGGGCTAATAAATTACTTAATAAAGAAAATAATGCTATTAAGAAATATTTTTTAATCATTATTCTTAAATTAAAATTGTTTTTAAATAATTAAATAAATTATTCAATTCATCCTTAGAAAGTTGGTTTATACTTGGCTTAAATCCGTAATAAATTGGATTTGCAATGACATTATTTGTAAATGATTCAACATTTTTTTGTCTTAAAAATGAACTAAAAACTTTTGTTAAATTCTCTGAATTATTTTTCAGTAAAGAAGCACCTGAATTTTCATTAGAAGCTTCTAAAAGTTTGAAAGCATTTTCAATTTTTTTATTTAGTTCACTATTTTCTTCAACCAACTTTTCTTCAGCTATTTGAATAGGAATCTGATTTGGAATAACGGTGCCTTTAGACAATTGATATTGATTATCTAATTGATTCAACTCTTCCTTCTTTATTGGCGGAAAATCTGCAAAGGTTCTGATGTAAGAAATTATTGCGAATCTATCAGCAGGAGGAATATATTCATAAGCTGCCATTCCATTTTTAATAATACCTTCTTGAAGAGTTTTATACATCATATCAATAGATCTGCCGTTTGTCCAACCATCAACTGAGTGAAAATTTCTTGGTTTTGGATTTAAAGTTGCACCAGCTGGTCCATCACCTTGTCCATTTTCACCATGACAGCTTGAACAATTTGCTTTGAATAAATCTTTACCTTTGTTGATAAATTCCTGAGTCGGTTTTTCAATAAGTAATAAATCAACAGCTGGTGATATTCCACCTTTTTTCATTTCAATTTCTTTTTTAATGTATGTTGAATCTACTACAAGTCCAACTGGTTGAACATTAAATGAAATATCACTTAAATGCTTGACATAGAAAATTCCCATTGCTATTAATAGAATAACAAAAATCGGGAAAATCCAACCAAACATTCTTAATGGATTTGTAAATACATCCTTGAAATTAATTTCATCTTCGGGTTTTCTTTTTGTATTCATAGTTTTTTATAATCTAAAATCAACACCACGTTTTAATTTTGGGTCGCCAATAGCGACAATATTTTTTCTTTTGTTTAATTCAAATAGCATTAACATTAAGAAACCAATTATAAATAAAGGGAATCCTATTTCAAACCAACTAAATACTACTCCGCTTCTTGAATAATTAGGCATTACTAAAAAATATAAATCATATAAATGTGCAAATAAAATCCAAACTGCCATAAATTTTAATCTCTTTGGATCCATTTTAGAAGGTTGTGTTAATAAACCAAAATATGGTATAACAAATCTGACAACAATCAATCCAATTGAATAAAAAATCCAGCTACCTTCCCATCTTTGTAAAAACCAAAAAGTTTCTTCAGGTAGATTTGCATACCAAATCAGCAAAAATTGACTAAATGCTATGTAAGCCCAAAAATTTGTAAATGCAAACATTAAAGCACCTAAACTATAATAATGATCAGGACCGAGACCTTTAATAAGGTATCCATTTTCATTCAAATACACTACTGCAATTGTAATAGCAGCTAAAGAAGCTAAAACAGTTCCCGAGAAATAGTAAACACCAAAAATAGTTGAAAACCAATGTGGTTCTAAACTCATTAAAAAGTCAATAGCTGTAAAAGTTAATGTAATAGCAAATAAAGGAATAAATATAGCAGAAAGTTTAACATTTTTTGTTGTTAGCGTTTGTTCTTTAGTTAAATCCTGTTTCTCTGAATTTTTTGTAAATAGTTTTTGAAATAAAATCCATATTAAAACAAAAGCAATTATTCGTATTAAGAAAAAGTTGACATTTAGATAAGGTGCTTTTTCTTTTAAAATTTTATCGCTATCAACAACTTCAGGATGCGTCCAATGAAAAATATCGTGAAGATTAAATAAAACTGGAATTAAAATTATTGGTATTAAATAAACACCATAGGTAATAAATTCAGCAATTCTTCTAAAAGGTGTGCTCCAAACTGCACCTGATAAATATTCAATTGATACGAAAAACAATGAACCTACAACAATACTAACTATAAAAGTTAAACCAATAATGTTATTAAAAGCCATTCTTGCAGGACTTACAATATAACCAGCAATTATTAAGACTAATCCAGTAATGAATAAAATTAAACCAATTGATTTTACTTTTGGAGAAAATTCTTTTTTCTGAAATTCAATTTTAGTTTCAGAGCTCATTTTATATCAGACTCCTTAGCATTCATTGCTCTTTGTAAAACTCTAATGTAATTAATTACTGACCATCTTTCATCTTCAGTCAACTGTGTTGAATAAGATGGCATTACGTTTTGGCCTTCCGTTATTACTGCAAAAATTCTTCCATCACTCCAGTTTCTAACTTTATCTGAATGTAAACTTGGTGGATTAGGAAATTGCCCGCGTAATCTACTTTGACCTGTTCCATGATAATCATGACAAGGACTGCAATATGTGTCATATTTTTCCTGCCCTAATTTCAACGATGCTTTCGATACAGGAATTGGATTTACTAACTTTTCACCTGCTAAATCAGGATTACCTATAAACTGGTAAGGAAGATGACCACGTGCAATTGTTCCTTCAACTGGATTTCTCATTCCAAATCCATCTGAGTATATTAAACTTTTTTGTTGCACATTTTGCCTTTTTTGCTCCATCATCCAATTAAATGGCTGCATGTATAATAGTTTATTGTAAATGAAATAAACTGCAGCAGAATTAAATATTGCAACAACAACTAAAAAAATTACAAACTTGGGTTCAAATATTTTGTTCTTGTGATTTATTTCTTCATTAACCCAGTAAATCGGTTCAACAACAGAAGCATTTAATTCTTTAAATATTTTTTTTATTTCTTCTTCATTAAATTTTTTGTCATCTGCAAGAATTATAATTCCGTATTTATCAGAAGATACTTTTTTAATGTACTCTGTTCCTTGTAATGGATGACTATTGTTAGGGAATTTAAAGAAAACAAAAAGCATAGTTAATACAGTTGCAATTGAAGCTGAAAGAACAGTAACTTCAAAAACTACAGGTATATATGCTGGAAATGAAAAGTATGGTTTACCGCCGTAAATAATTGGATAATCAATTGCACTCATCCACCACAAAGTTAAAATTGCAGCCAAAGCACCAGATAAACCCACTACTAGCGCAACATAACCAAGTTTAGATGGTTTTAATTTCATTGCCTTGTTCATTCCGTGTAATGGATATGGAGAATTAACATCATATTTTTCATAACCATTTTCAGCAATTGTTTTAGCTGCTTTTAAAACATCATCTGGTTTATCAAAAATTGCTGAATAACCATATAAAATTTTTTCGTTCATTTATTTCCCAAAACTTTTTCAATTAATGATCATGATGAGATGGTTGTGCCCCATCAACAACAGCCTTAACTTCAGCCATTGAAACAACAGGTAATCCTTTAGTAAATAAAAGAATAAATGTAAAGAAAAATCCAAAGCTTCCGATTAATATCATAAAATCTACATAAGTTGGTTTATAATAAGCCCAACTTGATGGTAGAAAATCATTAGCAAGCGAAGTAACAACAATTACAAATCTTTCAAACCACATTCCTACATTAACAAAAACTGCAACAATAAACATTACAGGAATTGATCTTCTTATTTTTTTGAACCAGAATAATTGTGGTGAAACTACATTGCAGGTCAACATTATCCAGTAAGCCCACGCATAAGGACCAAATGCACGATTAATAAAAGTAAATTGTTCAATTGGATTGCCAGAATACCATGCAATAAAAAATTCCATTCCATAAGCGTAACCAACTATTGATCCAGTTAATAACATTATCTTGTTCATCTTTTCAAGAGTATCTAATGTAATAATGTGTTCATAATGAAAAACTTTACGTACAATAATTAAAACATTTTGGACCATTGCAAAACCAGAGAATACTGCTCCTGCAACAAAGTATGGTGGGAAAATAGTTGTATGCCAACCTGGTAAAATAGAAACTGCAAAATCGAAACTTACAATAGTATGAACTGAAAGTACTAAAGGAGTAGCAAAACCAGCTAGGATTAAATAAACCATTTCATAATGCTGCCAATGACGATTTGAGAATCTCCATCCAAGTGAAAAAATTGAATAGATAATTTTTTTAATCTTGCTTTCTGTTTTCTCTCTTAAAATGGCAAAATCAGGAATTAAACCAACATACCAGAATATTAAAGAAACCGTGAAATAAGTTGAAACTGCAAAAACATCCCACAGCAAAGGAGAAGTAAAATTAACCCAAAGTGAATGTTGATTTGGATAAGGCAATAAATATAAAGGCAACCAAAATCTACCGATATGAATTAAAGGGAACAATCCAGCAGTCATTACTGCAAAAATTGTCATTCCTTCTGCAAATCTTGCAATTCCTGTTCTCCATTTTTGTCTAAAAAGAAATAAGATAGCAGAAATCAATGTTCCAGCATGACCGATACCAACCCAAAACACAAAATTTACAATGTCAAATGCCCAGCCAACAGGATTATTATTCCCCCACATTCCTATACCATAATAGAATGTAAGGCTTAATCCAATTAAAAATAATCCTAATAAACTAAGAGTAATTGAAAGAGCAATTAAAAAATTTTTATTTGGCTTTGTTTCAAGAGGTTTAACAATTAAATCATCCAGCTCTCTTAAAGCAGGCTTACCTTCAATTGTTGATATTTCATGTGAATAATCTACTGCGCTCAAATTGATTCCTCCGAGTGTGTATTCCGAAGTTTAGCTATGTATGTTACATTTGGTTTTACATTTAATTCTTCTAAAACATGATATGATAATTCATGCTTTCTAAGTTTTGCAATTTCAGAATTTATATCGTTTGCATCGCCAAAAGAAATTGCATTTGTTGGACAAGCAACTTGACATGCAGTTTTAACATCATTTCCATTTAATGGTTTACCATCACGAATTGCATTTGAACGTGCTTCCATAATTCTTTGCACACAGAATGTACATTTTTCCATAACTCCACGTGAACGTACTGTTACTTCGGGATTGTTTAACATTGATGTTAAATTATTTTCATAATAAGCATCTTCAAAATGATTCCTGAAATTAAAAAAGTTATAACGACGCACTTTATATGGACAGTTATTTGAACAATATCTTGTTCCAACGCAGCGATTGTAAACCATTTGGTTTAGTCCATCCTCACTGTGATTTGTTGCATTAACCGGGCAAACATTTTCACAAGGGGCATTATCACAATGTTGACATAACATAGGTTGATTACTTACTATCGGATCTTCAGAAGTCCCAGAATAATACCTGTCAATTCTCATCCATTGCATTTCACGTCCAACTAAAACCTGATCTTTTCCAACTACAGGTATATTATTTTCAACATTACAAGAAGTTATGCAAGCAGTGCAGCTTGTGCATTTATTTAAATCAATTGCCATTGCCCATTTTACGCCTTTATATTCATGTTCGCGGGTTATGGAAACTAACTCATGTTCTTCTTCATGTAAAAATTTTGGATTTTTTTTATACTCTTCTAATGTTCCTTCTTGTATAATTTTTCTAACTTTATGTAAATCTTTAACAAAAGTATCATCTAAAGAATGATGTTCCTGAGTTGAAGCTAATTTATACTTTCCTTCAACTTTTTTAACAGATACATTTTCAATAATTAATGACAAATCTTTATCAATTAATGGTATTAGATTAAAACCAACTTCATTTCCAACTTCACCAGCATTTGTTCGACCATAGCCAAGTTCAACATTAATGGTAGCATCACTCATTCCAGGTTGAATTAAAACTGGCAGAGAAACACTTTTGCCATTATGAGAAATTTCAATTAAATCGTTCATCTCAACATTAAGTTCTTTTGCAAACTTTGGTGATATTGAAGCATAATTATCCCACGTAACTTTAGTTACAGGATGTGGAGTTTCTTGCAACCAGCCATTGTTAGCAAATCTACCATCACCAATTAAGAAACTTTCAGTTAGATGTAAAGTAACACCTTTTGTGCTCTTGGGTAATTTGAAATTAATGTTCATAAAAGGTTTAATATTTGACGAAGTTGAATTGCTCTCTAAATTCACTACTCCATCATGTAAAGCAGATTGCCAGAATGTTTTTGTATCAACTAAAGGTTTTTTACGATTGTAAATTATTTCATTGAAATGTGAATATAAAAATTCTTTATAATTATTAGAATCATATTTTTGGTTAATCCAATTTAAAACTATTGATTCTTTTTGCCGGGTATTAAAAATTGGATTTATTACAGGTTGCTGTGTGCTATAAACGTTACTTTTTATAAATGCATCTCCCCAACTTTCGAGCATGTGATTTATTGGCAAAGTAAAAGTGCTCGCAACTGAAGTTTCATTTTCAGCTTCAGTTAATGTGATGACTGTATTTATATTCTTTAAAGCTTCTTTGTACCCAAAAGAAGCTGGCAATGAATAAACCGGATTAGAATCAAAATGAATAACAACTTCAACATTTTTTGAATTGATGTTTGAAATTAATTCCTGTATTTCTTTTGAGGATGAAACCTGATAATTAATATTTACATTTTTCCAATCATATAGATTTGATGCACCTAATAGTTCATTTAAATAATTTACAGCAAGATGAACTTCTTTAGGAAGAGTATCTCCTGCATAGATTATTGATTTACCTTTATTTCTGGATAAATCTTTAAGAAAATTATTAACTTTTTCTAACGAACCAAATTTTTCAATTGAATAATTTGCTACTAAGCTTTTAATACTTGGATTAACAGAAATAACATTAGCATTTGCTAATTCATTAATGATAGAATAGACAAATTCAAGCTGTTGGTTTGGTGAAACATTAATTCTATAGTCAGCCATCATTCCGGTTGCACTTAAACGACCTTCAGCAACATACAATCTATTTAAATCAACTTTTTTTACAACTTCTCTTTTTTCAGCAAATAATCTCATGTTTTCAATAAAGTTTCCTTCGACACCAAGAAAATCTGAATCTAAAGAAAGAATAATTTCTGCTTCATTCAATTTTATAGTTGGTAAATCATATGAACCATAAAATTCAAACCAAGCGTCTCTTCTGTTTTTATCATTAATTAAAGAATAAGAATAAACTTTAGTTGTTGGATATTTTTTTATGAATTCATCAATAATTTTTTTTGTAGTCGGAGAAAACAATTTATCTGTAAAAAAAGCAATTTGCTTTCCATTTTTTACAGCTGAATTTAGAGCATCAATAATTTTAGAATCAGCTTCTTCCCACGATATATTTTGATTTCCAAACTTTGGTTCTTTTAATCTTTCTGGATCATATAAGCTTAAAATACTTGCATGCCCTTTTGCACAAATTTTTCCTTTATTAACCGGATGATCAGGATTACCATCAATTTTAATTGGCCTTCCTTCGCGGGTTTTAATTAAAATTCCACATGCAAGTGAACAAGCTGAACAAGTTGATGCATAATAATTTGCCTGTCCTGGTAAAATTTCTTCGGGTCTTTTGTTGTAAGGAATTATTTCTCCTTTATCACGGTAATCTGTACATGCTGTTGTGGCAATTGCAGCAGATGCTGAAAGTAAAGCTAAAAATTTTCTTCGGGAAATACCTGATAGTTTAGATGAATCAAAATCATTAACCACACCTTCCAAAAACTCATCATGTTTTGCTTTTAAACTTTCAGGGCTGTTATTTAAATCTTCTAAACTTCTCCAATACTTATTTTTTTCAAAAGAAGAGCTCATCTTCAAACCTTATTTCTTTTTATTGCTTCTGGATTAATTTTTATATTTACTTTTTTTTCGGAAGCTTTGCTTACTGTATTCAAAAACTTTGCTGGAAGAAAAGAAACTACAGCTGTAAAAAAAGCTGTTTTAGAAATAAATGTAAAAAATTTTTTACGATTTAATTTTTCCATAATAATTACCTATGACAAGCCCAACAATTTTCCGGACCTTTTTTTATGTTTTGAATATATGGAACAAACTTTTCAGGTTGACGATGACAATCCAAGCATGCAGTCATTGTCCATGCTTTAACTTGTGAAACAACTTCCATCTGCTTTATATCGCCATGACATGTCTCGCATTGAATACCTTTATTAACGTGTACACTGTGATTAAAATATGCATAGTCTGGTATTTTATGAATTCTTTTCCAAGGAATTGGTGTACCTTCATCGTAGTATTTTTTTAATTTTATTATTTCAGGGCGATCTTTTCTTGCCAAAGTATGACAATTCATGCAGATATTTACAGATGGTACTAAAGCATGTCTTCCTTTTTCAGTACCAACATGGCAATATTTACAATCAATATTCATTTGACCAGCATGAAGTTTGTGAGAATATTGAATTGGTTGTTGAGGTGAGTAACCCACGCCGTCTCTTTCAGCCCTTGAAATATAAAATGTCAAGATGAAGGAAACTGCTATGACAAATAATGTTAAAGGTAATCGAATTTTGAGAGCGTAATCAAGAACAGTTCTCTTCATTTAGTACCTATAATAGTAAAAAGTTATTTTTGATTTGTTATGATTAATTAAAAAGATATTTTGTACAATTTTCGTAAAACTTCTAAATCAAAAATAGTAAATCAGTTTCTTTAAACAAAAATAAATTATTAAAAAATTATTTTTTTCGCTCGAGTATGAAATCAACCAGTTCTGTCAATGCTTTTTTTGTTTCAGATTCATGAAAAATATTCAATTGTTCTTTTGCTTTTTCACCAAATTCTTTAGATGCTTTAACAGAGTAGTCAATTCCACCATTGTTAATTACGAAATCAATTACTTTATCAACATCAATATCTTTTTCTTTCTTTTTCAATATTGAAAGAATTTCTTTAGATATTTCTAGATTGGAATTTTTTAATGCGTAGATTAATGGAAGAGTTAATTTTTTTTCACGAATATCACCACCAAGTGGTTTACCCAATAATGATTTTTTACCAATATAATCAAGTATGTCATCACGAATTTGGAATGCCATTCCAAGATTTTCACCATAATTTTTCATTGCTAAAATTTTAGTTTCATCATCTGTTACAGAACGGGCACCAATTTCGCAGCAAGTTGAAATTAAGGAAGCAGTTTTGTCAGAAATGATTTTATAGTAAGTTTCTTCATCGTTATTTAATTTTCTTGTTTTACTTGATTGTAATAATTCTCCTTCAGACATTCTTTTAACAGTATTTGTAATTACTCTTAAAAAATCAAAATCATTTCCGTCAACGGCAAGCATTAAACCTTTTGCTAATAGATAATCACCTATTAGCACCGAAGCTTTATTTTTCCATACTGCATTAATTGAAGGAAAGCTTCTTCGTGTTTCTGCCTCGTCAACTACGTCATCATGAACTAAAGTTGCGGTATGTAAAAGTTCAACTAAAGTTGCACCTCTGTATGTTCTATCTGTTACATTTCCTATTATTTTACTTGAAAGAATTACTAATAACGGTCTTATTCTTTTACCTTTTTGTTTAAGTAAATACTTGACGATAATATTTACTATTTTGTTATCAGACCAAATAGATTCTTTAAACTTGTTGTTAAAAATTTCAAATTCATTATTAACAAATTGAGTGATTTCTGATAGGTTCAAATTACGCACTTTTTCTCTGAAATATTTTTGAAACCAAAATACTTATTTCGTATAAGATTACCAAAGGAATTGCAAGTAACAATTGAGAAACAGGATCAGTCCCTGGTGTGAGTATAGCAGATAAAACCATAATTGCAACTATTGAATGGCGGCGATATTTTCTCATAAATTTTGGAGTCAGTATTCCAATTGTTGAAAGGAAAAATGATAACATCGGTAGCTCGAAGACTAAACCAGCGCCAAGTATAACACTCAAAATAATCGAAAAATATTCATCTACAGAAAAATTATTTTCAATTGTAGATGAGCCAAATTGTGCAGCAAATTTTAATGTTAATGGAAGCATCACATAATATGCAAAAACTACTCCACTCAAAAAACAAAGCGTAGTAAAAATTACAATCCATTTTATGTACTTCTTTTCCTTTTGCCTTAAAGCTGGAGATATAAATTTCCAAAGTTGATAAACTACATTTGGGAAGCTTAGTATTAAGCCAATTATTATTGCGACCTGGAAGTATAAAAACAACTGTCCAAATGGTTTTAAGTTTTGGAGCTTTAGACCAGATTGTTTTGCCGGAAGTAATAAAACTTGCTCAATGAAAAAATCAATAAATATCCATGCTAAAATTGTTCCTATAACAATTCCTATAAGAGAATATATAACTCTCCAACGTAACTCTTCAAGATGATCAAGAAAAGTCATTTCGACTTCTTCTGATCCATTTTCTATTAATTCTTTTTCTTCAGCCACTTTATTTTAATTCTGGATATAATGGAAATTTTGAACAAAGCTCAGCAACTTCTTTTTTGATATTATATAACTCCTGTTCATCTTCTATATTATTAATTGCTCTGTTAATAAAACTTGCAATTAATTTCATTTCATTTTCTTTCATACCACGAGTAGTAACAGCCGGAGTTCCAATTCTGATACCACTTGTAACAAATGGACTTTTTGTATCAAACGGTATCATATTTTTATTAACAGTAATACCAGCTAAACCAAGAGCAACTTCAACTTTTTTCCCACTTATGTTTTTATTTGTTAAATCAACAAGCATTAAATGATTATCAGTTCCACCCGAAATAATATCATAACCCAAATTCATCAATTCGGAAGCAAGTGTTTTTGAATTATTTATAATTTGTTCAGCATAAATTTTAAAGGAATCAGTCAATGCTTCACCAAAAGCAACAGCTTTAGCCATAATAATGTGCATTAATGGTCCACCTTGAATACCGGGCATAACCATGCTATCAATAATTTCACTCATTAATTTTAATCTATCACCTTTTAGTGTTTTTATTCCAAGTGGGTTTTCTCTATCTTTCCCCATTAAAATAATTCCACCACGTGGGCCACGTAAGGTTTTGTGTGTTGTTGAAGTAACTACATCACAGTATGGAATTGGATTGTTTAATAAACCTTTTGCAATTAAACCAGCGGGGTGAGCCATATCCATCATTAAAAATGCACCAACTTTATCAGCAATTTCTCTAAACTTTGCATAATCCCAATCACGTGAATAAGCACTTGCACCCATTATAATTAATTTGGGTTTTTCTTTTTTTGCTAAATCTTCTATTAAATTATAATCAAGAAGTTTTGTTTCTTTATTTAAAGTGTAACCAACAGAACGATAAATCTGACCGGAGAAATTTACCAACGAACCATGTGTTAAATGTCCACCATGATCTAAACTCAAACCTAAAATTGTATCCCCTGGTTTAAGTAAAGACATATAAACAGCCATGTTTGCCTGACTTCCACTATGTGGTTGAACATTAACATACTCAGCATTAAAAAGTTTTTTTAATCTTTCACGTGCAATTTCTTCTGCCATATCAACAAATTCACAGCCACCATAATATCTTTTGCCAGGATAACCTTCAGCGTATTTGTTGGTTAAAACAGATCCAGCAGCTTGGAGAACTGCTAATGAAACGAAATTTTCTGATGCAATTAATTCTAAATGAGATTCTTGTCTTTGCAGTTCGAGATTTGCTACTTTGAAAATTTCTTCGTCTTGCTTTAAATAATTTAACATAAATTTTTATTCCTATTAAATAATTATTTTATCTTTCAATTCTTACGAACCAAAGTTCGCCAAGACTAAGTGAAAAAGTTAATCTATAAAAATTTTCTTCAATTAAATTTTTTGTGGTTGTTCCTCTTTTAGCATACTGAAAAGCAATGTCAATAGAATTTTCATAGCTAAGCGGTAAAGAACATCCAGTGTATAATGATAACTGATTTATAGATTCACCATTAAAAATGTATGGAGTTTTTTCATAACTAAACCCACCACGGAGCATTACCAAACTCCAGTAATCATTAAATTTTGCAGTTGGATGATATTCTACTCCAAAGCTAAATTTTGAAATGTCCTGTATGTTTTTACTTTTAATATTTCCTAATTCAAACTGACTCATTTTATGAATTAAGTAATCAAAAGTAAAAAGATAATTATCAGTAATTCTAAATGAAGTTCCAAAGCCAAATCTTAATGGTAACTTACCTTTTACAGTTCCACTATTTGCTGCATAAGTACCTATTAACGTTACATTAGTTGTTGAAGAATCTGCGCTTAAATTAACCTGAGGTGAAATTGATAAACCAATATGAAAATCTTTGAAAACACTTTCTCCGAAAAGTTTACTTATATCAGGTGAAATTAATCCTGCAGTAAAACCAATTCCTCGATAGCTCAATTGTCTTTTAAACGTTGCACTGTGAAAGCCTAAAGTATCTTGAAATAAAATATCTGTATTATTACTTATTTCTCCCATATAATAATCAAATGAAGCCCCAATCGCAAAATCTAAAGGCAAACTAAGTGATGATCCAAAAAATAATTTTTGAATTCCACCTTCGCCAAGATAAGTTACTTTATGTTCAGGGACTAATTCATTTTTTTCAGAAGAAAGAATTTCATAAGAAACATTTGAATATGGTGTAAGTCCTGAGGCAAATGAAATTCCATAATCTTTCGAAATTGGGAATCCAAAAACTAATCCATTAAAATATGCTGTGGATTTGAAAACACTTTTTTGAGAAGACTCATAATTTAAAGAATTTACATAAAGACCAGTTTCAAATCTAGTTAAGCCAAGTTTATTCCATGAAGCGGGATTTAAAGTGCTAATAAATTCTCTATCAGCAATTGAATAACCTAATTCACCCAAACCAATTCTTCTTGCGCTGAATGAATATCTAAAATCACCAAGACCATATCTTGAATAAACTGAACCACCGCCTGCTAATAACGCAGTTTGGATTAAAAGTATTAATAATAGAAGATTTATTTTTTTCATAGTTATTTTTTCGCATAAATTATTTTTAAACGTGGACGCAAATATTTATCTGTTTCTTTGCTATTATAAAATGCAATTAAAGAAGCAGCAGAATATTCATCAGTTAATGAAAGCTTTAATCCCTGATTCTTTTCTCCTTTCAACCATTTTTGAACCATCCAGGTTAAATCGCCACTAAAGGTATTCGAATTTGCTGGTTTTGATAAAGTGATATTGTATAAGCTATCAGAAGTTAATTTTTTAGAAACACTATCTGCCAAAATCTGCACATCAATTGAATCAGAACTTGGAATACCATCCAATGAAATTTTTGGATCGCTTGTTAATTCAAGCGTGGCTTTGTTTACAATTATATTTGCAGGAAGCTTAGATAAATCGAATGATAAAATAGCTCTTTGTGCGTATGAAGATTGAAGATAAAAGTGATTAAATGTTTTTTGAACAGTACCAGTAACAACATGATTATCCAAATAAGGTGAAACATTTAATGTATCTTTATAAACTGATACCGGAGTTCTTTCAACAGCATAATTAAGAACAACCGAAGTTGAAATTTCTTCACTTGAAAAAACAGCTTTGAAACCAATCATTCTTTGTGTGCTTGAAGTTGGTTTCAGAATTACACCATAATTTTTTGATATTGTACTATCATAGCTTGATTTTAACCAAGTATCAACGACAAAAATGGGCAATCTAAATGTAATTAATGAATCTGTTATTATTTTATTACTTGAAATATCATTTGCATCAATCTGTAGATTCTTTAAACTATCTCTGTCAAAACCAGTAATTCCCCATTTATTATTTATTTGATGAACAGTAAAATTAAAAGGTAATGATTTATCACCTAAGAAGTAATTAGGTTTCATTGAAACCCAAGTGTCATAAATTTTTAATTCTTTGTTTTTATATCTTGTAAGCAAAGTATCAATCAATGTTGGTCTGAATAACAACAATATATAAGATTCACCATAAAAAGTTTTACCAAGAATAATTCTATCAGATGAACCTAATTTTATATTTTCGACATAAGAATATGATTGTTGAGGAATATCTTCTTTGTAAGAATCAAACTCATTAAAAGAAATTTTATCATCATTAGGTATTAAATTTTCACCAACAGAAGTTGGACTATCACTACAAGAATAAAGCGAAAAAATTAATGGGGACAAAAGCAACAATATTTTTTTCTTCAATTATTTCCTCCAAAATCTTTAATAATAAAATCGCATGCATCTAAAAAATTCAATGCAACAAAATTTGGTTTTAATTTTTTTTGATTAAGGTTTTTCAATTCCTCTTCAACAATTTCAGACTTCAAAAGAATAGTTTTAACTTTTGCATTAATACCAGCTTCAATATCAGAACTTCTATCACCAATCATGTATGAATGTAATATATCGAGTTCCAAATCATTAACAGCATTAAAAATCATAAATGGTGAAGGTTTTCTGCATTTAGATTTTTCTTCTCCATCGAAATCCGGATGAAAAGGGCAAAAGTAAAAAGCATCAATTTCAGCATTATCTTTTTTTAACAATTGTTGAATTTTTTCATTAACTAAATGAACATCATTTAATGTCATTAAACCTTTTGCAACACCAGCCTGATTTGAAATGACAATTATCTTAAAACCAAACAACTGTTTAAGTTTCTTAATTCCTTCTGCAACGCCATTTAAAATTTTTACTTCATCAGGATTTTTAACATAGCCTGTATCTAAATTTATAGTTCCATCTCTATCAAGAAAAACAGCTGGGTACATAATTAGTCAGTAAGTTTTTTGTATAATTCAACATATTTTTTTGCAGAGTTCATCCAAGAAAAATCCTGTTGCATTCCATTTTGTTGAATTATTCTCCATGTTTCTGGATCATTTGAATAAATTTTCAAAGCATCTTTTATAACTTTCATCATATCCTTTGCATTGTATTCTTCAAATACAAATCCATTCCCTGTTTTATTTTTTGGATTAAAAGGTTGAACGGTATCTGCTAATCCTCCCGTTTTTCTAACAATAGGAACAGTTCCATAAACCAAACTATACATTTGATTTAATCCACAAGGTTCAAATTTAGAAGGCATTAAAAACATATCACTCCCAGCTTCAATTAAGTGAGCAAGTTCATCATCAAAACCTATAAAGCAAGAAAATTTATCGTGAAATTTTGAAGCCATATTCATGAAAAATCTATGATATTTTTTATCACCAGTTCCCAATAAAACAAGTTGAATGTCTAACTTCATTAAGTCGGGGAATGCTTTTTCAATTAAATCCATGCCTTTGCTATCTATCAATCTTGTTATCATACCAATTACAGGAGTATCTTTTTTGAATTCAAAATTAAAATTATCTGCAAGAGCTTTTTTGTTTTCTATTTTCTTTTCTAATGTTTTGAAGGAATATTTCTGGGAAATTTTATTGTCAGTTTCTGGATTCCAAACTGAGTTATCAATTCCATTTACAATTCCGTAAACATCTTTTTTTCTTTTTGAAAGAACACCATCTAAACCTTGCGCAATTTCTTTGTTGGAACAAATTTCTTTTGCATAAGTTTCGCTTACTGTGTTTATCATATTTGAATAAACTAAACCGGCTTTCAAGAAATTCACGTTACCTTTATGTAAAATGCCTTTTTCAGAATTGAACTCTTTTGGTAAACCTGTTTTTTCAAAAGTAGATTTTGGGAATATGCCTTGAAACCCAAGATTATGAATTGTAAATAAAATTTTAATGTTTTTAAGATTAGGATCTTTATCCATTAATGCACGTAAGTATGGGGCAACCATTCCACATTGCCAATCATTTAAATGAATTACATCTGGAATCCAAAGTAATCTTTGAATTAATTCAAAAACTGAACGAGCTAAAAGAATAAACCTTTCATCATTATCTGGATAATCTTCGTTTGTTAATGGATCACTATACAAACTATGCCTGCTACCAAAATATTCCTGATTATCTAAATAATAAATCTGAACTCGGGTTTTAGGACCAATTAAAAATGAGGAACGAAGAGAAAATATTACATCTTTTTCACCAATTTTTATCGGAATGTCTTTTAAGCGAACTACTTCATGAATCTTAAATTTTCTTTCATCTATTGCACCATATTTGGGCACAACAAGTCTTACAATATGACCTAATTCTTGCAATTTTTGTGGCAGAGCGGAGGAAACATCGGCTAATCCACCGGTTTTAATAAAAGGATAAACTTCTGATGTTACAAAAAGTATATTGAGTTTTTTTCCTGGTGGCATTATCAAAGATCCTTATTTTTTAGTATGCAAAATTAAGAATTTCATTTCCCCTAACCAAAAAAATTAGCTTACTTCAATTTCTTTTATCTATTTTTAAAATGAAATTTATGCAAGATTTGGAAACATCTTTATGATAACTTTGATCAAAAATGCTTCACAAATTTTTACAATTGATACCAAAGGTAAAAACTTAAAACGTGGAAAAAATCTGACTGATGTTTTTCCATTGACTGATTTTTCAATTGTTATTGAAAATGGATTGATTAAAGATTTTATACCTTGTAATTCAACTCTAAAAGCAGATGAAACAATTGATGCAAAAAATTGTATTGTTCTGCCGGGTTTAGTAGAATGCCACACACATTCTGCATTTGCCGGATCAAGATCAAATGAATATCTAATGCGTTTGAATGGTGCAACTTATGAGGAAATTGCAAATGCCGGAGGCGGAATTATTTCCACAATGAAAGCTGTTCGCGATTCTTCTTTTGATGATTTAATATATTTATTACGGCCAAGAATAAATTATTTTATTTCACAAGGTGTAACAACTTTAGAAATTAAAAGCGGTTATGGTTTAAGTTTTTATGATGAGATTAAGTTATTGCAAGTGATTAATTATTTAAAAAAAAATAGTGCAATTAATATTGTTCCAACCTTTTTAGGTGCTCACACTTATCCACCCGAATATAAAAATGATCATAAATCGTATCTTGAAATGATAATCAACCAACTTTTGCCTTATATTAAAAAAAATAATTTGGCGGATACAGTTGATTCATTTTTAGAAACTTCTGCTTTTCATCCTAATGAAGTTGATTTAATTTTTTCTACTGCAAAAAAATTAGGTTTTAATTTAAGGTTACATACAGATCAATTTAACTCAATTGGCGGAATTGATTTAGCAATAAAGCACAAAATAAATTCTGTTGATCATCTCGAAGTAATTAATGATGAGGACATAGAAAAAATTTCTAATTCAAAAATTGCATCTGTTTTATTACCGGGTGTTTCATTTTTCTTAGATTATCAATACGCTCCGGCAAATAAACTTATCTCCAAAAATTCAATTGTTGCCTTATCCACTGATTTTAATCCGGGTTCATCTCATATTCCAAATATTCAATTTATTATGCAATTAGCCGCTTTAAAAATGAAAATGAATATTGAAGAAATTATCTCAGCAGTTACAATCAATTCAGCTTATGCACTTGGATTATCCGATAAAATTGGTAGCATTGAAATTGGTAAAGAAGCTTCTTTTTCAATTTTTAAAGCAAAAGAAATTTCTGATTTAATTTATAACATTGGATATAACTTAAATAAATTTACAATCAGTAAAGGAAAAATTATTTATACAAATTCGGAGTTATAATGAAAATTATTGAATGTGTTCCAAATTTTAGTGAAGGAAAAAATCAAAAAACTTTTGAAGCAATTAAAGAGGCAATAGAATCAACAAAAAATGTTAAACTGTTAAGTTTAGAGCCAGATGCAGATTATAACAGAGTTGTTGTAACAATGGCCGGAAATGAAGCTGGTATTTTAAATGGTGCATTGAATGCTTGCCGTGCAGCTGCGGCTAATATTGATATGAGAAATCACAAAGGAGAGCATCCACGACTTGGAGCTATTGACGTTGTTCCATTTGTTCCTGTTTCAAATGTAACAACTGAGGAGTGTGTAAAGATTTCTGAAGAGTTTGCAAAAATTATTTCAAATGAATTGAATGTACCGGTTTATCTCTATGAATCAGCAGCAAGATTTCCTGAACGTAAAAGTTTAGCAAATATTCGTAAAGGTGAATATGAAGGTTTAGAAGAAAAATTAAAAGATCCTAATTGGCAACCTGATTTTGGCGATGCTATTTTTAATCCTAAACTTGGTGCAATTGTTACTGGTGCAAGATTTTTCTTAATAGCTTATAATGTTAATATAAATTCATCGGATGTAAAGCATGCAAAAGTAATTGCTGAAGTTCTACGAGAAAGTGGTTATTCTAAAAAAGATGATAATGGGAACATAATTAAAGTTGACGGCAAACCTATAAAAATTCCTGGCAGACTTAAAGAGGTGAAAGGAATGGGTGTAACTTTAGAAAAATATAACATTACACAAGTCTCTATGAATTTAACAAACTTTAACGTTACACCAATTCATGTTGCATTTGAAGAAGTTAAAAAAGAAGCAAAACGACTTGGAGTTGAAGTAACAGGAAGTGAAATTGTTGGTTTAGTTCCATTACAAGCTTTACTTGAAGCTGGAAAATTTTATTCTAACAATAAAGAAACTAATGAAAGAAAACTTGTTGATATAGCAATCGAAAAATTAGGATTAAGTTCATTAAATCCTTTTAAACCAGAAGAAAAAATTATTGAATACATGATTTAAAGGTGGAAAATGGAAACATCAAAAACATTACAAAATTATTTAGATGAACTATCATCAAACTCTCCTACTCCAGGTGGAGGAAATGTTGCAGCTTTATGCGGCGCTTTAGCTTCAAGTTTAGGCATAATGGTTTGTAATCTCACAATTGGTAAAAAGAAATATGCTGAAGCTGAAAATGAAATTATTTCTGTAAAAGACAAATTGTTGAAATATCAAAATGATTTTATTGAACTTGGCAAAAAAGATAATCTTGCTTTTGAAAAAGTTATGTATGCATTTAAAATTCCAAAAGAAACTGAAGAAGAAAAGGAAATCAGAAATCAAGAAATAGAGAAAGCTACAATTGGTGCGGCAGAAGTACCTGCGCAAGTAATGCAATCAGCCAAAGACATTTTACCTTTATTAAAAATTGTTATTGAAAAAGGAAATAAAAATTCCATTTCTGATGCTGGAGTTGCTGTGGCATTAGTTGAGACTTCATCTAAAAGTGCATATTTAAATGTTTTAATTAACTGCTCTTCACTTAATAATCAAATAATTGCTCAGGAAATAAAAAAACGCGCAGATATAATGCTTGAAGAAACAATTCAAGAATGTAAATCTCTAAATCAAAAAATCATCCAATCTTTTATACAATAATTTTATTATGACATTAATTAAAAAAATAATTCCGTTCTATATTTTATTTATTATATCGTTTAATCAAATTTTCTCTAATGAAGTTTTACTTGGAATAGATATTTTAGAGCGACAAAATTTTTCTATTCTTCAAGGCAAAAGAGTTGGGCTAATTACAAACCAAACCGGCGTAAATAATAAACTTGAATCAACAATTGACATTTTCAAACGTGCTAAAAATTTTAAATTAGTTTCTGTTTTCGCTCCTGAGCATGGCGTTAAAGGTTTAGTTGGTGCCGGACAATTATTCGAAAGCTTTTATGATTCTACAGATGGAATTATGTTTTATGCTCTTTATGGTAAAACAAGTAAACCAACAAAACAAATGCTTTCAAATATTGATGTATTGGTTTATGATATTCAGGATATTGGAGTGCGGTCATATACTTACATTTCCACACTTGGACTTGCTATGGAAGCCGCTGGAGAAAATAATATAGAATTCGTTGTGTTAGACAGACCAAATCCACTTGGTGGCTATCGCATTGAAGGAAATGTTGTTGAAGATGAGTTCAGATCTTTTGTAAGCCAATTTGAAATTCCTTACGTCTATGGTTTAACTTGTGGTGAACTTGCAACTGTTCTTAATGAAAAGAAATCATTAGGATTAAAAACAAAATGCAAATTAACTATTGTAAAAATGAAAGGTTGGAAACGTTGGATGAAATTTCACGACACTGATTTAGTATGGGTTCCAACATCTCCAAATGTTCCGCAAAAAGAAACTCCTTTTTATTTAGTTGCAACAGGTGTTTTAGGCGAACTTTTAGTTTTTAATATTGGTATTTCTTACACATTATCTTTCGAAGTGATTGCTCAGGAATGGATTAATGCAGATACACTTGCGAGAAAATTAAATGATTTAAAGCTCAAAGGAGTTTTATTCAGACCAGTATCTTTTAAACCATACTACGGTGATTGGAAAGATAAAATTATGAATGGTGTCCAAATTCATATAACTGATTTTGATAAAGTTAATTTACTTGAATTACAGTTTTATTTTTTACAAGTACACAATAAATTGTATCCGGATAAAAATCCATTTGAAATGTGTAACGCAAGCAGATTAAATATGTTTGATAAAGTTATGGGCACCGATAAAATTCGTAAAGAATTTTCTAAAAGATTTTCAGTCGATGACATAAAGCCAATTTTAGATAAAGACATTAAATGGTTTAGAGAACTATCGAGAAGATTTTATTTGTATAATTGACAATTGCTAATTGCTAATTTAGATTGAGAAAAAATGATAATTAAAAAAGCTGGAAAGTTTTTTTTATAATCCGAGAGACACTAGATATTGTGCCTCTCAAAACTCTGCAGTTTTCTTTTAATTATTTGAAACTATTTGTTCAGTATCCAAAGCAATAACAAGCTCTTCATTTGTAGGAATTCTGAATACTTTTACTTTTGAGTCAGGTTTAGTAATTGTGCATTCTCCTTTTACGTTATTATTCAATTCATCATCAAAATCAATTCCTAAAAATTCCATATTAGCACAAACATTTTTTCTTACAAGAATAGAATTTTCACCAATTCCACCTGTGAAAACCAGCGCATCAAGTCCACCCATTGCAGCGGCATAAGCACCAATATATTTTTTAACACGATAAGTAAAAACATCAAATGCCATTTTTGCTTTTTTATTACCTTCACCAACGGCTTCTTCAATTTCTCTCATGTCACTGCTTTCACCACTTATACCAATTAAACCACTATGTTTATTTAACAAAGTATTAGCTTCTGAAAGTGATAAACCTTCTTTAGCCATAATGTATAAAATAACTGAAGGGTCCATATCACCGCTTCTTGTTCCCATTAATAAGCCTTCAAGTGGTGTAAAACCCATTGTGGTGTCAATTGATTTTCCATTGCAAACAGCAGCCATAGAACAACCATTTCCCAAATGAGCTGTTACAATTTTCAATTGTTCAAATGGTTTATTCAATAAAATAGCAGCACGTTGCGAAACATATCTATGTGAAGTGCCATGAAATCCATAACGACGAATTTTATATTTTTTATAAAGCTCGTAAGGTATTCCATAAAGATATGCATGAGGTGGCATTCCAACATGAAATGAAGTATCAAATACGCCAACTTGTGGTACATCTTTTAATAATTCTTTTGCTGCTTGAATACCTTTAATATTTGGTGGATTGTGAAGTGGTGCTAATTCTATATTATCCTTCAATGCTTTCATTACTTCATCGGTAATTAAAACTGAACCAGAAAATGTTTCGCCACCATGAACAACACGATGACCAACAGCATCAATTTCATTTTTATCTTTTATTACACCATGATTTTTTGAAAGCAGAACTGCAATTACATATTCAATAGCAATTGTATGATCAAGTATTTCACCAACAATTTTTATCTTTTCTCTATCATGTGGTTGATGAGTTAAAACAGCGCTAGACATTCCTATCCTTTCTACCATTCCTTTTGCAAGTGCCAATGATAAATCTGTATCTATGAATTGATATTTTATTGAAGAACTTCCACAATTAAGAACTAATACTTTCATTTTATCCTCTGTTTTAAAAAATTATTTTTCCATCTGCATCATACTTAAAGAAACCTTCACCTGTTTTTTTCCCTAGTTTTCTTTCACGCACAAGTTTGCGTAAAATTGGACAAGGACGATATCTTGGTTCACCTAATGTGCTCCAAAGTGATTCCATCCAGGTTAATACTTCATCAAGACCCATTGTATCTGCCATTTCAAGTGGACCCATTTTGAAATCATATCCTAATTTCATAGCAGTGTCAATATCTTTTGCAGAAGCAATATCTTCCAGAAGAATATGCATTGCTTCGTTGAGTAAAGGAATAATTGCACGTGTTGTAACAAATCCCGGATATTCATAAATCTCAACAGCAGTTTTACCTATTCTGGCAGCAAATTTTTTAATTTTTTCTACAGTTTTGTTTGAAGTATCAAGTGCGCGAATTAATTCAACTAAAGGAATTTTAGGAACTGGATTTAAAAAATGCATTCCAATTATTTTATCTTTTCGGTTAGTTACTTCTGCAATTTTTGTAAGACTTAAAGTTGAAGTGTTTGAAATAAAAATTGTTTCTGGTTTAGCTATTTCATCTAATCTTTTGAATATTTCTTTTTTCAGTTCGTAATTTTCATCAACGGCTTCAATAACTAAATCACAGTTAGGAATTTCTGAAAAATCAATTTCCCATTTAATTCTACTTAAAATAGATTTCATTTCACTTTGAGTCATTGCCCAGCGAGAAATTTCTCTTTCCATAGATGCTTTTAAGCTATCTTTAGATCTTTCAACTCTCTCTTCATCTTTTTCTATAAGTAAAACATCAATACCGGCAGCCGAAGTAGTTTGAGCAATACCCTGCCCCATTATTCCACCGCCTATTATTGCTACATAATCAATTCTTTCTGTTTCTTCATTTTTTTGAACATCACCTAAAAGATCTTGCAATTTTAATTTTTCATCAGCCATAATTTTCTCTAATTTTAATTAAACATTGGATTTTAACAATTATTATACCACAAAAATACCACATAAATAAATTCTTTTAATAATTTGCATTCAAATTTTTCTTATTTGTGAAATTAATTTTACTTTTTTAAGAAATTTTTTAATAAAAGATCTTCTTTTATCTTTTATTAAAAATAACTTTGATAATTTTAAATATGAAAATTATAGACTACACAGTTTACGAAGCTTTAGAAAAATATTTTGGATACAAAACACTAAAACCAGTACAAGAAGAAATCATTAACGAAATTATCTCCGGGAAAAATGTTCTGGCAGTATTACCTACCGGAGCTGGTAAATCTATTTGTTACCAAATCCCAGCTATTTTATCTGATAATTTTTCAATCGTAATTTCTCCACTTATTGCTTTGATGAAAGATCAAGTTGATTCGTTAAACAGAAAAGAAAAAATCGCATCATTTATAAACAGTTCATTAAATGAAAAAGAAATCGAAAATGTTTTTTTTGAAATTCAAAATGGAGTGGTTAAAATTCTTTATGTATCACCAGAAAAATTACAAAACAACTTTTTCACTGAAAGGATCAAAAATTTATCCCCCACTTTTATATTTGTAGATGAAGCACATTGTATTAGTGAATGGGGACATAATTTTCGTCCAAGTTATCTAAAGATTAAAGATTTCATTGAATATTGTAAAATCAAAAAAGTTTCTGCATTTACAGCCACCGCCACTGAAGAGGTAAGAAACGACATCATCAAATTACTTGCAATCGAAAATCCCAGAATATTTATAAAAGGATTTGAAAGAACAAATCTTAGTCTTAATGTTTTTTCTAATGTTGACAAGAAAGCAAAAATTTTAGAAATACTTTCTTCAAATCAAAAACCGGTTTTAGTTTATACATCTACAAGAAAAAATTGTGAAGATATTTCTGAATTCCTGAACAAGAATGGAATAAAATCAACTTTTTACCATGCTGGCTTAAGTTCCGAAATCAAAAGAATTGTTCAGGATGATTTTATTTTAAATAGAACAAATGTTGTTGTTGCAACTAATGCATTTGGAATGGGAATAGATAAAAATAACATCAGAACAATAATTCATTATAATATGCCCGGTTCAATTGAAAATTATTATCAGGAAATTGGTCGGGCTGGAAGAGATAATTTAGATTCAAAAATATTTTTGTTTTATGACAAAAGAGATAAAGATATTCAAGAATTTTTTATTGAATCTTCTAACCCTTCACGCCAACAAATTGAATTGGTTTACGATGCAATTTGTGATTATGGTAATGTTGCCTTAGGATTTATTAATAATAAACCAATCTTATTAGACAATAATTTAAAGTCACTTTTTGAATTGAAAGATTTAAACAATGCAATTGTTGAATCTTCATTAAATGTTTTATCTAATT
>CAZVBT010000017.1:0-1527 GCA_964625385.1 uncultured Melioribacter sp. | reverse complement strand
CTAATGTTAATTAAATTAATTACAGAAATTTAACACGAAAGGGAATCCATGAAATCAAAACTTTTATTAATAATATTTACATTATTCTCTATATCAACAAACGCTCAGAACTTAGAAGAAACACTTTCAAAATTATCTTCTTCAGCTGGAAAGGCATACGTTGCACCTGTTATTACTGCATTTGGCTCTAATTTAAATTCTGGTTGGGTTTCTGATTTACCCTCTAAAACAATATTCGGTTTTCATATTGATGTCAAAGTTGTAGCTATGGGTTCACTTTTCTCGAATGAAAATAAAACATTTTCAACATCTGGTAATTTTTATTTTACATCATCTCAAGCAGATCAAATTCTTCAAAATTCTGGTGTTTCAATTACAAACCCACAATACTATACTATTAAAAACAGTTTAACAAGTACAGAACAAAGTGTAAATTTTTCTGGTCCAACAATAGCGGGAAGTAAAAATGAATATTTGAAAATTGTTTTTCCCGGAAAAAATGTTCAAGGCGTAAATTTAGCAACAACAACACTTTTAGTAAAAGAAGTAACAGGTTTGTTAGATGAAATCCCAATATTTCCAACTGTTGCACCTCAATTAACAGTTGGAACTTTTATGGGTACTAATGTTTCTTTTAGATATCTGCCTGATGTTGAATTAAAAGATTTAGGAAAATTTACTTTTTTTGGTGTAGGTGCAGTTCATAACCTTGGAACTTGGTTCCCAAATCCTTTGCCTGTTGATTTTGGAGTTGGATATTTTACACAAAAAATGAAAGTTGGTAATATACTTGAAAGTTCAGCATCTCAATATGGACTTTATGTTAGCAAAACTTTTGGAATAATAATTTCATTCACACCTTATGCTGGAATTATCACTGAACAAAGTAAAACTACTGTAACTTATGATTATCAATCTAACCAAACAATTAATGGTGTTTCTGTTCCTCCAACAAAAATTAATTTTGAATTAGAAGGAGAAAATAAAACTGGTGTTGTAGTTGGTTTTAAAGTTCATCTTGCCGCTGTAAATATTAATGCAGATTATAAGATGTCTAACACAAAAACAGCAAGCGTCGGTTTATCTTTAGGATTATAGTTTTTAATAAATGTCAGCCTTTATTTAATTCTTTGGTATTAAAAGGCTGATATTTTTTAATTTACAATTTCAAAATGAAAGAAACCTCAATTTACATTCACATTCCTTTTTGTGATCACAAATGTATTTATTGTGATTTTTATTCAATTATCAATTATGAAAACACTATCAACTATTTAAACGCATTAAGAAAAGAGATTGCATATTTTTCCAAGCTTTACAATGAAGAACGAAAAATCATTTCAATATTTTTTGGCGGTGGAACACCTTCATTAATGGAAGTAGAATTCATTAAAGAAATCTTAAATTCAATAAAAAATAATTTTAATATTTTACCAAATGCAGAAATTACTTTGGAAACAAATCCCGGAACTGTTGAAAAATTGAAACTGGAAAAATTTCTTTCGATAGGAATTAACAGATTAAGCG
>CAZVBT010000016.1:0-7560 GCA_964625385.1 uncultured Melioribacter sp. | reverse complement strand
GTGTTTTAGGAACAGGAGTTGCCATATTTTCATTAATCGCCTGGGTCATTTTACCATTACTATTAGGAATCAATATATTTAATAAAAAAGATTTTTAATTATGTTTTCAACTGTAAGATATTTTATTAAAACAGCAATCGGATTTTTAGTATTAGGTTTACTAACCGGTGCATTTATGATGATTAGTAAAAATATTTTTCATCAAGGTTATCCTTATTCAATGATAACTGCTCATACTCATTTAATACTAATTGGATTGTAATGATGATGATAATGGGTGTAGCTATTTGGTTTTTCCCTTGTCCCGAAAAAGATGATAAAAAATATAACCCAACATTAATTTTAATCGTTTATGGGATGATATCTATTAGCACTCTGGTCAGATTTATTGCAGAAATCATTAATGGATATTTTCAAGATGATTTATCAGCCATGATGATAACCTTAGCTTCATTAGGTCAATTGTTGTCCTTCATACTTTTCTTTTATTCTATCTGGGGAAGGATAAGGCCAATTGGCAGCCATATTCGTGAAGCTAAAGGAGAAAAGTTTTGATACATATTAAAATGAAAATTATATAAAGTGAAAAAAATTATTTTATTTATAACAATAGCTGCTACAATATATTCTCAAAACATTCGGAGGGATTATTTCATTAATCCAGATTCTTTAAAAAAACATTTACAAATTTTGGCAAGTGATTCTTTAGAAGGAAGAGGCACTGGTAGCAAAGGTGAAATTTTAGCTTCAAATTATATTGCTGCTGAGTTTGAAAAATTAGGACTTAAAAAATTAAACAACGGAACATACTTTCAAAATATTTTAATGCATGGAAGTTATGCACTTGAAAATTCAGAACTTTTCTTAAAGAATAATAATGAAGAATTAAAACTCAAAATAATTGATGATTATCTTCTTTTTAATACTAATTCTTTGAATTATATCCCACAGTATAGAGATATTGTGTTTGTTGGCTATGGAATTGTAGCCCCAGAATATGATTATAATGATTATTATGAACTTGATGTTGAAAATAAAGTTGTAATTTTTTTAGATGGCGAACCTAAATCAGTAGATCCTTATTATTTCGAAGGTGATAATCGTACTATTCATAGTAATATAGAACTAAAAAATAGAGTTGCTTTTTCAAGAGGTGCAATTGCGACTATTTTAATTCCTGTTTTTAGCTTTAATAATTGGGAATATGTTCAAAAAGAGTTTAATAAAGAAAATATTAGCCTTTCACATTTTGTTAATCAAAATCTAAACATAATTATTAATCCAATAGTACTTGATTTTATATTTAAAGGATCTGAAAAAAATCTCAAAAATATTATCGATGAATATATTAATAATAAAATAAAATCATTCAATTTGAAAACGAAATTAAAATTCAAAGGTTCATTTAAAGAAAGAACATTTATTTCAAGAAATGTCATAGGCTATATTGAAGGTAGCGATAAAAAATTAAAAGATTCATATATAATTGTATCAGCACATTATGATCACCTTGGTATAGGAATACCAACGGGTAACGATTCAATTTATAATGGCGCATTAGATAATGCCATTGGTGTTTCAGTAATGCTTGAAATAGCCAAAGCAATTATTCAAAATAAATTTTTCAGTAAACGAACAATAATTTTTATTGCTACTACTGGTGAAGAATATGGATTGCTTGGTTCAAAATTTTATGTGGAAAATCCAATTTTCCCACTTTATAAAACAATTGCTAATGTCAATATAGATGGTGTTGCAATAAATAGAAATTTTGAAGGGATTGTTGGCATAGGCTCCGAGTTATCAACTTTGAAAAATATTTTACAAAAATTGGCAAAAGAGAAAAAATTAAATGTTGAAAATATCCCAAATGAATTTAAAAAAATAGGTGAATTTAATTTATCCGATCAACTTTCTTTTGCACAGGCTGGTATTCCAGCTATTTTGATTTATGAGGGATTAAAAAATAAAAACAAAACTGAAGAAGATGTTCTTAAAAGTTTTATAAATTATATGTCAGATAAATATCATACACCTTTTGATGATTTGAATCAAGAAATTGATTACACTGCTGCCATTCAGTTTGCTGAGTTTTTAACAGAATTTGTATTGAAAATTTCTAATACTGAAACTGAACCATCATGGATAGAGAGTGTTGAATTCAATAATGCGAGGTTAAAAAATAAAGCAGAAAAAAAATGAAAATTATATTAAGTGTATTAATCCTATTATTAATTAACTCTTGCGATTTTTTACAAAATGATAAATCTGTAATTAGAATTATTGGTTCTGACACAATGCTTGAGCTAACCAAAAACTTATCCGATGAGTTTAACAAAGAGCATCCCAATATTTTAATTATAGTAGAAGGTGGTGGCTCAAAACATGGGATCGAAAAATTAATACATGGAGATGCTGACATTTGCACTTCATCAAGAAAATTATATCCTGAAGAGGCAAAAAAAATAGTTGAAAAATATAATTCATTAGGTGTCGCTAATCTTATAGCAATTGATGCACTTTCAATTTTTGTAAATAAAAATAATCCAATTGAAAATTTATCAAATTCTGACTTGAAGAAAATATTTACAGGTAAAATTAAAAATTGGAAAGAATTAAATTCTGATTCCTTAGATATTAAAACTGTTATTAGGAATAAAGATTCTGGGACTTACTTATTTTTCAAAGAATATGTCCTTGAAGGTGAAGAATATGATAAAACTGCACTAACATTTTCTACTACGAATGAAATTATTGATTTCGTTAAAAAAAATAAAAACGCAATTGGTTATGGTGGAATTGGTTATGCAACCAATGTTAAAATTCTTTCAATTAATGGGATCCAACCAAATGCTGAAAATATTTTGAATAATAAATATTTATACATTCGTTACTTGTATTTTTTTACAGTTAAAGAACCAGAAGGAGAATTAAAAATTTTCATTGATTGGATTAATTCTTCAAAAGGTCAAAAAGTTATAAAAGAATCTGGATACTTTCCTTTACTCTTCATAAAAGAATAGAACCCCTAAAAAATATTTTTCATAAAAATTTAATCTAACTTTAATACTTAATTAATAATCATACATTAAGTTGATTATTGTAACTTATCACGTTTTTTGAGATATTTATATCACGCTATTTGAGAAGGTCATAATTAATCTTTCAAGATGCCTTCTATAAGTCCGAATTCAATTTTTTTTAATCTAATTGGAGCTTTTACTGATTCTTTATAGGATTCATATTCAATTCTCTCTGGATCAGTAGGTGATAAATCACGCATTTTTAATTCTCTACCGATACTATATCTTTCAGCAATCTTTTGCTCTATAATATTGTCGAATTCTTTCATTAGCCGACAATTGTCTAAAATTTGTTTAACTTCTTGATATGATAGCTCTTTCGCTTCGAGTTCAGGGTATTGTGCAGCGATAAATCCGTCAATATCTTCAGTCTCAACTCCATAATAATCATATTCACCATCATCATGATAATGTATAAGTTTTTCTTGGTTAATTTGATTGATAAGTAATGTAGTTAATTCCGTTATTATCTTTTTAGCTTTGAAATACTTCATAGTACACCTCTTTTTTATTATTCTTAATTAACCATTTTTTTATAAACTCAATAAAATTGACAGCAACTTTTATTATCTGTTTGACCACATAAGTAAGCGAATTAGTTCTCATTGAATGAGATAAATAAGAAGCAATGTGACTCATGTCAGGATACTTTTTAAGTACTCTTTTGATTTTAAAAAGAGATCGTTTCCGAATTATTCTGTTGTTGAACCATGTTCTATATCCGACAAAATCTACTCCATCAGATATTTTTCCAATTTGAGTCTTTTCATTTACTTCTAATTCAAGTGTTTTTAATAACCGTTTAACAAAGAATAAAACCCTATGTAATTCAGATTTATCTTTAGCTAAGATTATTAAATCATCCATATAGCGTACATAATGTTTCCGCTTCAAATATCTTTTTATCAAATGATCCACCGGAGATAATGCGAGATTTGCCAAGACTTGCGAAGTAACATTCCCTAATGGAAGTCCCTTCCCAGATTCATTTTCATAGAATTTCTTGAGCATATCAAGAGTAGGTTTACATTTAATAATTTTGCTTAGTTGTGAATTCAATGTTTTGTGATCAATAGTATAGAAGAATTTCTTCACATCAATTTTTAGATAATATCCCTCATTTTTATAGTTAATTAAATATTTCTTTAATAAATCGCTGGCATTATGAGTACCTTTTTCTTTAATACATGCAAATGTTTGATCTATAAATCTTCGCTCAATAATATCCCGCACTGAATTAAGAACTGCATGTTGCACGATTCTATCTTCAAGATGTGGTGCTTGTATTAAACGTTCTTTAGGATCATATACATAAAAATCTCTTGTGGGTTGAATTGAATAGCTGCCATCTTCTAATGATTGAAGTATTCTATTCAAATTCCCAACAAGATTACTTTCAAATTCTAAAATCTTGTGGTAATAGCTTTTATTCTTTTTAACTTCCTTAAACGCCTGGAGTAGTGCATCGTAATTACACCAGTTCTGTTTTAGGTTTCCAACTCTTTTCATTCTTTAATTTTCCTAAATAATTAGAATTTCGTTCTCACTACTTTAATCATTATTCAGTTGCATTTTTGCCAACAAGGACAAGGATAACGCTCCCTTTGATAGTTTGCATCTAATTTGCCGTAACAAATCAGCTTTCAAAATATTTATCAGAGTCACGCGCGCCCAGAAACATTTCTATTGGAATTAGTTCGATTATTATTCATATTAAGATTCCACGCACCGGCATTCGTTGTATTATTCCAATTGCCGCCGACAAGAGGGCACATTTTCAGCGTTACCCTACTTCTCATCGTATCCCATTTCTTTTTTAATCCAAGCTCCAATCATTTTACCAACTTCGTCTACATGTGTTTGTGATACTCTATGCTTTTGTGAATCAATATATTTTAAATCGTAAGCAAGATTTATAAACTGTCTTAATAATTCATGCTTCACATTCAAATCAGTGAAGGTCGTTTTCTTGTGAAACTTTTTATTTATTGTTACGGCGGCTTCAAATATTTCATAACTGGTCTCCCTAACTTTATTTGCAAGAAGATACTTCTCGTGTTTTGGAAATTGTTTTAACATGACGTTGTTATAAACAATCATGTCCTTTATCTTTTTTACTATTAATAAATATTCTGCCATTTTTTATCTGTTAGTTATTTGTTCCGCTCACTTTCGTTCGCTCCACATCTACACATATAGGCACGCGCGCCCAGAAGCAACCCTATAGGAATGAGTACGAACAGCATTCAGACTAAGATTCCACGCACCGGCACGCGTAGCATCCCAACTGCCGCCGACAAGAGGGCATATCTCGTTTCGTATAAATTTAAGAAAATAATCTGCACCAAAATTATTCGTTCCTCCGCCACTGAATGCATTACCATCCTTTGGTAATGCAAGAGCAGTTAATCTATAATTATTTGCAGCCCTGTTGGTATCGAATGCTAAAACTTGATTCGTGCCACTTCCAAATCTATCACTTGAATAATAATTTAGCAAAATCGCAGAAAGATCAACTGAATCAAAAATAGTAGCATTGGAGAAGTGATCATTCGCACCACCACTTCCGCCCATTACATTTTTCAATGAAATGCTTTCTTTTAATATGTAAAATGTTCCTTTTACAGCTGAAAAACCAGAAACATAATCCGCAATTAAAGTGCTTGTATCTACATAAGTTCCATTGTAAGCATCATTTGTTCTCTTTTTCAATTTAAAAGTATTTGCATCAATAACTTCGACATCGAAAAAGCGATACTGTAACAAATTATTCCACTCGGCTGTTGAGCTATCATCAATTATTATTATATCATTTGTTTGGAATCCATGTGCAGTTATTGTAAATATAGCTTGCACTTGACGTGTAATTGCCGTTATTGATTTTGATGTTGCAATACAAGTAAATCCTTGAGCGATTTGCCACTGATCACCTTGTATATCGCTAACCCCACAATTTTGACCATTGTGAGTTGTTTTACTAAATAGCGTGCCACTTCCGTTTTTTCTCGCTTCATTTCTACTCGACCAGTATGAATCACTGCATACAGAAAAAGTAACTGAAGAATCATTGTAATCTGCACCGTAATTATTATTGCCTTTCGGAAAGTTCTTTACTCCAGTAGCATCATACCAAGCGCAGTTTGTTAATGATGTCGCAGCTTGTGCATGTGCAAGGGATAGCATTGCAAGGGCTGAATGAATGAACATACTCCAGATCGCGAAATCATTCCCGCGGGATTTCGCCGCTGCCCATGCACCGCCATAATTGTCGGCTGGAATTTGACCATTGCTCTTGCAATTACTAAATGATCCTGCATAATTGTTTGTCGCATTTCTCTTCGATTCAGCTGATGATGATATAGGATTACCGTTTTTTATTGATGATGCAATGCCAGAAGTATCATAAATAAAATTCGTTAAGCTCCATTTATATTTGTCAACAAAAAAACCTTTTTTAATCGCACCACCATCAATGAATGCACGATGTAAAGCATAACCATCCGCAATAGCAGCATCTTCAACATATCCATAATTCTTGAAAGATTTTATTTCGACTTTAGTGCCATTGAAAGGTGGATTTATATCATTTGTAATTTTGAAAACAAACGCTGGAATCCATACCATAACTGATCCATCTATTGTACAAACATAATTGCCATAATTATCGCTTGCTTTATCTGTATATCCCGTCATACCAATTAAATATGATGGCAATAATTCACTTGGACAAATACCAACTCCAAAACCAAGATCACCAGCAATGCCAATATCGTTGACTTCAAGTGATAAAATTTGATTTTTCAGATCACCAAACTCAACTCTAAATGTTTGGTCTGGCACTAATCTGTCTATTACAAACGAGTCATCATTTACTAATGATGTTGTCTTTTGCTGTTGTTTTATTCTTTCATCTGCCATATTATACCTCTTTTATTCTATAATATATTTCTTTCCAATACCCTAATACCTTTCGTATTATTAGTTTAACATTATCTTTATTGTAATTATTTAATTCGTTATTGCAATATTTATCTATTAAAATATTTATTTCCTCCTCATTGTAATTTAATAATTGTTGCAATGCTATAATTATTTCATTTGTAATTTGTTCTTTGTTGTAATTATTCAATTTTTCATTTAATGCATTTATTATTAATACTATATTATCATGTATGTCATTATGCAAGTTTGCTTGTTTATTGTATATAGCATGTTCAAACACTATTCTGTTGCCAGCATGATTTATAATTTTATTGTTTTGTTCATCAATAAAATTTACTAAGTAATTTAAGCCACTAAATACATTACAATTAATTTGTTCTTTATTTAAATTTTGTAAATTGCTTTGTAATAACCATAAAGATTTTTCGAGCAATACATAATTGTTTGCTTCATCTATAATTTTATTTCCAAGATGGTTAACTAAATTTACTAACATATTAAGGCATTATAAATTCTGTTGTAAAATTATCAATTT
>CAZVBT010000015.1:0-10221 GCA_964625385.1 uncultured Melioribacter sp. | reverse complement strand
ATATTTACAATTCTTCCCCAATTTTTCTTTTTCATAGTTGGAAGTACTAATCTTGTAAATCTAACAGCGCTCATTAATACCTGATTAAATGCATGTTCCCAATTATCATCATTTAATTCTTCAAAATAACCGGGAGTAGGTCCGCCGCAATTATTCACTAAAATATCTATAGAACCAAATGTATTTGTAACTGTTTTTACTAGTTGTTCAATTTCACTTTTAATGTTAATATCGCAAACTTCCCAAAGTACCTCATAATTATGCGAGGTTTTAAATTCATTAACTGTCTTCAATAAATTTTCTTTATTACTTGAAGAGATGGCAACGTTACAACCTTCATTTATAAAAAATTCAGCTACGGCTTTACCAATTCCTGAGCTGGAAGCTGAAACTAAAACATTTTTCCCTTTGATATTTAAGTCCATGCTTCACCCTTTTTGTTTTTATTTTATTGGTATTAAAAATTTGCATTATAAAATTAAAATCTCGATTACATATTAAGAAAATACTTTCTTGGTAATTAATTAGACAAATGAATTAAAATCACTTTTTCTTTAATCTGAACTCAATATCTCCAACTGGCCATCTTGCTCTTAAATTTAATGTATCGGGATAAAAAAAGAATTCTTCTGAATATTCAAATGGTTTTATCTTGCCAAAGTCATATTTATCATTATTATTATTGTCCTTAAACGCCCATAGTAAATACTTATCTGGAGCTACTTTTTCAAAATTGAAATTTTTATTCTTATCAATTTTCTTTGTGTACTTTTTTTTATTGCTCACAGACTTTAGATTAACAATTAAATTATCTGAATCATCTTCATATATTTTCCCTGAAGCGCCAGTATAATCAAGTTCAGAATTTGATGTGAAAGTAATTTTATAAGTTGTGTCAATTGATTTACCTGCATAGTTGATTAGATTATTTGCGTTAAAAAAAAGATAATAATCGGTTGCTTGTTTTAATTTACTAATTAAAGTTACTTCAAATAGCGCATCGTCAATTTTATTCACACTGAATTGTAAAACATTTTTTTTATTGTCTTCAATTTTTAATCTATTATTAGCATCATTTAGGTCTATTCCATCATTGAATTGGATTTTAAGTTTTGCTTCTTGATGATCAACTTTTCCATTGTATAAATCTCCAAAAACTTTAACTGGTTTTATATTCGATGTATCTTTTTGATCTTTTAATAGGAATTGAATTTTATCTTGAGGAGTAGAATTTCCTTTTAAGTCGAAGATATTTTCAGCAACTAAAAAATATTTTTGAAATGAAGATGAATCACTTAATGCGAGATAAAACTGCTTTGGTTTTGCATCGTACTTATAAAAATATTTTACTTTTACTTTTTTATTACTCAATGAATCAAATAAATAAAAATTATCCGAGTTTATTTTTGAGCTATCAACAGGTTCAGTAAATTCTACTATGATATGATTTCTGTCTCTCATAAATGCAGATGATAATCGAGGTGGAATGGTATCTTCTTTTGTCAAAAAGAAATTAAGATTATTATAAATTTGGTTAAATGAATCTATTTCAATTTTTTGCGATTGAATTCCAAACTCATCGTCATTAGCATTATAAAATAAATCTTGAGATTTATCTTTCAATACAAAAATTTTATAGTCACCATCGCTCAATCCATTTAATTGGAATTTACCATCATTCCCAATTTGTGTAATGTAATTAGGTTTATCAAATTCAGGATTAAAATCATTTTTATTTTTATATGCATAAATAAAAATTCCAGATGGTGAATCGGCATAAACTTTACCCGAAATTTTTGCAGTGTCAATTTTATTTCCAGTTGAAAAAGAAAATGTATAAGGGAAAGCAAGTTTATTACGATTATTCAAATCAACTATATCAGTACCTATTGTAATTGTATAAGTTGTATTTTGCTGAAGAGTATCTCTGAATTCAAGATTTAAAGTTTTACCAGACCAATTATATTCAAAACCATATTTCAAAGATGGAGAAATAAAAACAGCATTCTGTACAGAAAGTCTATCAACATATTCACTAAATTTTATTTCAAAATGAGTATCATTAAAATTTGTTGTTCTATTTTGTGGATATGTTTCTAAAACTTCTGGTGGAATTTTATCCACTTCTCCTCCGCTTGGTGCAATTTGATTTGCACAAGACCAAAGAAAAATAAATGAGATAAAATTTATAATTAGTTTTGAGATTTTTTCCATTGTCTATACTTAGTAACATTTTGTAAATGTTCATTATAATTTGAAGCAAATAAATGTGAACCATTTCCATCTGCAACAAAATATAATAAATTATTTTTTTCAGGATAAAGTGTTGCAAGTATTGCTTGTTTGCCCGGATTATTTATTGGTGCTGGTGGCAAACCAGAATATTTATAAGTATTGAATTTTGATTCTATCATTAAATCTTTTTTATAAATTGTTTTGTTTTCTCTATATCTAATTAAATATGAAATTGTTGGATCAGCTTGCAATGGCATTCCAATTTTTAATCTATTATGATATACAGCAGAAATTTTTTTAAACTCTTCAAAGTTGTTTGATTCAGCATCAATTATTGAAGCCAGAGTTAAAACTTCATGTTCAGTCATTTTTAATTCTTTTATTCTTTTCTGTTTATCTTTTAAGAAATTTTTTAATTCAATATTTAGCTTTTTCAGAATACTTTGTGAATTCATTGATGAGTAGAGAAAATATGTTTCTGGCAAAAGATAACCTTCAAGATTATCAACATTTAATCCAAGAGATAGAATAAAACTTTTACTTTGAGATAAAGAGATAAACTCAACTGAATCAATTCCAATTTCCCTCTTTAACAAGGAAGCAAGTTGATATTGGTCTATGCCTTCAGGAATAGTAATTTTTTTTTGCAGGGATTTCACTTCTCCGGTAAGAATATCAATTAGCTGAAAATAATTTAACGCTTTATCAATCAAATAATCACCAGCTTTAATTTTTTTTTCAGCACCTTTTAAGAAAACAGCCAATCTGAAATTAAATTTATTGGGAATAATTTTTTTGGCGTATAATGAATCAGCAACCTCTTTGATAGTTTGACCTTTTTTTACTTCAAATTCAACTGTTGTTGAGTATGGAAATTTATTTGGAATAATAAAAGCAAAATACATTACTGCCAGTACGCAAATTAACCAAACAATCAAAAGGTACAATTCACTTTTGTTTATAAATATTTTGTTAAACAAATTTTTCATTCTTCAATAAATGTGTTTTTATTTAAATTCGGATATGCATTATAATTAAAATCAAATTTCAATCCCGCTTCATAAAGTTTTTGTCCACGATAAGCAATCATTGCTGCATTATCACCACAATATTCTAAAGATGGAGCAATAAAACTAATTTTATTTTCAATTGATAATTGATTTAATTTTTCTCTTAATAATTTATTTGCTGCAACACCACCAACTAAACTTAAAGACTTTACAGAAAAATTCTTCAAAGCCAATTCTACTTTTTCAGTTAATGCATCAACAACTGAATTTTGAAATGCATAAGCAATATTTGCCAAATCTTTCTCAGGAATTTTAGTATCTCCAAATTCTTTTTGAACAAACCTAAGGACAGAAGTTTTTACACCACTAAAAGAAAAATCATATTTTGATTTTAATCTGGCAACAGGAAATTTTATTTCAGTTACACATCCTTTTTCAGCATATTTTTGAATTATTGGTCCGCCAGGATAACCTAATCCAATTAACTTAGAAACTTTATCAAATGCTTCACCAACAGCATCATCAACAGTTGAACCAAGCTTTTTAATCTTTAAATCATTTTCAACATATAACAATAAAGTATGACCACCTGAAACCACCAAACATAAAAATGGAAATTGAGGTTTCTCTTCCATCAGAAAGCCGGAAAAAATGTGTCCTTCGATGTGATTAACAGGAACAAATGGTTTATTTAATGAATATGCAAAACCTTTTGCAAAAGTCAAACCAACTAATAAAGCTCCAATCAAGCCAGGACCAGCAGTAGCGGCAACTACATTTAAGTCTTCTTTTTGAATTTTTGATACTTGAATTGCTTTTTTAACAAGTGGTAAAATCATTTGAAGATGTGCCCGACTTGATAACTCAGGCACAACTCCGCCATAAATTTTATGTATATCTTGAGAAGCAACTAAATTTGATAGAACTTTTCCATTGCTAATTACAGCAACAGAAGTTTCATCGCACGAACTTTCAATTCCAATTACATTCATTAATTAAATGAGAATATACTTTTTGTTATGTACCATGCAATGTTTGGATTTTCTTTAAGACGACGAATAGAATATTTATACCAATGCTCACCAAACGGGACATAAATTCTAATCTTGTAACCATCTGCATTAATTTTATCTCTCAAATTTTCTTTAACACCATAAAGCATTTGAAACTCAAATTTATCTTTTGGAATATTCATTTCCTTAATCATATTATATGCATGTTCAACTAAATAATCATCGTGTGTTGCTATACCTACATAATTTCCATCTGTAAACATTTGTTTTAATATTTCAAGATAATTATCACGAACCTTTTGATAATCTTTATATGAAATTTCATCAGGTTCAATATAAATACCTTTGCATAAACGATAGTTTGTTCCAAGTTTGTTAAGTTTTTTTACATCATCTAAAGTTCTCTTTAAATATGCTTGAACAACCATTCCAACATTGTCATATTTTTCTTTAATGCGTTTAAATAAATTAATAGTAGCATCTGTAAATGGAGAGTCTTCCATATCAATTCTTACAAAATTATTATAACTTTTAGCAAGTTCAACTATTTCGACTAATTGATTGTAACAGAATTCTTCATCAATAGCCAAACCTAATTGAGTTGGTTTTAAAGACAAGTTAGAATTCAGATTATTCTTTTGGATTGTGTCTAAAACAAGTAAACATTCATTCTTAGCATCAATACATTCTTTTTTTGTTGTAACTGCTTCACCTAATACATCCATTGTAGCTAAAATACCTTTTGAGTTAAGTTCTTTAACAACTCTTACTCCATCTTCAAGTTTTTCACCAGCTATATATTTTTTAGCAAAAATATAAACAGCAGGTTTTGGTAGAATTTTTACAAAATTAACAATAGCAGAATTAATTGGATTCACAAATCACCTATTATTTTTTTTTAGTGATGTAAAATTAGGAGTGGTGTATCTATAAAGCAAGGTTATAATTTTTAATTGCAAATTACGAATTGATAATTGCAAATAACATCTTTCAGTAATCAGATTGTTAATTACAAAGGTATGTTACAATGTTTTTTCTTTGGATTTATATCTACTTTACTTTTTAACAACTGAAATGCATTTATAATTTTTAACTTTGTCTCTCTTGGAATAATAACTTCATCTATAAATCCACGTTCAGCTGCAATATATGGATTGGCAAATTTTTCAATGTAGTCATTTAATACTTCATTAAGTTTTTCTTCTTTGTTTTCAGCATTTGAAATTTCCTTTTTGAAAATAATTTCAACTGCACCTTTTGGTCCCATGACAGCAATTTCGGCACTTGGCCAGGCAAAATTAAAATCGCCGCGAATATGTTTTGAATTCATTACATCATAAGCTCCACCATAAGCTTTTCGAATTATTACTGTAACCTTTGGAACGGTTGCTTCGCTAAATGCAAATAGTAATTTTGCACCATGTCGGATTATTCCATTCCATTCTTGTTCGGTACCAGGTAAAAATCCCGGAACATCTTCTAAAACAAGTAAAGGAATATTGAAAGCATCACAAAAGCGAACAAACCTTGCTCCTTTGATTGAGGCATTAATATCTAATACTCCTGCAAGTACTGCTGGTTGATTTGCAATTACTCCGATTGTTTGTCCTGCAATTCTTCCAAAACCAACTATAATATTCTGGGCATAATTTTCATGAACTTCTAAAAATTCAGAATCATCAAGTAACTCATTAATAATTAATTTCATATCATAAGGTTTGTTAGGATTTTCTGGAATAATTTCATCGAGTGAATCAATAATTAAATTTTGGGAAAAGTCAAATTCTTTTTCTTGTGGAAGTTCTTTCCAATTTAATGGTAAGTAATCAATAAGTTTTCTAATTGATTGCAGCAACTCAATTTCATTTTCATAAATAAAATGAGCGACACCACTTTTGGTTGCATGAGTTTCTGCACCTCCTAAGTCTTCAAATGATACTTCTTCGTGCGTTACTGTTTTAACTACATTCGGACCAGTAACAAACATGTGGCTAGTATTTTTAACCATAAATATAAAATCTGTAATTGCAGGTGAATATACTGCACCACCCGCACATGGGCCGAGTATTGCTGAAATTTGCGGAACTACACCTGAGGCTAATGTATTTCTCAAAAATATATCTGCATAACCTCCAAGACTAGTAACACCTTCTTGAATTCTTGCTCCACCGGAATCATTTAAACCAATAATTGGAATTCCAAGCTTTAAAGCCATATCCATTATTTTGCAAATTTTTTTTGCATTAGTTTCAGAAAGTGAACCGCCAAATACAGTAAAATCTTGACTGAATATTGCAATGTTTCTTCCGGATATTTTTGCAAATCCAGTTATAACTCCATCACCAATTATTTTTTGTTTTTCAAGTCCAAATTCTGTGGCGCGATGTTTTACAAACATATCTACTTCAGAAAATGAACCTTCATCAACAAGTAATTCAATTCTTTCACGGGCAGTTAATTTCCCTCTTTGATGTTGCTGATCAATTTTATCTTTTCCACCGCCGATTAATGCATCTTTACGTAACTTTTCTAATTTTTCAATTTTCTTTTTCATAACACATAATTGATTGATTGACTAAACTCATCTTGATTTATAATATTTATAATTTTTTGATTAGTTGAAATAAATACATCAGATTTGATTCTTTCTTCAATTTTTTGAGATGTATGATAAATATCAAATTTGTTATAGGTTTTATGAGGAATATTTTTTAACAAAATAATTTCATCGGATAGTAATATAGCTTCATTCAAATTTGATGTCCCGATAATAAATCCAATGTTTAATGTTTTATTCAAATCAACTAATAATTGGTATAATTCATTTTTAGTTATATTCTCCATATCCTGAAATGGTTCATCAAGCAAAATTAAATTTACATTTTTTCCCAACGCTGCTGCTAAAGTTATTCTAAAACGAAATCCAAAACTTTTGTTGTGAGGCAAATGAGTCTCATAACCATCAATCCCGACAATTTTTGCTATTTCATTAATCTTTTCATCATCTAAATTTTTATTTGCGAATAAAAGTGTTTCCTTTAAATTCATCCATGGAAAAGACATTGGCTTACATGTAATTAAGAAAGTATTTTGTATCGGTTTAAATTTTTCATCAGCTTGTTCAATACCTGCTAAGATTTTAAATAAAGTTGATTTTCCACTGTTAAAAGGAGCAACAATTGAAGTTATTTTTTCTTCATTAAGGTCTAATTGAAAATTTTCAAAAATTGTCTTTTTAATACCATAATTGTTGTATGTTTTTGAGATAAATAAGTTCATTCGATGTTCCAGAATATTTTTTTCATTTCAATTAACTTGATAATAAAATTACTAAGCCAAATTATCATACTTACGGTTATAGAAATTGAAAATACTGCACCTATATCAAAATATGTTAAAGCTTGTTTATAAATAGATCCGATACCATAGGATTCAGAAATGAATTCATAAACTAAAATTAAAATCCAAAGGTAAAATTGTAATTCATACAGATATGTAAATAATTTTGGTAAAATACTTTTCCAATATACTTCCGAAAATATTTTATTTGGATTTACCTGATGAGCAAATATTACATACTCCTTTTTAACATCTAAAATTAATTCATTTATTTTTTTGACAATCATAACTAATGAAACAAGAATAGCAAATACAATTTCAGCGCTAAAAGAATCCCTAAACCACAATGAAAATAATAAGACTATAAAAAAAGCAGGTATGTATTTGAAAACATTTAACACTTGTAATTTTGAACGATAAGTAATAACATTTTTAATAATTAAACTTCTGAAATAATAAACAAAGAGAAAACTTATAAATATTGATAAATAAACTATAGATGCTGTAGATAATAATGGAAATAATAAATCATAAACAGACCAAAGATGTAAAAAAGATTCGAAAAAAGTAGTTGGTTGAGGAATGAATTTATTTTTTGGTATTATAAATTCAAATAAAATTAGATATAGAACAAAAAGTGAAAATATAAACTTTAGATTCTTTTGTGTCTGATAAGAAATCATAAAATAATTGCCAAATTTTTAAGGCAATATATTGTTTCGTTAAAGCAAATCAAAAAATTAAATAAGGATTATTAACTTTTTCATGACCAATGGTTGTACTCATATCATGTCCCGGATAAACTATTACATCATCATCAAGAATGAGTAATTTATTTTTTATTGAATTAAGTAATTGTTTATGATTCCCTTTCCACAAATCAGTTCTGCCGATACTTTCTTTAAATAAAACATCTCCAGAAAAAAGAATTTTTTCTTCAGGTAGATAAATACAATATTCACCAGGCGTATGCCCCGGCGTAAAAATGAAATCTAATTTTGAATTGCCAATTTTTAGTTTAACATTTTCGTTTAAATAAACATCTGGTAAAGGAGAACTTTTAAATTTTATATTAAAGATATTTGCTTGATGTTCTAAAGAATTTAGTAAAAAAAGATCTTCCTCAGGTGCGTAAAATTTAACATCATAATTTGTTTTAATAAAATTATTACCAAGTATATGATCAATATGGCAATGAGTATTGATGAGATATTTTAAGTTGAGTGATTCATCACTGATAAAATTTTTTATCCTGATTTCTTCATCTAAAACCTGCATACCAGGATCAATGATAATAGCATTCTTAGAATCATCATCCCAAACTAAATATGTATTCTCATAAAAATAATTAAAAACAAAACGTTGAATTTTGATCATAAATGAAATTATTTTTTCCCAAATTTAGATTTTACTCTTGAAAAATATTTTTGAATATAGTTAATGTAATTTTCATAAGCTTCTTCAAATGAATCACCTCCGAACTTTTGCAAAAAGAAATCGGCAATAACCCAAGAAACCATAGATTCAGCAATAACAGCACAAGCTGGAACGGCAACAAAATCACTCCTTTCACGGCGGGCAAGCACTTTTTTCATCGTTGTCAAATCAACAGATTCAATTGGTGACATTAATGTTGCTATTGGTTTCATTGCAGCGCGAATTATAATTGGAAGTCCTGTAGTAATTCCACCTTCAATTCCACCGGCACGATTTGTTTTGCGATAAAAATTATTTTTCTTAATTATGATTTCATCGTGAACCTGAGAACCCAAAAGACTGGCGTTTTCAAAACCAATTCCAACTTCAACACCTTTAACTGCATGAATAGACATTACTGCTTGAGCAAGTGATGCTTCAATTTTTGAATCATAACTTATGAAACTTCCAAGACCAACAGGAACACCAGTGATTATTACAAAAAAAGTTCCTCCAAGTGTATCACCTTTTTTCTTAGCAAGTTTTATTTTGCTAATAATTTTCTTTTCTTGTTGAATATCCAAAACACGAACAGAACTTTTATCTGAAAGATGATTTAACTTTTCGGAAGAATAATTTAGAGGAAGTTCGTTATTAAAAAATTTATTTATAAAATTATCTTTTGAATAAATGCCACCTATACTTTCAACAAAGCTTCCTATGTGAATGTTAAAGTTAGATAAAAATTTTCTTGCAACAGAAGCGGCTGCAACACGGGCCGCTGTTTCTCTTGCACTTGAGCGATCAATTGAGTTTCTTATATCATCATAATTATATTTTAATGTACCAACTAAATCTGCGTGTCCCGGCCTTGGAATTGTAATCTTTTCAATTTCTTTATTAATTGGTTCAACACTCATTTTATCAGTCCAGTTTTCCCAATCTTTGTTCTTGATAAAAAGTGAGATTGGTGAACCAAGCGTTTTACCAAAACGCACACCCGAAAGTATTTCAGCTTTGTCTGTTTCAATTTTCATTCTTAAACCACGACCATAACCCATTTGTCTTCGTGCCAAATGAAAATTTATGTATGATTCATTCAATTCAAAGTTAGAAGGGAATCCGGAAACAATTGTTGTTAATCCTTTTCCATGTGATTCGCCAGCTGTGAGAAATTTAATCATGATAACTTTCTTTTAGTTTTTGCA
>CAZVBT010000014.1:0-4093 GCA_964625385.1 uncultured Melioribacter sp. | reverse complement strand
ACCTACTCCCGGTTATTTTGAAGAATTAAATGATGATAATTGGGAACATGCATTTAATCAGGTATTAATGAGCGCTGTTAGATTTACAAGATTAGTACTTCCAACTATGAAAAAGAAAAATTGGGGAAGAATTGTAAATATCACTTCTCTTTCTGTAAAACAACCAGTTGATAATTTAATTTTATCTAATTCTTTAAGAAGTGGTGTAACAGCTTTTGCTAAAACATTAAGCACACAAATTGGAAAATATAATATCACTATTAACAATGTTGCTCCTGGTTATACTTTAACAAGCAGATTATATGAACTTGCAGTTGTTCGTGCTAAACAATTAAATATTTCTCACGAAGAAGTGTTAGCGAATATGGCAAATGATGTTCCAATGAAAAGATTAGCTCGTCCTGATGAAATTGCTGCGATGGTTGGTTTTTTAGCAAGTGAACAAGCTGGTTATATTACTGGCCAAACTATTGTTGTTGATGGTGGGGTAACTAAAGCTACATATTAATAAAAAATTTTTCCTCAAAACAGAGGACACAATTCTATGATAAAAGAAATTGAAATCAGTGTATTGCCAAGTTTTGTTGATGATTATTCATTTCATAAAAATGAAGCTGCAAAACATTTAAAGTTATCAACTGAAGAGATAACAGCTGTTCAGGTTATCAGAAGGTCAATTGATGCTCGATTGAGAATTCCGCATTACAAATTGAAACTGCTTGTTTACATTAATGAAAATTCCAAGGACATATTTCTACCAATTCAATTCAATGAAGTTAAAACAAATAAATCTGCTATTATAGTTGGAATGGGTCCTGCCGGAATGTTTTCAGCTTTAAAATTAATTGAACTTGGAATTAAGCCAATAATTTTTGAAAGGGGAAAAGATGTTCAACAAAGAAGAAGAGATTTAAGGCAAATACAACAATTCGGAATTGTTAACGAAAACTCTAATTATTGTTTTGGTGAAGGTGGAGCTGGTACATACTCAGATGGTAAATTATATACACGTGCTACTAAACGTGGTGATATAAAAAGAATTTTAACGATATTAGTTCAACATGGCGCCGATAATGAAATTTTAGTTGATACACATCCTCATATTGGTTCAAATAAATTGCCCAAAATTGTTCAGAAGATAAGGGAAACAATTTTAAAGTGCGGTGGAGAAATATTTTTTAATTCTCTTGTTACTGATTTAATCATTGAGAACAATAAAGTTAAAGGAGTAGTTGTTAATAGTGAAAAAGAATTTTTCTCTAATGCAGTTATACTTGCAACAGGTCATTCTGCAAGAGATATTTTTTATTTATTGAACAATAAAAAAATTTTAATAGAGAAAAAGCCTTTTGCAGTTGGCGTTAGAATAGAACATCCACAAAAATTAATTGATGAAATTCAATATCATTCAAAAGAAAAAGATCCTAACCTACCTGCATCAAGTTATAATTTATCTTGTCAAATTGATGATAAGGGTGTTTATTCGTTTTGTATGTGTCCGGGTGGAATTATAATTCCAGCATCAACTTCACAAAATGAATTAGTATTAAATGGAATGAGCATTTCGAAAAGAGATTCACCTTTTGCTAATGCTGGATTTGTAGTAACAGTTGATGAAAAAGATTGGCAGTCAAAAAATGAATTTGGTGTTTTTGCAGGTGTTGAATTTCAAAAAGAGATTGAAAGAGTTATGTTTGAATATAGAGGGGAAAATCAAATAGCACCTGCACAACGAATCACAGATTTTGTTAAAAATAAATTATCATCATCTTTACCAAAAACATCTTACATACCGGGAACAGTTTCTGCTCCATTACATGAATTATTACCTAAACAAATTGTAAAAAGTTTAATGAAGAGTTTGTTTGTATTTGATAAAAAAATGAAAGGATATTTTACTGAAGAAGCACAAATTTTAGCTCCAGAAACAAGAACCAGTTCACCAATCAGAATAACCCGGGATAAAGAATCATTAATGCATATTCAAGTTGAAGGATTATTTCCATGTGGAGAAGGTGCTGGTTACGCAGGTGGAATTGTTTCGGCAGCGATTGATGGTAAACGTGTTGCCGATGCTGTTAATAAGTTTTTATAGATTAGTTATAAAACCTTCTTCTTCTAAAATTTTTTTTGCTAGTTTAACTTCCTCTGATTTTGAAAATGATAATCTAAAAGTTCCTCCTGATCCTTCGCGAATTTTGAGTAACTCCATGTCTTTTATATTTATATTTTGTCTGTAAAGTGCAGTAGAAATTTTTGATATTTCTCCGGGTTGATCTTTTACAAAAACAAATAAATCAAACAATTGAGAAATCATACCTTTTCTGTTTTTAGGAATTTCATCTCTTTTCTTTCGGGCTGATTCAAATTTTTCTGAAAGTTTATTAAGATCACCATTAGCAATTATATTTTTGACTTGCTGAAATTCATTTTCGAATGAATCTAAAGCGGCAAGAATTTTTTCTTTATTTAATTTTATTACTGATTCCCAAATATCGAAACTGCTTGAAGCGATTCTTGTCATGTCACGAAATCCACCAGCTGCATAATCATAAAAATGAATGTCACTGTTTTGCAAACTAGCAGAGTTTATCAGAGAAATTGCAAGAAGTTGAGGAAGATGACTTACTGATGCAACAACAATATCATGAACTTTTGGCGAAAGGAAATTTATTCTTGCACCAAGTTTATGTATAACTTCAATAAAATCCTCCCAAGCAAAATAATCTTTTACTTCATTCGTTAAAATGTAAATGGAATTTTCAAAAAGGAGAGAATCAGAATTATGAAATCCACTAACTTCTTTGCCAGTCATCGGATGTCCGCCAACAAAAAAACCTTTTGAATTTAGATTTTTCCATTCTTCATGAAAAATATTTTTAACACCACAGACATCAGTTAAAAGATTTGATGAATTTAATTTTGGTGCAAGTTCTTTGAATACCTGAAGAGAATAATCTAAAGGAAAGCAGAGAAATATAATTTCAGATTTAACTGATTCTTCAATCGAATTAAGTTTTTCATCAATAACATTTTGAGAAAAAGCTAACTCAAGAATTTCATTTTTATCATATCCATAAATTTTCAAGGTGGCATCACATGCTTTTAATGATTTTGCAATTGAGCCACCAATTAAACCTAAACCTAATATCGAAATACTTTTGATTTTCAAATTAACGTCCTGCCAATAGCTTCAGCAATTTTTTGAAGTTCATTCATAAGTTTAAGATAAGTTTCGGGCAATAAAGCTTGAGGACCATCGCTTAAAGCTTTTTCGGGGTCATGATGTATTTCAATCATTAATCCATCAGCACCGGCGGCAACAGCGGCACGAGCCATTGGCGGCACCTGATCTCTTAATCCAGTTGCGTGCGATGGATCTGCAATTACAGGTAAATGACTTTTTTTATGAACGACAGGAATAGCAGAAAGATCGAAAGTGTTTCTTGTATAATTTTCGAATGTTCTTATTCCTCTTTCACACAAAATAACATCTTTATTTCCACCCGATAAAATATATTCAGCAGACATTAACCATTCTTCAATTGTTGCTGCAATGCCTCTTTTTAACATAATCGGTTTATCAATTTTGCCAAGTTCCTTTAATAAAGAAAAATTTTGCATGTTACGAGCCCCAACTTGAAAAATATCGGTGTATTTATAAATTAATTCTATTTGTTCATTTTGCATAACTTCTGTAATAACAAGTAAATTAAATTCATCAGCTGCAGCTCTCATTAATTTCAAACCTTCTTCACCTAAGCCTTGAAAAGTATAAGGTGATGTTCTTGGTTTGAAAGCACCACCTCGTAAAATTTTTGCACCAGAATCAGCTACAATTTTTGCTAACTTAAAAATTTGATCTTCGTTTTCAATTGAACATGGACCCGACATCATCACAACTTTATTTCCGCCAATTTCTACATCTTTAATTTTTACGACTGTGTTATGCTCTTGAAAACTTCTGCTTGCTAATTTAAATGGTGTTGTAACTCGATATACTTCTTCAACTCCATCAAGTATGCTAATATTACGTATATCAAAGTTTGGTTTAACCCCAATTGCACCAATTATCGTTTTTTCTGCCCCAGTA
>CAZVBT010000013.1:0-10634 GCA_964625385.1 uncultured Melioribacter sp. | reverse complement strand
ATATTTATTGTTTTGAATAATGAAAACGAAATTACTATTTATAACATTAATGGAACTCAAATAGAAAATTTCCCATTTCAATTGCCAACTGGTAAATATTTTGTTGGAACACCACTTCTTGTGGATTTAAACAAGGATGGTGTACAAGAAATTATAATAACAAATAATTATGGGGAATTAATAGTAATAAATTCTAATGATGGGAAAATGATTTATGGATATCCAATTAAGGTTGCCAATTCAGATATCACAAATTTATTTTTATATGAAGAAGAATTGCCAACAATGGGACCAATTCCACAATACAAACCAATTATAATTGCATTAGATAAAGATAAAAATATCTCAGTGTGGCAATTATCAAACAGTCAAGGTAAAAGTATTTGGAAAAGCACTTATCAAAATTCAACAAATAATTCATTTGTTGAAATATCAAATAAGAATCAAATTTCCACTGTATATTTCCCATTAGACAAAGCATATAACTGGCCAAATCCAACTTATGGTAATTTTACAAATATCAGATTTTATGTTAATGAGGATTCAAAAATTACAATTCGAATTTTTGATTTAGCTGGTGAACATATTACAACTCTTCAGTCGAATGCTCAAGGTGGTTTTGAAAATGAAATTGTTTGGGATGTTACAAAAGTTCAAAGTGGTGTTTATTATGCAAATATCCAAGCAGAAAGTATTAGTGGTAAATCAGCTTTTAAAATTATAAAAATTGCAGTGATAAAATAATTCATGAAAAAAATTCTAATAATATTTTTTATTTTTTATTCACTTTATGCTCAAGTGAATGAATTTAACCCAAGCTATAATTGGAACACAATCAAAGGTAAACATATTCGCGTTCACTTTCATGATGGTGCTGAAAGAACAGCTAAAGTTGTTGCTAAAATAGCTGATGAAATATGGGGACCAATAACTTCTTTATATCAGTATGAACCTGAATTGGTTGATTACATTATTAAAGACATTGATGATTATTCCAATGGTGCAACATATTTTTTTGATAACAAAATTGAAATATGGGCTTCATCATTGGATTTTGATTTACGTGGTACTCACAATTGGTTGCGTAATGTAATTTCGCATGAATTTACTCACATGGTCCAAATTCAATCCGCAATGAAATTTTCAAGAACACTTCCAATATTTTATTTACAATTTTTGAATTATGAAGATAAACGTCGGCCAGATATTTTATATGGATTCCCAAATTTTATTGCTTCATATCCAATACCTGGAATCAATGTACCAGCCTGGTTTGCTGAAGGTACAGCACAATATATGAGAAAAGATTTTAATTATGATAATTGGGATACACATCGCGATATGATTTTAAGAAGTTATGCACTTGAAGATAAAATGTTAACATGGAATCAAATGGGTGTATTTGATAAAACAAGTTTAGGCAACGAATCTGTTTATAATTCTGGTTTTGCTTTAACCAGATATATTTCGCAAAAATATGGTGAAGATAAACTTAGATTAATTTCTTATAAACTTGGGAAATTAACCAACTTTACTATTGATGCAGCTTTTGAAGATGTTTTAGGTAAAAGTGGTAATGAGATTTATAATGAATGGAAAACATTCTTAATAAATAATTATAAAGAACGCTCAAAAGATGTTTTATCAAATCTTGTGGCAGGAGAAATAATAACAAAAGATGGCTTCGGAAATTTTTATCCAACTTTTTCGAAAGATGGTAAAAAACTTTTATATGTTTCCAACAAAACAAATGATTACTTCAGTTTGTCTTCGCTTTATCTTTTTGATTTTGAAACTAAAAAAGAAAAATTGATTGCAAATGGTGTCCGTTCAACTTCAAGCTTTGTAAATGGGACAAACAAAATAATTTACTCGAAGTTAAGTGATGAAAATCCTAAAATGACAAATATTCATGATTTATATGTTTACGACATTAATGAAGAAAAAGAAACTCGTTTAACTTTTGGGTTGCGGGCAAATAATCCTTCAGTTTCCAACGACGGTAAAAAAATTGTTTTTGTTTTTCAAAATGATGGTACAATAAATCTTGGTTTGATAGATATAGATGGAAAAAATTTTAAACGTTTAACTTACTTTGAAAACGGTGAGCAGGTTTACAATCCTAAATTTTCTAACGATGATTCATTTATTTTGTTTGATTACTCATTAAAAGATAATCGTGACATTGCAAAAATAAATGTTGATGGCTCTGAATTAACTTTTATAACAAAATCAAACAGCGATGAACGAAATGCTGTTGAAGCAAATGATGGAAGAATTATTTTTTCGAGTGATAAAACCGGAATTTTTAATTTATATTCTTTCAATACACAAACAAACGAGGTCATTCAGCTAACAAACGTAATCGGTGGTGCATTTATGCCTGCTATTAATGACGATGGAAAAATTGCATACAGCGGATATACAACCGATGGCTTTAAAATATTTTTAATTTCTAAAGATGAACAATTAAAAGTTGATTCAACAAAAAAATATGTTTGGTTTAATAATCCGCCTTTGGAAGCTGATAAACCTAATGGTGATATTGAAAAATTCGATGTAACTTCTCTAAAAAACTTTAATGACAATCAAATTCCTGAATATCAAATTGATAAATATTCTGGTTTCTTTTCTAAATTAAGCATAATACCATTCATACGTTATGATAATTACAGCACATTCAATTCAGGTTTGGATAGAGTTAAACCCGGTGTATATCTAGCATCAAGCGATATTTTAAATCGCTACTCAATTTTTGCAAGTGCGTCTATTAATCGTAAAATGGAACGTGATTTATTTCTGCAATTTGAATACAAAGATAAAGTGCCATTGTTTTTTAATTTAGGTTTACGTCCGGAAATTAGTCTTGAATTATACAGTGTTTCAAGAGGAACTAAAATTGATTTAGATTTTGGTGTTGATTCAACTTTTGCTCCACCAAGAATTGATTACAAAATTCCAACAGAAGTAACTTATAACCTGTTGGAGTTTGATATTGTTGCTAAACATAAAATTTTCAAAGAAGGAAATTTTATAGAAGCAAGATTTATATTTAGTCAATATACATCAACATTAAATAGTTTCATTTTACCTGAAAGCGGCAACACTCTTTATCCAACAACTACAGACAAATATTTTGTCGGAAGAAATTTCCAACTTAAATATATTCACGAAGCTATTATTCCCACGATAGATTCAGATATAAACCCCGTAGGAAGAAAAGTAGAATTAAAATATGATTATGAGTTCAACAGATTTAATAACGAAAATAATTATACTGTTGTAGATGGAATATTAAAACCACTTTACAATGATTTTAAATTTCACAGAATAGAAATTAATTGGAAAGAATATTTACAAGTATTTAACAAACATACATTATCAACACAATTTAGGATTGGCTCTATACTTGGCAAAACTGTCCCTGATTTTTTTGACTTCTATCTAGGTGGCTTAGTTGGAATGAAAAGTTATCCTTTTTATTCAATTAGCGGAAATGAAATTGCATGGCTAAACCTGACCTACAGATTTCCATTGCTGACAAATATTGATACTCAAATTGGACATATTTACATAGACAAAATTTATTTTTCTGTTTATGGTGATATTGGAAATGCATGGAATGGAAAAACTCCGGCTCTCAGTCAATTTAAAAAAGGTGTTGGTTCTGAATTAAGAATTAAATTAAATTCATTTTATATCTTTCCAACAAGTTTATTTTTTAATGCTGCATATTCATTTGATAAAATTGAAAGAACAATCAGAAAAGAAAAAGTTATTTATGGGAAAGAATGGAATTTTTATGGAGGAATTCTTTTTGATTTTAGTTTATAAAATTGGTATCAATATGAAAAGAATATTGCCATTATTGTTATTAATAACTTCATTAAACTTTTCGCAAGATGTTTGCAAAGAATTTAGTGAAAAAAATCTCACAGGAGTTTTATACTTAGATTCAAAATATGTAAATATTAAACTTGATGAAAAGTTAAATAATAATATTCAAAAAAAATCACCAATAATTGCCGCAAGTTTATCGTTAGCATTACCTGGTGCAGGACAATTTTATTCAGAAAGATACTTCAAGTCAGCAGTTTTTTTAGCTATTGAATTAAGCTCAATTATAGTTGGTCTTCATTATGACAAAAAAGGAGATAATCAAACAAACTTTTATCAGGATTTTGCCAATAAACATTGGAGCGTTGAACGATATGCAAAATGGACTTTGACAAATGCAACCAAAATAAACAGTGCAATCAATCCAAACGATTTCAGAGTTTTTGAAAATGGTAAAGTTAATTGGAAAGAGTTGAATAGATTAGAAAGTGCAATCGGTTCATATTATTCACATCATCTTCCAAACTATGGTGAACAACAATATTATGAACTAATTGGGAAGTATCCGCAATTTAATGTTGGCTGGGATGATTTTGGAGATGAAAACACACCATTTGAATATGACCCAACAAGAAAAAATTTAACGCATAATTTCATTTATTATTCATTTGAACGTGGCAAAGCAAACGATTATTATAATTATGCTGCTAAAGCTGTATTAGTAATAATTGTTAATCATTTTATTAGTGCTTTAGATGCTGCATGGTCTTCTCACAATTATAATAATGATTTGGAACTAAGTTTTAATTTGGAAAAAATTAATCAAGGATATAGTATGAAATATTATCCGCAACTAAATTTGCAATATAAATTTTAGGTCTTTATGAGTAATCCTTTAGTATTAATTGTCGGCAGACCAAACGTAGGTAAATCAACTTTATTTAATAGATTAACAAAAAGTTCAACAGCAATAGTTGATGATGTAAGTGGTGTAACACGAGATAGAATTTACGGCGAGGTTGAATGGAATGGAAAATATTTTCGTGTTATTGATACAGGCGGTTACGTTCCTGATTCAGATGATTTGTTTGAAACTGCTATTCGTGAACAAATTGAAATTGGTTTGAACGAATGTGATTCAATTTTATTTGTTGTTGATGGAAGAGTTGGTTTAACTCCAATTGATAAAGAAATTGGAAATATTTTAAGAAGATCATCAAAACCATCATTTTTACTTGTCAATAAAAGCGATACACCTGAATTTGAAATTAACAAAACTGATTTTTACACACTTGGATTTAATAATATTTATGATGTTTCGGCACTGAATGGTAGAAATCTTGGTAATTTATTAGATGATGTTACAAATTCATTAACTTTTTCAGATGAAGAAAATTCTGGTGATAAAAGATTACATCTTGCGATTGTTGGGAAACCAAACGTTGGCAAATCATCTTTAGTAAATTCACTTTTAGGTTATGATAGAAGCATTGTAACTGATATACCCGGTACAACAAGAGATAGTATTGATTCTGTTCTTAAATATTATGGCGAAGAAATTGTTCTTGTTGACACTGCAGGATTAAGAAAAAAATCTAAGATTAAAGAGAACATAGAATTTTTTTCTAATGTCAGAACTTATCGTGCAATTTGGAATTCTGATGTATCGATTTTACTTCTTGATGCTGAACTTGGTATTAATAATCAGGATCAAAAAGTTTTACAGGAAATTGTAAGACGCAGAAAAGGATTAATTATTGCTGTAAACAAGTGGGACTTGATTGAAAAAGATACAAACACAGCAAAGAAATATGAAGACGCAATTAAAGCCGAAGTTGCCACAGTTGATTTTGCACCAATAATTTTTATTTCAGCATTAACAAAACAAAGGATTTACAAACTAATTGAACTTGCAAAAAGAATTAATGAAGAGCGACATAAAAGAATTCCGACAAATGAATTAAATGAAATATTACTTCCGGAAATTGTGAAAACTCCACCACCTGCAACTCCAACAGGCAAAGAGGTAAAAATAAAATATATTACACAAGTTGGTGAGCATTATCCAATCTTTTTATTCTTTGCTAACGAATACAAATATATTCCAGAATCGTATAAAAGATTTTTAGAAAGATTAATAAGAAAAAATTTTGGTTTTGAAGGTGTTCCAATAACATTATCATTTCGTGAAAAGTAAACTTCAACTTCAGATTATTGTCCACACTTCTAAAATTTTAATTAATTATATTTAGTATATATTAATTATTAATTTCTTAAATGAGAAAAAATATAATTGTAATTGGTGGAAATGCCGCTGGACCGGCAGCTGCTGCAAAAGCAAAAAGAGTTACACCAGAATCAAATGTAATTCTTTTTGAAGCTGATGAATTCATTTCCACTGGCACTTGCGAATTACCTTATGTTTTAAGTGGCGAGATTGATGATTATAAAAAAATTGTTTTTTATAACGCCGAATCATTTAATAAAGAAAAAGGTGTTAAAGTTTACATCAATTCTTTAGTAACTAATATAGACAGAACTTCTAAAACTATTGAAGTTCTTAATTTAACCTCAAATCAAAAAATTCAATTCAATTATGATAAATTAGTAATTGCAACTGGTTCAAAAGCAAATAAATTAAAAGATCTTCCTTTTTCTTTGAATAATGTTTTCACATTTAAATCTGTTTCTGATTTAATTAAAATTAAAAAACAAATTGATAAAAGAAATTCTAATAGAGTTTTAATAATTGGTGCTGGTTATATTGGAATTGAAACAGCTGAAGCTTTAAAGAATATTGGCTATGAAGTAATTCTTCTTGAAAAAGAAAAATTGCCTTTACCAGATGCCGAACCTGAAATTCAAAATTTGGTTTTAAATAATCTTACTAAAAATAATATCCTATTTTATGGCAATAATGATTCTATCAAATACATTTATAACAAAGAAAAACTTCAAAGTGTTACAATTGATGGATGGAATTATGAAATTGATTTTGCAATTCAGGCATTAGGTGTTAAACCGAATGTTGATTTAGCAATATCATCAAAAATCGAGATTGGAAATTATGGTGGAATAAAAGTCGACAAAAAATTAAGAACAAGTGATCCAAACATTTATGCAGCTGGTGATTGTATTGAAGTCCTAAACAAAATCACAAATAAAAATGACTACATACCACTTGCAACTTTAGCTCATGAATTCGGACATATCGCTGGTGAAAATGCTGCTGGGGGAAATCAAATTGCAAAACCAATAGTAAAAAATATTGCTGTAAGAATTTATGATAATATTTATGTATCTGTTGGGTTAACTTTTAAGCAAGCAATAGAAAATAAATTTATACCTTTAAGTGTTAATGCCATTGTCCCAAATATCATCAAGGTAATGCCCAATAGTAAAAAAGTTTTGGGGAAAATTATTTATGATAAAAATTCACTCTTAATTTTGGGTGCATCATTTTATGGTGGAAGTGAAGTTATCGGTTTTGGAGATTTAATATCATCGTTTATACATAATAAAATAAAAGTAACTGAGTTAACAGAAATAAATTATAATTACACACCACCAAGTTCTCCATTTGTAAATTTACTTTCAGTCTTAGGCAGAAAAGTTAAAAAGGAAATAAAATGAATAATTTCAATTTAGTAGATAATCCATTAGTAAAAAGAGATGTTACAATTTTACGGGATAAAGAAACAAATACAGCTTCATTTCGTGCGGCATTAAACAGAGTTTCTTATGCAATTGCAATTGAAATAGCAAAATCATTCGAACTCGAACAAATTGATGTTACAACTCCTCTTGAAAAAACTATTGGATATAAAATCAAAAAGCAAATTGTTTTAGTACCGGTTTTACGTGCTGGTTTAAGTATGGTTGATGCATTTTTAAAAATGATTCCTGATGCAAATGTTGGTCATATTGGTTTGCAAAGAGATGAATTAACATTAAAACCTATTGATTATTATTATAAAGCTCCAAAAAAATTAGAAGAATCTATAACAATTGTTTTAGACCCAATGCTAGCAACTGGTGGCAGTGCAGTAGCTTCCTTTAATTCATTGAAACAGAAAGGAGCAAATAATTGTACACTTGCTTGTTTGATTGCTGCACCAGAAGGCATTAAAAAAATGAATGAAGAACATCCTGATGTTCCAATTTATTCGGCAAGTTTAGATAGACAATTAAATGATGTTGGATATATTTTGCCCGGCTTAGGTGATGCCGGTGATAGAACATTTGGAACTTTATAAATTAAATTATGGAAATAACACTTAGCATAAAACACCAAAGAATGCTCGATGAATTGTTGAACCATTGCAAATCAAATTTACGTAATGTAAATGAAGAGCTGATAAAAAAAGCTTTTGTGTTAAGTTATGAATCTCACAAAAATGATTTTCGTGCATCTGGTGAACCTTATTTTAATCATCCTTACGAAGTTGCTGTAATTGTTGCAAAAGAAATTCCACTTGATGATATTTCTGTTATAAGTGCTTTGTTACATGATGTGGTTGAAGATAGCGACATTAGTTTAGAATTTATTTCCAAAGAATTTGGAAGTGAAGTAGCTGAAATAGTTGATGGGGTTACAAAAATTGGTGGTGTATTTAAAGGTCAGGAAATAACCCAAGCAGAAAATTATAGAAAGTTATTACTTTCAATGATTAAAGATGTTCGTGTTATCTTAGTAAAATTTGCCGATCGTCTCCACAATATGCGAACACTTGAATTTGTCTCTCCTCAAAAGCAAAGAAGAATTGCAAAAGAAACATTAGAAATTTATGCTCCTTTTGCACATCGATTTGGTCTTGGAGTTTTAAAGTGGGAACTTGAAGATCTTGCATTTAAATACTTAAACAAAGATGCTTATGACGACATCGCAAAAAAAATTAAAGATACAAGAAAAGAAAGAGAAGCTTTCATTCAAAGATTTTCGGCACCAATAAAAGAAAAACTTGATGAGTTAAAATTAAAATATGAAATAAGTGGAAGACCCAAACATCTTTATAGTATTTACAGAAAACTTGTTATGCAAAATCGCCCTTGGGAAGATATTTATGATTTACTTGCTATTAGAGTTATACTCGAAAAAAATGATCCCAATGAATGTTATCTTGTATTAGGAATTGTAAACCAAATTTATAAACCAATCGCAGAAAGATTTAAAGATTTTATTTCAATACCAAAAAAAAATAATTATCAATCCATTCACACAACTGTTATAGGTCCTGAAGGAAAACCTGTTGAAGTTCAAATCAGAACTAGAAAAATGCACGAAATAGCTGAACAAGGAGTTGCAGCGCATTGGAAATATAAAGAACATGTTAATACTGAAGATCAAGATTTAGAAGAGTGGGTAAATTGGGTTCGCGATATTTTTGAAAATGTTTCAAAAGATGAAGCTTCAAAAGAAATTATTGCAAGTTTCAAATTAAATTTATTTCAAGATGAAATTTATGTTTTCACACCAAAAGGTGAATTAAAGAGATTGCCAATAAACTCAACTCCAGTTGACTTTGCATTTGAAGTTCATAGTAATGTTGGTTACCATTGTATCGGTGCTAAAGTAAATGGCAAAATTGTTCCACTCGATACAATTCTTCACAGCGGTGATCAAGTTGAAATTATAACTTCTAAAAATCAACACCCAAATAAAAGTTGGTTGCAATTTGTTCATACTCAAAAAGCTAAAAACAACATTCGCAAGTATTTAAATAAAGAGGAAGAAAAAGAAGTTGAAGCTGGCAAAGAAATATGGGAAAAGAAAATCAAAAAATTAAAACTTTCTTTTTCATCTGATGAAGTAGCAAAACTTGCACGTAAATTAAAATTCGATAATAGTCGTCATTTTTTTAGAGCAATATTTTTAGATAAAATAAATCTTGATCAAATCCTAAATCCAAAATCAGAAACAGATAATAAACCTTCCCATGAAATTGAATTCGATAAGTTTGTTGATATCGCAAGAACTTCAGCTGGGAATGTTTTAGTTGAAGGTGATTATAAAGGTTTTGCTTACAGCTATGCTAAATGTTGCAATCCTATTCCCGGTGATCAAGTGATTGGTTATGTTACTATTGGTGAAGGAATTAAAATTCATCGAAAGGATTGTAAGAATTTAATTAATATGGTAAAAGCAGGTGAAAACCGTTTAGTCCCTGTAACTTGGCCAAAAACAAGCGATACATATTTTGTTGCTGGAATTTCAATTCGTGGTGATGATATGCCTGGAATTCTAAAAGATATTTCTAATAGTATCACTACTTATCAAAATACAAACATTAAATCTGTTAATATTTACACACAAGACTCCTTATTTAAAGGAACAATCACAGTTTACGTCAAAGATCTTGATCATTTAAATAAATTAATTGAAAGATTAAAAAAGAATAAAGGAATATTTTCTGTAGAAAGATTTGATGCCGAAAATAATTGAGGTAGATATTGGAAGAAAAAAGAATTTTAGCAATTGATTATGGCACAAAAAGAATTGGAATTGCAATTACAGATCCACTGAATATATTTGCATATCCACTTACAACATTATCAAATGATTCAAAATTTTATGAGAATTTAAAGAAAATAATTTATGATTATCATGTTATAAAGTTAATCGTAGGCACTCCATTAAAAGAATCCGGTGATAGCTCGATTACATCTCTTGCAGTAGAAAAATTCGTTGAAGAATTAAAAAAGAAAATAAATTTACCCATTGAACTTATTGATGAACGATATTCTTCAGAAATTGCAAAACAAAGAATAATTGAAACAGTTAAATCAAAAAAGAAAAG
>CAZVBT010000012.1:0-3444 GCA_964625385.1 uncultured Melioribacter sp. | reverse complement strand
GAATTAAATGATATTTTATTTTTCAAAGCACAAGATGAATTTAAAAATTTTAAAACATTCTTGACAATTTCCAATTCCAAAACGGTTTATAATTTGTTTAAAAGAATTAAAAAAACTAAACCTCAATTAAAAGTTATAATTTGTGAATCACGACCAAAATTTGAAGGAAGAATTTTTGCTCAAAAACTAATTAAAAATAAAATTAATGTTGAGCTAATTACAGAAGCGATGATTTTTAAAAAAACAAATGAAATTGATGCTGGAATAATAGGTGCAGATTCAATTCTAAAGAATGGAAATGTAATTAACAAAATCGGTTCAAGTTTGATTGCATTGACTTGTAAAAATTTTAATAAACCTTTTTTTGTTGTAGCTGATAAATCAAAATTCAAAAAAACAAACAAGTTCATTCAAAAAGAAATGCCTCCAGAGGAAATCTGGAGGCATAATGATAAAAAAATTAAGATAAAAAATTTTTACTTTGAAGAAGTACCAAAAAATTTAATTACTAAAATTATTTCTGATTAACACTTTCTAATTGCTTTGCAGATTCTTTCGCTATATGACCAACATCAGTATTTGGATAATTTTGCGCTAAGTTTTTCCAAATCTGAATTGCTTGCCTTTTATCCCCTTTTGCATTTAATACAGCACCAAGATTATAATTAGCAATTAAATTATTTTTATCAACTTGCAATGCTTTATTTGTATATTCAAATGCTTTATCCAAATCACCTTTATTATAATATACATATGTTAACTGCAATAACACATCAATTCTCTTGGAATCTTTTTTTAGAATTTTTGAATAATATTCAATTGCTTCATCCGGCTTATGAGCTAAAGTTAGCATATCAGCATATTCTCTTACTTTCAATGTATCATTTGGGTTTTTATCAACTTCCTCCTTAAGTTTATTCATTTTCTCAATAGCTTCTTTCATAACATTTGATGCTGAAGGAGAATCACCGTTACCTTGTGACTTTAATCCCTTGTGAACATCATCTTCAGGCATCTGACCATTCATTTGCTGTCCATTGTTTATGTCAGATTTTTTTGTTGAATTTGAAAAAATGATAACTGAAATAATAAAAACGACAAAAATTGTTATATAAACATAAATTGGTTTAACTTTCATCAAATCTCCCTTTTATAATTACAAAAACAAAATTAAACTTTTTAATTAAATAAATAAAAAATATTTAATTAATTGAACTTTGATTCTTGTTATGATGTTCATTAAATAAATAAATGGAAAAGCAATGAGACCTAAAGAAAACATAAATTATACACAAGAAATGTATAACGATTTCGAATCAATAATAATTGCTCAATCCTCTGCTCTTAAAAGCTTTGCATTAAAAATGACAAACGATGAAGAGGATGCTGAAGATTTAGTACAAGATACTCTGTTAAAAGCTTTTAGATTTTTTGATAAATTCGAAAAAGGTACAAATGCTAAAGCATGGCTTTTCCAAATAATGAAAAACACTTTTATAAATAATTACAGAAAAAACTCGAGAGAACCAAATAAAGTTGATTATGAAGATGTTCAAAATTTTTATGAAAATATTAAAGCTGATCAGGTAAAATCCCAACACTTTGAAGGTGATGCCTTTTCCAATATTCTTGATGATGAATTAACAAAAGCATTATCAAAATTACCTGATGACTTTAGAACTATTGTGGTTTTAAGTGATATAGAAGGATATACCTACGAAGAAATCGCTAATTTTATAAATTGTCCAATTGGCACAGTCAGATCAAGATTACATCGAGCAAGAAAAATGTTATACACTCTACTTTACGAATATGCTTTTGAAAAGGGGTTAGTCTCTAAAAAAAGCCGAAATCAAGCTTTTAAGTCATATCAAAAAGTAAAAAAACTTGAAACAATTCATCTTTATTAATTTTTTAACTTAATTAATGAATAATTTAAAGGATAAGAAAATTCTATGTTTTCAGGGATTTTCTTTATATATTTGTATGTGTAAAAATTTTACAATACTGCGATTTTAATTCTCAAGAAAATGAGAAATTAAACATCGGCAGTTTTTTTTATGTCAAAATTTAAATAAACAAAAAATTACTCGATTATAAAACCTGATTTAATAACAATTTAGGAGTTATTAAGAATTGAAAATCACAAAACAATTTACGAATCGTGAAAGCAAGTCTCTCGATCAATATTTGCAAGAAATTGGTAAAGTTGATTTACTTACTCCCCAGCAAGAGATTGAATTAGCAATAAGAATAAAAAAAGGGGATAAACACGCATTAGATACTTTAACCAAAGCAAATTTACGTTTTGTTGTTTCAGTGGCTAAACAATATCAAAATCAAGGTTTACCTTTAGGTGACTTAATTAATGAAGGTAATTTAGGTCTAATTAAAGCTGGTTTAAGATTTGACGAAACACGTGGATTCAAATTTATATCTTATGCTGTTTGGTGGATTCGTCAATCAATAATGCAGGCAATTGCAGAACAATCTAGAATGGTGCGTTTACCATTAAATAGAGTTGGTGCATTAAATAAAATGGGAAAAGCTCTAAGCCAACTAGAACAGGAATATGAAAGAAAACCAAGCCCTGAAGAAATTGCTGAACAACTTGATATGGATGTTAACGATGTAACATATGCTATGCAAATTGCAGGACGCCATATTTCAATGGATGCTCCGTTTGCTCACAGCGATGACAATAATAACAGCTTATTAGATGTTATGCCAAATGAAGATCAACCTGCTCCGGATCATTATCTAATGAAAGAATCCCTCAAAGCTGAGATTGAGCGTTCTTTATCTACGTTAACTGATAGAGAGGCTGAAGTTATTAGATTATATTTTGGCATTGGCAAAGAACATTCTTTAACCCTCGAAGAAATAGGTGAAAAACTTAATTTAACTCGTGAAAGAGTTCGTCAGATTAAAGAAAAAGCTTTGATAAGATTAAGACAATCAAACAGAAGTAAAAATCTTAAAGCATATTTAGGTTAATTTTTTATAAATTAATCATTTAGACCCCGCTACTTGCGGGGTTTTTTATTTTAAAAAAATAATTGTTATTTCATTAATTGCATACCAATTTAATAATTAAAGATATTGTTCTTACCGATCTTGAGAATTGAATTTATCATACTAAATTTTTTAATTATTAAGGTACATGATTGATAAAATAAAATGCAATCAGAAAAGCAAAGAGAAATGAATTAAGTTGAGGCGCCGGTCGGATTCGAACCGACGAATAGAAGTTTTGCAGACTTCCGCCTTAGGCCACTTGGCTACAGCGCCTTAATTATTTTAAGAGAAAAAAAATCCCGATGTTATCGGGATATTGAGCGGGAAACGGGACTCGAACCCGCGACATCAACCTTGGCAAGGTTGCGCTCTACCAACTGAGCTATTCCCGCATTTTTTCATTATTAAATGAACAAATTTGTGAGC
>CAZVBT010000011.1:0-33070 GCA_964625385.1 uncultured Melioribacter sp. | reverse complement strand
TTACTTGAAACTTTATTTGTATCTGTTAAACCATTTAATTCAATTCCTGCTGATAATAATTTTTCTTTCATCAGTTGCAGAAAATATAAATGTGGTTCCCGAATGCTTACTTCAACAGAATCTTTTTTGCTATTGATTGGAAGAAAACCTTTAGCAATTATTTTGTTATTGTGATTTAACCAATCGCGCGATACTTCAAATGTTGATTTGCCTTTAGCAATGGTTGAAGACTTATTTATTAACTCAACAAAATTATTTTTTGGATTAAATGATACTCGGACCGGCTTATTTACAGAATCCGGTTCATAAATAATTGTTAATGAATTTTTATTAATTGCCAATTGAGATAAATATGGCATGTATGTTTCTGGTTCATCGCTCCAAATCCAACCAGTGCCAAAATAAAGTGAATCAACTTTTGAAATATCAGTGTACAGGTTGCCATTTATTTTTTTTATGCCGGAATTTTTAATTGCAACTACAAAACTATCTAAATCATTAAAAGTAAAATCGGGATCAAAACCACCAACAACATAAACATTTCCATTCAGTACTGAATCAACTATTTCACCATCGCAGTAAAGTGATGTTTTAAAATTAAAATCATTACCAAGAAAATAAAGTGCTGTGGCAGTTGTTAAAATTTTTTGATTTGATGCGGGCCGCATTAATTTTTTTGGATTAATAGAAATTACTTGAGTTTTGTCTTGCGGATCGACAACCTGTATTGAAATATTTGATTTTTGAAAAAAGTCAGATACAAGTAAGCTATCAATTCTTTTTTCAAAATATGATCTTTCTTGCTTGAAAGTTGAACAAGCAGAAAATAAAATTGCAATTATTAATAAGACAGAAAGTTTTTTCATTAGAAATATTCTCTTTCTCTAAAATCAACACCAATTTCTTCGGTAACAAATTTTTTAGCAGCTTCTTTATCAACTTCATTTAATCCGACAATTGACATAACAACGTGTGTGTAATTTTTAGCTTTTCTTGCAAACTCAATCATTTCCTTGTGAAGCGAAGGATCAACTCTCATTAGTTTTGAATATTGATCAGCATCTGTTGAATTAAGACTTATTGAAACGGTATCAATTAAATTTTTTAGTTCAGGTGTAATATCACGTTTGTTTATAAAGTTACCGTGACCATCTGTGTTCATTCTTGTTTTGCCGCCATTATCTTTAACATATTTAGCAACCTGCTTTACAACATCCCATCGGATAGTTGGTTCGCCGTAACCACAAAAAACAATTTCATGATAATTCATCGGATTACCGATTTCTTCAATATAAACTTCAGCATCTGGTTCTTCAGCTTTTGTCATCTTTAAATTATAACCATTAATCACTGCATCACCTTTTCTATCGCAAAAAACACAATCGGCATTACAGCGGTTGGTTACATTTATATAAAGTGAATTTCCAATTTGATATGTAAAACTTACTTTAGGTTTCATACCAATTCCAAATAATTTGTATGCATTATATGATGTGGTTCTGGCAACATCTTCAAATCTTAAATGATGAACTTCTGCAATTTTATCCGCAACTAATTTTACAAAAGCAGGTTCATTTCTTTCGCCGCGATATGGTACGGGTGTCATAAAAGGAGAATCAGTTTCGAGTAATAAATTTTCAACTGAAATATGACTCAAAATATCTCTTAGGGAATCCATTTTTTTGAATGTTATATTTCCAGTGAATGAAATGTAATGACGTAATTCAATTAATTCTCTTGCATCTTCTAATGAACCTGCAAAGCAATGAAACTGAGCTTTTAAATTACTTCCTTTGAAAGAACGAATAATGTTCATCATATCAAAATTTGCATCTCTGTTATGAACAATAATTGGTTTGTTAATTTTTATAGCAAGCTCAATTTGAGAAGTGAAAGCTTCAATTTGTTTCTCTTTTGGTGAAAAATCATAAAAGTAATCTAAACCTATTTCACCAATAGCAACTACTTTGTTTTCTTTTGAAAGCTTTTCAATTTGATCAAGTAAAGATTCATTCCAATCTTTTGTGTCGTGTGGATGAACACCAACAGCAGCGTAAACCATTTCATATTTTTCTGAAAGTTCAATTGCTTTTTTTGAGGTTTCTATGTCTGTTCCTGGAACTATAATATAATCAACACCCGAAAGTTTTGCTTTCTCAATAACTTTATCAACGTCATTTTCAAAATTTGCATAAAATAAATGAGCGTGTGTATCTATTAACATTAAAGATTTCCTTTCTAAGTTAAATTATTTCTCCAATAATAAATCCATCTTCGTTAATTTTTTTTGAAATATTTAAAGTTTTATCAACGTCATTTTTATTGACAATTGCAATTAAACCAATTCCAAGATTAAAAACATTTCTCATTTCATCATCAGAAATTTTTCCAACTTCTTGAATCAATTGGAATATTGGCAGTTTTTCCCATGATGCCCAATCTATTTTAATTTGTAAAGAATCCGGTACAACTCTTTTTGTGTTGCCAATAATTCCGCCGCCAGTAATATGAGAAAAAGCTTTGACAGAAATATCATCATTAAGTTTAGTGATTAACTTTAAATATGATTTATGAATTTGTAAAAGCTCTTCACCAATTGAATTTGTGAGTAAGTCTGGTTTGTCGGTTAATCTAAATTTTTCTAACAAAACTTTTCTTGCAAGCGAATAGCCATTAGTATGTAAACCCGTTGATTTGTATCCAATCAGTATATCACCAGCCGAGACATTTTTACCATCAATGATTTTATCCTTTTCTACCAGTCCAACAATAGTTCCTGAAATATCATATTCATTTTCTTCATAAAGCCCGGGCATCTCTGCAGTTTCGCCACCAATTAAAGCAACATTATTTTCTATACAGGCAATTGAAAAACCTTTAATTATTTGTTCAGCTGTTTCAGGTTTTAACTTTCCAAAAGCCATATAATCCATAAAATATTGTGGTACAGCACCGCAAACAGCAATATCATTAACACAATGGTTAACTAAATCCTGACCAATTGTATCATGTTTATCTAATGCAAAAGCAATTTTAATTTTTGTGCCAACACCATCAACACTTGAAACTAATACTGGATTTTTCCAGCGGTTTAAATCAATTTGATAAAAAGCTCCAAAATGACCTATGCCTGAAAGAACATTTTTATTAAAAGTAGATTTAGCTAAATTTTTAATTCGATTAACAGTTTCTTCACCAGCTTGAATATCAACACCAGCATTTTTATAAGTGCTTTCCAATTCTACCTCTAAAATTTTAATGCAAATATAAGAAAAGACAAATTGAAACTTAGATTGAGAAAAAATTGTAACAAGCATCGCAAATTTGGGGTTTGCATCTAATCTGCAAAAAAGAATGCTTTTTAATAACTTTGCACCATAAAAAAAAGAATCTATGACGGAATATCAATTAAAAGATAGAGAAAAGGCAATTTTAAGATTTGTTATTCATCAGTTTATTATGACAGCAAATCCTGTCGGTTCTCGTAATGTCTCTAAAAAATTTGATTTGGGACTTTCGCCGGCATCAATTAGAAACGTTATGGCAGATTTAGAAGAAATGGGTTTGCTTGATCATCCGCATACTTCTGCAGGACGTGTACCAACAGATAAAGGTTATCGTGTTTATGTAGATTCTTTAATGGAACCGCCTATGATTGATGTTTCTGCTAAAAAAATTGTTGACGAAAATCTTTCTCTGCAAAATGAAACCGAAGAATTATTAAAAATTACTTCAGCAATTTTAAGCGATTTAACAAATCAACTTGCATTAGTAACTTATCCTCGGTTTGAACAAGCAGAGCTTGAAAAAATTCAATTAGTAAAACTTAATTCAAAAAGAATTTTAGTAGTTGTAAGTGTTAAATCTGGCTTGATTAAAACCATAACTTTAGAAGTTGATGCTGAAGTTAGAGAAGAACAACTTTCTTCAATTCAACAAATTTTAAATGAAAGATTATGTGGACTAAAATTTTCTGAAATAAGAGCTACATTTCAGGAAAGAGTAAAAGATATTTCCTCCGAAAAATTTCGTCCTATAATTCGTGTTTTTTTAGATAGTATTGATAAAATTTTTACTGATTCAAAAAGTATAGATAAAACGTTTATTGCAGGAACAAAAAAAATGCTGACTCATCCGGAGTTTTTTGACCATGATAAATTTCAAAGTGTAATAGAGTTAGTTGAAAATAAAGATATCATAATTCATGTTTTGGATAAAAACAAAGAAGAAGCTAAAAGTGATTTGGCAATTTCAATTGGCCATGAAAATCAGGATGAAAAACTTTCTGATTATAGTATGATTTCGAAAGAATATAAAATTGGTGACTTAACCGGCACTTTGGGCATTATGGGTCCAAAACGAATGGATTACTCTAAAATTATTGCTGCAGTTGTTTATATTGCAGAACAATTAACCGAAGAACTAACAAAACAAAGATAAATTATTCAGGAGTTGATTTAATGGAAGAAACCAAAGAACAAAATTTTCAACAAGAAAATGAAGAATTGAAAGAAAACGTACAAGATCAAGAAAAAGAACAAGAGCAAGATCAAGAAAAAGAACAAAAGAAAGATCAAAATCAAGAGAGAGATTTAGAAGAAAATAAATTATTAAAGGAAAAAATATTGGAATTAGAAAAACAAAATGCAGAACTTAAAGATACACTTTTAAGAAAAGTAGCTGAGTTCGAAAATTACAAACGCAGAAATGAAAATGAACAAATTAATTTAATAAAATATGCTGCTGAACCTTTTATAAAAAGTATTCTGACAGTTTATGATGATTTTGAAAGATCATTAAATCACATTGATGATGCAAACAATTTCGAAGCAACCAAAAAAGGTTTGCAATTAGTATTCGAAAATTTTAACAAAATATTAGAATCACACGGTGTTAAAAAAATTGATGCTAAAGGACAAGCATTTGATGTTCATCTTCACGAAGCTTTAATGCAACAACAAGTTGATGGAGTTGAACCTCATACAATTTTAGATGTAATTGAACCGGGTTATATGTTTAAAGATAAAGTTATTAGACATGCAAAAGTAATTGTAAGCGCGGAATCAGCTTCTCAAGATGATAATCAACAAACAAATGAATAGGAAAGAATAAAATGGCTAAAAGAGATTATTACGAAATACTTGGCGTAAGTAAAGATGCTTCAGCCGAAGAGATAAAAAAGGCTTATAGAAAATTAGCAATGCAATATCATCCCGATAGAAATCAAGGTGATAAAAATGCCGAAGAAAAATTTAAAGAAGCTGCAGAAGCTTACGAAGTTTTAAGTAATCCGGATAAAAAAGCTAAATATGATCGTTATGGACATAGCGGTTTACGCGGCGGAGAAGATTTTCATAGCTATCAAAATGTTAATGATATTTTCAGTCATTTCTCTGATATTTTTGGTGGTGCTTTTGGCGGCTCATCTATTTTTGATGATTTCTTTGGCACTTCATCTTCAGGAAGATCAAGACAAAGATCTTCTGGTCAACCCGGAGCCGATTTAAAGATTATATTAAAACTTACACTTGAGGAAATTGCAAAAGGAACAACTAAAAAAGTTAAAATAAAAAAATACAATAAATGCTCCGCATGCAATGGAACAGGTGCAAAAAGCAGTTCTTCATTTAAAACTTGCACCGCTTGTAACGGAACTGGTGAAATTCGTCAAGTATCCAGATCAATTTTTGGTCAGTTTGTAAATATTCAGCCATGTAATAATTGTGGTGGAACAGGTAAAATTATTTCTGAACCATGTTCAACTTGCAAAGGTGATGGAAGAGTTCATGAAGAATCAACAATAAAAATTAATGTGCCTGCCGGTGTTAGCGATGGAAACTATATGACTTTACGCAGTGAAGGTAATGCTGGCAAAAATGGCGGTCCGGCTGGTGATATTATAGTTGTATTTGAAGAATTACCTCATGAATATTTTACTCGCGATGGTGATAATATAATTTATGATTTATACATTAGTTATCCTGACGCAGTTTTAGGTACCGATGTTGAAGTGCCAACATTAAATGGTAGAGCAAAATTAAAAATTGAACCCGGAACAACAGCTGGTAAATATTTGAAAATGAGAGAAAAAGGAATACAGCATTTAAATGGACATGGCGCCGGTGATCAATTGGTCAGAATTAATATTCATGTTCCTAAAGTTATTACTCAAAAAGAAAAAGAATTATTGAAAGAACTTCAGAAACAGCCAAATATGAAAATTGGTAATTAATTTTGAATTCAGCCTCTGCTAAGCTAGAGGCTTAATTTTTTATAAAATTTACTTTAAAAGTTTTTTTGAGGGCAAGAATGAAAATTCTTGAAAAACTTTCGTTGAAACTCAACCTTACTTTAACTGAATTAAAAATTTTTCTTTTCCTGTTTTTTTCTTTAATAATTGGTTTTTTTATTAATCTTTGGAAGTCAAATCAAAACTCAAAATATTTAGACTTTGATTATTCTGAACAGGATAGTATGTTTTACTCATCTATGGATAACGTTGAATATGAAGACTCAATTGAAAGCAAAAATCAAATAGACTCAATCAATAATAATTCCTTTAACATTAAGGAAAATAAAATTGAAAAAACAACGTCGAATAAAAAAGAAAAAACGAATAAAATAATTAAAATAAACAGCGCAACAGAAGAAGAAATTAGCTCTTTACCCGGAATTGGAGTTAAGACCGCAAGTAATATTATTGAATACAGAAATAAAAAGGGAAGTATTGATAAAGCCGAAGAATTATTGAATATTAAAGGTATTGGAAAATCCAAGCTGGAAAAAATTAGAATGTTATTAAATTTCGATAAATAGTTTTGAGGATTTGTGTTTAATAATCATATAGGAATAAATCTAACTGAATCCAAACTGCAGGCTGTTGAAATAAATTATAGAGAAGATTCTTTCTATCTTGAAACTGTTGATCAAATAATTCACACCGAAAGTTTTAACCCAAACTTGCCGGAAGATAAATTAATTTCCATACTTCAAAATTCATTTGACAAACTAAACAAGAGAAAACAAATAACAACAAAAAATATTTCTTTTTCATTACCAAATAATTTTTTTAAGATCTTCGAAATACCTTATGATGACTCGTTAGTTAAAAAAGATTTACTTGATCATTTTAGATGGGAAATTTCTGTTTTATTTCCCGAAAATGATCCTGATAATTTTTTACTTCAACATATTGAAATTGATAAAAGCAATTTGCGGAAAGAAAAAAGAGCAATTGTAATTGCAATTGATAAAAATCATGTTGCTTCCATTAACAAGTTTTGCGATAGAAATAATTTGCAGTTAAAATTCATTGATAATGTTCATCTTGCTTCAAATGCATTTTTATACTTAGAAAAACAATCCATTGAAAATGAAGTTTGTCTTACAATTTATATTGATCAAAAATATTCCTCTTTAAGCGGAGTTCAAGGAGTTTATCCTTTTTACTTTAAAGTTCTTAATCCAGAAAGACAAAATATTTTTGAAGAGCTTACCGAAGCAGTAAAAAAAATGGAAGATTATAAACTTCATATTTCAGATTTTTCAAAAGTATTACTTTACGGGCAAGATATTGCCGAAGAATTTGAAAACAAGTTGAAATCATTTTTTGGATTGCCATTGAAAAAAGTTAATCCTTTCGAAAAATTAAAAATAAGTGATGAAATGAAAAACAATCCTTTTTATAAAATAAAATATAATTCTTTCACATCAGCAACAGGTATTGCATTAAGAATAATCTAATGAGAATAATTGCTGGAAAATATAAAGGTAGAATCGTAAAATTCCCCAAAAGCAATTTAGTGCGTCCCACAACAGATAAAAACAAAGAATCAATTTTTAATTTTTTAAACAATCAAATTGATTTTGATGGAATAAAAGTATTGGACATTTATGCCGGCTCCGGTTCACTTGGTTTAGAAGCATTAAGTCGTGGTGCTGCAGAAGTACATTTTGTTGAGAAAGATTTTAATGTTTCAAAAATGCTTGAAGAAAATATTAATGCTTTGAATGCAAAAAATGAATGTAAGATTTTTAGAATGGAAGCGCTTCGTTTTTCCAAAATGAAAGAGCATGAAAAATATAATTTAATTTTAGCTGATCCACCTTTTTTTAATTATGATATTCACTTTGTAGTAAAAAATATATTAGAAAATAATTTTCTTGAAGAAGATGGAATTTTTCTTGTTGAAAGATCTATTCAAACTAAAGAAAAAGATGAAACTGCTTTTCAACAAAACTTTTTTAGAAAACTTGGTGATAGCTTAATTTACATTTTCAACAAAAAATAATTTACCATAAAATTTTTTCTTTTAGGTATCATAATTATTTTTCTTTCAAATAAAATGAGTTGTAAATGAAAAAAGTAATTTATCCGGGAACATTCGATCCGGTAACAAATGGTCATATTGATATAGTAAGAAGAGCAGTTGAATTATTTGATGAAATTGTTGTAACTGTTGCAAAAAATCCAACTAAAACAGAATTGTTTACCGTTGAAGAAAGAATTGAAATGTTGAAAGAAAGTTTAAAGGAATTTCCAACTGTTACAGTTGATTCATTTGGTGGATTAGTGGTAGACCATGCAAGACAAGTTGGTGCAGTTGGAATTATACGTGGGTTGCGTGCAGTAAGTGATTTTGAGTATGAATTTCAAATGGCATTAATGAATAGAAAACTTGCCGGTGAAATTTCAACGATACTTTTAATGCCACATGCGCGTTATACATATTTAAATTCAACAATTATAAGAAATTTGGCAGCTTTTGGCGGCGATGTTTCTGGATTTGTTCCACCATTCGTAGAAATGAAATTGAAGGAAAAGTTTAAGAAGTGAGAAAAAATTTTATAAAAAAAAGCTGTGCTAAGTAAATAACACAGCTTTTTAAATTGTGTGTGAAATGATTTTCAGTTTAATAATTTTTTGATATGATTTTCATAAACTGAAATTGGTTGCAGTCCTTGATAACTTGCAATTATCTTCCCACTTTTATCAACGATAAATGAAGTTGGTATTGCTTCAATTCCGCCGTAATCCATTATTACTTTTTGATTGAAATAAACAACCGGATAATTAATTCCATAATTTTTTATAAAAGGAACTACTTCACTTTTGGTTTGTGTGTCAACAGAAATACCAATTATTTCAACACCTTTGTTACCATATTTTTTCTTTAATTCAATTAAATCGGGAATACCTTTTCTACATGGAGGACACCAGGTAGCCCAGAAATCTAAAATAACTACTTTACCTTTGTAATTTGAAAGCTTCAATGTTTTGCCATCGCTTGTTGGTAATTCAAAATCCGGTGCTTGTGAAGATGATTGAATAGCTGAAGGAACATAATTTGGTGGATAAGGTCCATTTGGTTCTTTACCGCCAAACAAATAGTCAAAATTATTAAATACAAAAAGTAAAAGAACAACCGCAATAAAAATTCCGGTATAAATTCTGCTTCTATGTTTTTTACTCAAGCCTTGAGTAACATTTTTCATTTTTGTTTGATTACTCATTTATTCCTCATTTATGGTTAATTAAAAATAATATTTCTAAAGATAAAATTAAACAGATTTACACATAAGTTTTTGATTAAGTTCTTCTACAAATTTGTTGATATCATCTTCGGTAAAACCTTTTTCTAATGCTGCGCTTTCTAAAGTTCCCCAGATTGGTTCACCACAAATTAAACATCTTATTCCTTTTTCGCTAAGATATGCAACAGCTTCTGGTAAAATTTTAAGAAGCTCTTCAATTTCAATTTGTTTGGTTATCATTTTTCTTCCTGCTTGGAATTGAAATTATTAATCCTGAAAATGCGCCATAAAATGTTGAAATCCATGGATTACTTGTAATAGGACAACTACCGGTTCTACAACCAATAAAGTAATAATAAGCATAACCTAAAACTGCACCAACAATAACAGGCAAAACTCTTTTTATTATAAAATTTTTGTCGGTTTTCATAATCATAAGTTATTTAATTGCTTCTTTAACTTTATCAAAAACCATTTGTTCAGGAGCTGCACCTTCTATAAACACAGTTTCATTTATTACAGTTCTTGGAACACCACGAACATTATATTTATTTGAAAGATGAGGAAATTCAGTTGCTTCAACCATATCGCTTTTGAATTTTGGATTTACAAAAGCAAACTTGTGGGCAGTTAAAACAGCTTGCGGACAATATGGACAAGTTGGGGTTACAAAAACCTGCATATGTACATCTTGATCTATAGCTTTAACTTGATTTTCAACTTCCTGCGAAAGTCCACTAATTCCAGTTCCAAGCATTACTATATCTTCAAGCAATGAAGCAAACTCGTAACCACTTGGTATGCCGTAAAATTTAATTCCGTAATCTGTTCCATTTTCGTCTAATAAAACAGTAGCTGGAATTTTATCAACACTATATTTTTCTGCATCGGGTTTATCTGTGATAAAATTTTTTACTTCAAGTTCAAGTTTGTCAGATGTTTCTGAAAGTTCAGTTAAAATTGCTCTTGTTTCACGGCAATACTGACATTCAAGTTCTTGAGTAAAGAAAACAATTTTTACTTTTTTTGTAAGCACAGAAAATCTTTTACTTAGTTCAGTTCTTACATTTTCATCTAAATACATTTTATTCTCCTAAAATTTATATTATTTAGATGAATTATTTTTTATAAAGATTCAATTAATCGTAAATATTTATAGAAGTGAGAAAACAATAACTAAAAAATTTAATAGCTATTTTTTCCCTTTACCCCATTCGAGAACTTCAACTTTCACCTCTGTAATTCCAACATTAATCATGTCAAGTTTTTGAGCAACACCTAATGAAAGGTCAATAATTCTATCTGGTCGGTAAGGCATTCTGTCATTAATTGGAATAACAACACTTTTGCCGTTGGATAAATTTGTTACACGGACAATAGTTCCCATTTGATAAAAAGGATGTGCCGCTGAAAGACCAAACATATTATAAACTTCACCACTGTAAGTAATCTTTCCATCAAACTGATCAGCATAATATGAAGCAGTTCCAATTTGTGTTTCTAAAACTTCTGAATTTGAATATTTATTGTAATCACTTTCAGTTGATGATGTTTTTTTATCTTTAATAAAAAAACGAGGTGAAGAAGTACATGCTTCAATAATTAAAAATAATATTAAATATGAAAGATATTTTTGCATGAATAAAAAATTTTATAATAATAAAAAAGGGAGCGTAATATGCGCTCCCAGTTGCCCTTATGCGCCTAAGATTCCAGCCGAGAAATAATAGACGCAAATCTGTAATGCAATATAATACATATATAAAAAAACAGTTTGAAATAAATCACAAGTTATAACCAAACTTTAAAATGTAATTTGTTTCAATTTGAATGTCTGTTTGTTTAATCGCATAAATACCAAATATTCCCAAACCACCATTAATATTTGTAAAATCTGGTTGATTTACTCTTACAGAAAATTCATCTAAAAAAGTTTTTTGCAAAGAATAGTACGCAGCTAAATTTTTATCAAGTATTAATAAACGAAAAAGTGCTTTTTCAATTTTGTAATTTTTTCTTTTGCTAACATCTTTTTCTATTTCACGTAAAGCTACACCAAATGCAAGAGTATCAAAACTGACACTGTTTTTACCAACACTTATTTCTGGGTAAATTGGTGGTTTATCAGGTGAGTTTTCAGTATAACGAATAGGTACTTTCTTGTAGTATCTATTCCATTTTTCATTTTCGAATTTTGAATAAACTATGGCTAATTCGGGAGCAAAATAAATTGTACTTTCAAATTTGTCTCCACTAATTTTATCCCAACTAAATGTTATCCTATTAGCATTTATTGGTGGATATGATTCAATTGTTTTTGAAAAAAATAAAATGTTCAAGAAAAATGATTCTGTTGTTGCTGTTAATTTTTTACCATTAGGCAAAAGAGCTTCTATTTTAAGTGTTGAATAGCTTGAAGGTTTTAATTTTTTATTATAATAAAAATTAATTGGTGTTGTATATTTTGAATTTGGACTTCTGACAATGGAGGTATCTTTAAATATAAAAACTGAATCTCTGTAATAAACTTTGACAAAAGCACCTTTAATAAATGGATCATTTGTGTTGGTATTTGGATCGTAGCCATCAACATCGTATGATTTTGAAATAGTTGCAATCTGATAATTTGAATCAGCATTTAATACACAATTAAGTACATATTCTTCTTTAAAGCCTGCTTTTGGATTTACATTATCATCGCAGCTGATAAATAAAACAGCATTAATTAAAATAAATATCATTAAAGTATAATTTCTCATAATTCAACCTTAATACTTGCAGATGGCAAAAAGGGAAGCATGTCAACTCTTTCTCCGGTATCTCTTCTAAAATAGAATAAATTTTTTCTGTTATAAACATTTACTGCACTTAAATCAAAAGTGAATTTAAATTTTTGAATAATAAATTTTTTTGTTAAGCTTATATCTAAACGATGATAATCCGGAAGTCTTCCTAAATTTTTTTCGCCTAAAATTATAAATGGATTATAATTATCAAGTAAAAAATCACGACCTGTTAAATCATCAACATTTAATTTGTCATAATAGCCAGCAATTTGAGTAAAAGGTAATCCAGATGAATAAGTCCAAACAGCACTTGCAGAAAATCCAAGTCCAAGTTCATATTCAAGTGAAAGATTAACATTATGTCTTGAATCGTATCTTGGTGCATAAGTAAAACCATTAACAGTTTTGAATGAATACATTAATGAATATGCAGCAGTGAAATTAATATCATTTGTTGCGAGCTTTGAAAAAAATTCAGCTCCATATGATTTTCCATCTCCATGAATTAAATCCGGATCGTTTGCAAAAAATTTTTTTTCATTAACAATTGCTAAATTTTTTTGGAGTTTATAATAAGTTTCAATATTTAATGTTAAGTAATCGGTTGGTAAAATTTCAAAACCACAAATATAGTGAATGGCACTGGAAGGTTTTAAATACAATGGAGTAATAATCCATGGATCGAAAACAGAAACAACTTCATTTTCATCTGATACCGTAACAAGATCTTGTAAATAAATTCCCCACGAACCTTTAAGAGCAATTTGTGGAATAAACCTGTAAGTAAAACTTGCACGAGGTTCTAAGAAATATGCTGGTCCGCCGCCTGCTAATCTTGTTGCATTTGCACGTGTTCCAAAATCTAAACCAAAGTTACTCCATTTTAATAATTTGTATTTTAGAAAAACACTTACATTAGCGCCATGAGCTAATGTTTCATTTAATTGATTTCTGAAATTTTCCAAAGTTAATTTTGTGTGCACTTCAGATATTTTAAATCCACCGGAAAGTTCATCTTTGCTATCATACACATAAGAAAAATCAACACGCATAGTTCCATCGCTAATTTCATTGTAAACATATTTAGAACCGCTTGCATTAGGAATTCTTTCTCCTCTAAAGCTGCTCAATGTTATTTCAACATTGTAAAATAAAGGTGAATCAGAAAGCTGAAAATAACTTAAACTCATTGTTCCATTTTGCCATTTGAAATCTTCACGTTTAGGATTGTTGTTTAAAATTTTATCTTTGCTGGAAAAAACGCTGAATGTCCATTTGGCATCTTTCATAAAATTATTGTTTGAATAATTTGTTTTGAAAAAAATATCATGAAAATCTGCAGGAATAGAATTATTGTTTCTGAATTTTCTTAAAACATAATCTGAATAATTTTTTCTTCCGCTTAAAATAAAAGAACCATTTGGTATTGGTCCTTCTAATAAAAGTTTGGCAGTCAATAAACTTAAACTTGCTTTACCGCTAAAATTATTTTTATTGCCATCTTTGCTAACAACTTTGACAACAGACGAAAGTCTGCCAGAATATTCTGATGGAAATCCGCCTTTATAAAATTCCAGAGAATTCACCATGTCAGGATCAATTGAGCTGAAAATTCCTAAAGCGTGAAAAGGATTATAAATTGGAGTGTCATCAAGCAAAACTAAATTTTCATTACTTGCGCTTCCGCGAACGTAAAATTTTGCTGAAACATCACCAGCAGTTTGAACACCCGGCATATTTTGTAATGAACGAAATATATCAAGTTCAATTCCCTTAGGTAAATTTTCAAATTCTCTAATTCCAATTTTTTGTAAACTTAAATCTGTTGCATTTTCTTTTGCAATTCTTTTTCCCACTTGTTCTATGGGTTTCATTTGAATTGAAGTTGGAGCCAAAAGAAATTTTAAATCTGTAACTTTGAAGGGATCAACTATAACAACATACTCTTTTGACTTATAACCAATAAAAGAAGCAGTTACTGAAATTCTTCGATATGGCAAAGCAGCAATAATAAAATAGCCACGAAAATCTGTTTGAACACCTCGATTTAATTCTTTGATAAAAACATTTGCATAAGGTAAAGCCTCCCCGCTTAAAGAATCTGCAACAAACCCACGAAGTATTCCTTTATCCTGAGAAAAAACAAAAGAAGAGTAAAGAACTAAAAATAATAGGTTGAAAAAAAATATTACCGAACATTTTTTCATTGAATGTCTTTATATAATTTTTTTAGTAAAGTTATACTTAAATGGAATTAATTTCAATTATGTAAGAGTTATCTTAAAAAATTATAAATAGTTTTGCCCCCAACAACTTTTTTTTTACTTTCGCAAAGCATTTTTGAAACTCTTCCTACCGTTTTCAACCAAATAAAGGAGTAATTTGAATTTGACAAAAAATAAACTATCAACACATCCAACCGTAAAACTTATCTTAAAAGATGGACATACATTTGAGGGAAAATTATTTGGTGCAAAAAGATCTGTAGCAGGCGAAGTTGTTTTTAATACTGGTATGGTTGGTTATCCGGAAACTTTAACCGATCCATCTTATAAAGGACAAATTCTTGTTTTTACTTATCCATTAATTGGAAACTATGGAGTACCACAGCTTGAAGATACTGATGATGTGTTTCAAAATTGGGAATCTGAAAAAATACAGGTTCAAGCATTAATTGTTTCTGAATACTCCCAAAAGTATAGTCATTGGAATTCATTCTTAAGTCTTAACGATTGGTTAAAGAAATTTAATGTTCCGGGAATTTATGGAATTGATACACGTGAACTAACAAAAATTTTACGCGAACATGGAACCATGCTTGGTAAAATTGTAGTTGGAAACGATAAAGTAGATTATTACAATCCTGATATTGATAATTTAATTTCAAAAGTAACACCACAAAAAGTTGAAGAATTTAAGAATGGAAAGAAAAGAATTTTACTTATTGACTGCGGTTGTAAATTTAATATCATAAGAAAATTACTTGATAAAAATGTGTCTGTTCTTCGTGTGCCTTATGATTATGATATTGAAAAAGAAAATTATGATGGAGTTCTTCTTTCAAATGGTCCGGGAAATCCAGCTGTGTATAAACAACTTGTTGAGTCGGTAAAAAAAATTATAAAAAAACAGGTGCCAACATTGGGAATATGTATGGGGCATCAGATTTTATCTTTAGCTGCAGGGGGAAAAACATATAAATTAAAATATGGTCATCGAAGTCAAAATCAACCTGTAAAAACTGTTGATTCAAATAAATGTTACATCACATCACAAAATCATAGTTTTGCTGTAGAGACAAAGTCATTGCCTTGCGGCTGGCAGCCATGGTTCGAAAATTTAAATGATTATTCAAATGAAGGTGTTCGTCACGAAAGTTTACCATTTATGAGTGTTCAATTTCACCCGGAAGCAACACCGGGCCCGGTTGATACTGATTTTATTTTTGATGAGTTTATTAACAAATTTTAATTTTAAGGTTATAAATGAAAATTAAAAAAATTCTAATAATCGGAAGCTCTGCACTTAAAATTGGTGAAGCTGGTGAGTTTGATTATTCTGGTTCACAAGCCATTAAAGCCTTTAAAGAAGAAGGAATTTATACAGTTCTTATAAATCCTAATATTGCAACTAACCAAACTTCAGAACATTTAGCCGATAATGTTTATTTGTTACCAATCAATTCTAACTATGTTGAAAAAGTAATTGCAAAAGAAAAACCAGATGGAATTGTTTTAGGATTTGGTGGTCAGACTGCTTTGAACTGTGGATTAGAATTACATCGAAAAGGAATATTGAAAAAATATAAAGTTGAAGTTCTTGGAACTCAAATAGATGCAATTGAAAACACAGAAGATCGTCAGTTGTTTTGTAATAAATTAGATGAAATAAAAGTTAAGTATCCGAAAAGTAAAGCAGTTAACACAGTTGATGATGCAATTTCATTTGCTGAAGAAATTAAATATCCTGTAATAATCAGAATTGCCTATGCGCTCGGCGGACTTGGATCCGGCGTTTGTAGAAATAAAAATGAAGTAAAAAAACTTGCCGCGAAAGCACTTAATTACTCATCTCAAATTTTAGTTGAAGAGTACCTTGAAGGTTGGAAAGAAATTGAATACGAAGTTGTTCGCGATAAATATGATAACTGCATTACAGTTTGCAATATGGAAAATATTGATCCGATGGGAATTCACACTGGCGAAAGTATTGTTGTGGCACCAAGTCAAACTCTTTCAAATGAAGAATTTCATTTACTACGTGAAGTTGCAATTAAAACTATAAGACATCTTGGAATTGTTGGCGAATGCAATATTCAATATGCACTATCTCCAAACGAAAAAGATTATCGTGTTATAGAAGTTAATGCACGTTTATCAAGAAGTTCTGCATTAGCATCTAAAGCAACAGGCTATCCGCTTGCATTTGTTGCCGCAAAATTAGCTTTAGGTTATGGCTTGCATGAATTACCAAACTCGGTAACAAGAACAACAAAAGCATTCTTTGAACCTGCTTTAGATTATATTGTGGTTAAAGTACCTCGCTGGGATTTAAAAAAATTTCGTCTTGTAAAACGTAAACTTGGTTCTTCAATGAAGTCTGTTGGCGAAGTAATGGCAATTGGTCGCAAGTTTGAAGAAGCAATTCAGAAAGCAATGCGAATGCTTGATATTGGTGTTGAAGGTTTAACAGCAAGCAGAACAAAAGTAGAATTTGATGAACTTAAAGAAGCGCTCGAAAATCCAACAGAAGAAAGAATGTTTGCTGTTGTTCAGGCATTGAAACAAGGTTATTCTGTTGAATGGATACACTCTTTAACACATATTAATAAATGGTTCTTATATAAAATTCAAAATATTGTTGACATAGAAAAGAAAATTGAATCATTAAAAAATATTTCACATGAATTATTACTTGAAGCCAAGCAGCATGGATTTTCTGATCGACAAATTGCAAATGTAGTTAATAAAGATGCACACGAAATTTATTTATTAAGAAAAAAATTTAATATCAAACCATATATTCAGCATATTGATACACTTGCGGCGGAATATCCGGCAAAAACAAATTATCTTTATTTAACTTACAATTCTTCAAAACATGATTTTGACTTTAAATTAAAAAACCCGATTATAATTATAGGAAGTGGTCCATACAGAATTGGTAGCTCAGTTGAATTTGACTGGTGCTGCGTAAATACATCACGAACTTTAAGAAATTGTGGAATAAAATCTGTAATGATTAATTGTAATCCTGAAACCGTTTCAACAGATTACGATGAAAGTGATGCATTATTTTTTGAAGAACTTACAACAGAAACAATCTGGGAAATTTACTCTGCAATTAAATCTAAAGGTGTTATTGTTTCTATGGGCGGACAAACACCAAATAACCTTGCATTAAAACTTCATAAAGTTGGAATTAAAATTTTAGGAACTTCTCCAGAATCAATTGATAAAGCAGAAGACAGAAGCAAATTTTCTTCAATGCTTGATGAATTAGAAATTGGTCAACCTGAGTGGCAAAGTTTAACAACATTACAAGATGCGCTTCAATTTGCAAACAAAGTTGGTTATCCAGTGCTTGTTCGGCCATCATATGTTTTAAGTGGTGCTGCAATGGCAATTGCTACAGACGATTTGGAATTAACAAAATTTTTACAAAAAGCAGTTGATGTTTCTACAGATCATCCTGTTGTAATTTCTAAATTTCTTGTCAATGCAAAAGAATTAGAATTTGATGCTGTAGCTCAAAATGGAAAAATAATTTGTTCAGCAATTTCTGAACATGTTGAAAATGCCGGTGTTCACAGCGGCGATGCAACTTTAGTTCTTCCCGCCCAAAGAACTTATCTTGAAACAATAAGACAGATAAAAGAATTTTCAGCTCAAATTGCAAAATCATTAAATATAAACGGACCTTTTAACATTCAGTATTTAGCAAAAGATAATAATGTTAAAGTAATTGAATGCAACCTTCGCGCCTCCCGCAGTTTTCCATTTGTCTCAAAAACATTGAAAAAAAATTTTATAGACTTAGCAACTAAAATAATTATTGGTCAAAAAGTTCAACCAATTGATGATATAACTTTTAATCTTGATTATGTTGGTGTTAAAGCTCCAGAATTTTCATTCACTCGTTTAGAAGGCGCTGATCCAACAACTGGAGTTGAAATGGCATCAACAGGCGAAGTTGCATGTCTTGGCGAAGATTTCAATGAAGCATTCTTAAAAGCTTTACAGTCAGTTGGCTATAAATTTCCTATTAAATCAATTTTAATATCATCTGGAACGATTGAATCAAAATCTGAATTGCTTGAGCCAATGAAACAGTTACTTAAAATCGGAATAAAATTTTATGCAACTCAGGGAACAGCAAAATTTATGAATTCAAATGGAATTCCAACTGAAGTAGTTGATTGGCCATCTCAAAACAAAAATTCAAACGCTGTTGAGTTGATAAAAAATAAAATTGTGGATCTTGTTATAAACATACCAAAAAATTTTCAGGAAGAAGAATTAACTAACGATTATTTGATAAGAAGAGCAGCCGTTGATTTTAAAATTCCTTTAATTACAAACAGACAATTAGCAATGCGATTAGCTGAAGCCTTGTTAAACAAAGACCCGCTGAATTTGGAAATAAAAAGTTGGAATGAATACTAATTCTTTTAAAAAAATTTTTTAATTTTACTTAAAAAGATGAGGGGATGTTGGAAAACATTAAGCTTCCTACTTTACTTATAGTTGAAGACGACATTGAAAATGTCAAGTATTTAAAGTTATTATTACGAAATAATTTTCACATTGAAACCTGCGATAATTCAGATGATTGTTTTGCAGTTCTGAATTCAAAAAATGTTGATGTGATTTTAATGGATATAACAATTCACGGCTCAAAGGATGGTCTTCAATTAACAAAAGAAATAAAAGAAAATCCTAAGTTAAAACACATACCAATTATTGCTATAACAGCACACGCCTATCAAAAAGACAAACTAAATGCGGAAAAAGCTGGAGTTGATGGATTTTTAACTAAACCAGTTGACGGCATTATTTTAAGAAACATTCTCATAGAATTTTCAAAAAAATAAAATTTGTAACCACTCTAGTTTGTTTTACGTCTAAATTCTTAAAAGATGGAGTAATTATGTTTCCTAAAATAATTTTATTAATTTCAATTTTTTTAACAAGTGTTAATTCATTTTCTCAAGAGGTTGATTCAACTGAAAGTGAAGATGAATTCTTCAAAGAAAAAACTAGAAAACATTGGTGGAAAAATTGGAATGACGATTGGCAAATGTGGGAATTAAAAGGTGTTCCTTTTATTGAATTAAATTATGCGTTAGGTTCTTTAGATCAAAAAAATATGAATTATGATTTTGCAAAAGTTGGACTTGCTGAATTAAAACTTGGTTATTCATCAAGAAAAAATTTCTTTGAAGAAAAAGTTGTAGCATTCCAGAATAAATATTTTTTCATTTCAAGAATGGGTTCTGACATAACTTCAAATAAATCAAAAGTTGGAGAATTAGGTTCGTCAATGTGGAAATTCGGTTTTGCTAAAAGAAAGGGTTATGGTTATAAATTTAATGAATTTTATTTATTACCCTATAACTCAAGTGGTATTGTATGGTCAGGATTAGATATGAAAAATTATCCGCCATCAATTTGGCCTGCAGTTTATCCACCACTTGAAGGGCAGATAAAAGCTGAGTCTGATATTAAATTCCTTGAACGGATAAATCAAACATTAAAATTTGGTACAACTTATGAATCAGGTTTTAATTTTGATTTTGCATCAAGCGTTGCATTTAATGTTGGTTATGAAACAATAGTAATTTTTCCAAGTTATTTAGTTTGGAAACATTTAGGTAGTTTTATCATTGAATCTGCAGGTGCTCAATTACTAAATAATTTTATTGATGAAATTGCAAACTCATCACCAATCATGTTACCATTCGTAAATTTACTGTTGAAAGGTGCATATCAATATGCATTTTACACATTAAAAAAAGATAAAATGAATTGGCCATTTAATACGGAAGCACCGTTAACCAAAGAAAGCATTAAATTTGGAATATCATTTATTTTTTAGTGATTAAAAAACTTTTTGAGTTTTTATTCGGCATTAATTCATAATTAAGTTATCAAGTCGAATAGTTTTATTATTTTTTATTTGGCTTAATTTACTCTAAAATAAAAAATGAAATACGGTTAATTCATTTGAATAAAATTAATCCAAGTTTCACTTATTAACCTTCACAATTTATTAGTTGATTAAATGAAAATTTATTTATTTGCATTTTTTTTATGGTTAGTATATTTCACCAATTCAACAAATTTTGCGCAAACTTTAAAAGAAAAAATTGCTCAAATGGTTTGGGTTGGTTTTTCCGGCACAAGATTAAATGATACGATAAAAGTTGATTTATCAAAAAGAAATATTGGCGGTGTAATTCTTTTTGCAAATAATATTTCTAATCCAGCACAAATTAAATTATTAAATGATACAATTAAAATGTTTGCTAAAACCTCTCCATTTATTGCTGTAGATCAGGAAGGTGGTAAGGTTGCGAGATTAAATAGCACAAATGGTTTTGCAAATACTTATACAGCATATCAACTTGGAACTGTTTTTAACTCAGAGGACTCAACTAGAAAGCAAGCAAAATTAATGGCAGGCTGGTTAAATCAAATAGGTTTTAATGTTAATCTTGCACCAGTAGCAGATGTTAATGTTAATGCAAACAGTCCTGCAATTGGTAAACTTGAAAGAAGCTTTTCATCGAATCCAAACATTGTCTATTTGCACAATAAAATTTTTATTGAAGAGTTTGAAAAGAAAAACATTTTAACATGCCTTAAACATTTTCCCGGTCATGGAAGTGCATTGCAAGATTCACATTTAGGATTTACAGATATTTCAAACACATGGCAGCAATATGAATTAATTCCATATCAAAATTTAATTGCTAATAATTATTCTAATATTATAATGCCGGGACATTTATATAATTCAAAATTAGATGAAATATATCCTGCTTCATTATCTAAAAAAGTAACTACAGATTTGTTAAGAAATACTTTTGGCTTTAAAGGTGTAACAATAACTGATGGAATGAACATGCAGGCAATCAGTGCAAATTATTCATTTGAAGATGGAATTACATTAGCTGTTAATGCTGGAAATGATATTATTCTTTATACAGGTACTTTACGTTATGGAAGTTCACTTGCACAACAAGTTATAAATGTCATATACAATAAAGTAAATGAAGGCATTATTCCGATAAGTAGAATTGATGAATCGTATAATAGAATTGTAGAATTGAAAAAAAAGTATAAAATTATAACCTCAAATGAAAAACTAAAAAAAGAAATTCCAGATGATTTTATATTATATCAAAACTATCCAAATCCTTTTTCTGCCAATGGTGAAAATCCAACAACGACGATAAGATATTCGATACCTACTGTCATGATGAACATACCTGATTGGCAAAACCATGACGTCACTCTTCGACAGGCAGGCCCGTCGAACCATGACAATTTCGTTACACTAAAAGTTTATGACATACTTGGAAGAGAAATTGCAACACTAGTAAACGAATATCAAAAGCCGGGGTATTATAGTGCTGAGTTCAGAACTCAGAATTCTGAGTTATCGAGCGGTGTTTATTTTTACAAACTTCAGGCTGGCGATTTTGTCGCTATAAAAAAAATGTTGCTTTTAAAGTAATTTATTTGGAAAGTAATTTTCCAATTTCATTTCTAAAAAATCCATTTTCTAAATAGCGATATAAATTTTTACCGGGACATACAGTTTGAGAAGAATAATCTTTGTGTCCACGAATTGAATCAATAGGAATTTTGTATTTGTATGATAGCCAAGCCATTGTTTTTACAACAGCATCAAGTTGTTTATCGTTGGGTTCAACTTCTTCGAAATTACCAAGTACTTCAATCAAAGCATGACCGGTTGGATTGTATTCAGTATTTGTATCACCAGCATAATTTATGTTTCTACCTTCGTAAACTTTACCATCAAGATCAATAATAAAGTGATAAGGAATATCTATCCAATGTTTTTCTTCGCGTGACCACTTTTGAAGATTTCCTAAATATTGAATTGGATCTTTACCTTTTGGAAATGCTTCACCCTGATGATGAAGTGTAATGTGGGTTAACTTGTGTTTTTTAGCTAAAGAGTCTTTTGCCGGTACACTTCCCCATTGATTTGCTGTTATAATATTAGTTTCAAAATTATTTAATAAAATATTACTTGATGAACAGCATGCAATAAAAATTAAAATAAGGACTAAAAAATATTTCATAGTACTCTAAAAATTATACAATTATTATTTGGAAAATTTTTTATCAAGCAACTTATTTTCCAATGCATATAAGGCAATTTGCGTATTTGTTTTAAGCCCAAGTTTATCTAAAACTCTTGCGCGGTAAGTATTAATAGTGTTTACACTTAATGATAACTTTTCAGCTATTTCGCTTACAGAATTACCTTTAGCTATTAAAATCATAACTTCTAATTCTCTATCAGAAAGATTTTCATGTAAAGGTTTATCACTTGTTAAATCAATATGATTTGCAATTGCTTCTGCAAGTTCATCAGAAATATATTTTCCACCACCTTGAATTTTTCTTAAAGTATCAATAATAATTTTTATATCAGTTTCTTTAGAAAGAAATGCATTTGCACCAGATTGAATGGCTCTTATTCCATAATTCTTTTCATCAAATGCACTTAAAATTAAAACAGGAATTTTTTTGAACTCTTTTCTTATATCTTTTAGAATATCAATTCCATTTCTTCCAGGCATATCAATATCCATAATAACAATATCAAAATCATCTTGTCTTAATTTAAAAATTAATTCTTCACCATTTTCACATTCAGCAACTACTTTCAAATCAACTTCTCTGTTAATTGTTTGAACTAATCCGGCTCTTAACATCGGATGATCATCGGCTATTATTATTTTTTTCATATTCGAATATTTTTTTTATTTAAAGCTAATAAATTTATATTAAAGCAAGATTGTAGATTAATTTAATAAATTAGACTAAAATTATTCAAAATGACATTAAAAAGTATACCATGGCATATAAAACTTATTCTTATTGTTGCGTTTTTAAGTATTGTTCCGGGTGTGTTAATAAGTATTAGGGTTATAAATTTTGTAAAAGAAGAATTTAAGAGCAGTATAAATAGTCAGCTTTTATTTGTAAATGAAGATATTATAGCAAGCATAGACAATACTTTACACCAAAACAGAGAAAATGTTGAAATATTAAGACAAACTGTTGAAAGTGAAAACTTATCTGTTGATCAAAAAATTTATTTAATTTCTACTTTTGTTAAAAAAAGTGAAAATATTACTTCCGTAGAAATAATCATTGATAATAAAAATGGTTTAGGAACAATTATTTCTTCTTATAAAGATGAAACTGAATTAAACAATAAAATTTTAAGAGAAATATTAGAAGACAAAAAAAATAAAGAAGATTTAAACAGCAATAATATTTTAATAAGCTCACCAAAATATATTAGAAATAAAAATTTATGGTATAATTGGATTATTATGCCAGTAAAATTAAATGGCAATTTAAAAGCGTATTTAGCAGTTCAAAATAATTTGAGTGCTTTAGTAAAAAAGTTAGAAAATAATTTTTTAAGTAAAATCGGAAATGTCTTCGTCTTAGATTCAAATATGGAAATATTTTTAACCAATAAATTTACATCTGAAATCAATTCAAAAATTATTAATGATGCTGTTTCTCAGTTAAACAAACAAAATAAAATCGGATTAATTAATAACTATAAATTTGAAAGCGCACAAAATTATGTTGTCTCTTTTGGTTATCCTAAAGAGGTTAATTGGGTTATAATTGGTATTATAGATGAAAACGCCGCTTATGCAACTGTAAATGATTATATTATATTTATAAGCATTTTTATTAGTATAACAACATTAATAACTTTGATTATTGCATCAGCCTTTTCAAAATTTGTAATTAGTAAACCAATTGAAGATCTCTCAGCCGCATCAAAAAAAGTTGCAAGTGGAAATTTTCATGTCCCTGTAAAATATAAAGCAAATGACTCAATAGGATTGTTAAGTTCATCGTTGAGTCAAATGGCTACTCAATTACAGAAAAATTTTCAGGAAATAGAAAATCATAAACAACAATTAGAAGATTACAGTAAAAATCTTGAGTTAAAAGTTATTGAAAGAACACATGAACTAAACGAAGCAAATAATGAATTGAAAAAAGCTTATCAAAGAGTACTAGAATTAAATGAAGAAAAAAATGAATTTTTAGGAATAGCTGCTCATGATTTAAAAAATCCACTAACTGCAGTAAGTGCTTTTGCAGATATTTTAAAGAATGATGAAGATTTATCAAAAGAACAACATGATGATTTTTTAAATGAGATAATTAAAGCATCTGAAAGAATGTTTTTTATTGTTAAAAATTTACTTGATGTTAATGCAATTGAGCAGGGCAAATTAAATACAAATATTCAACCGGTTTCACTTATTAAAGTTGTTGATGAAATTTCAAATCAGTTTAAAGATAGTCTGTTTAAAAAAAATATAACTTTAATTAAATCAATTGAAATAGATAATCCAATTATTTTAGCGGATTATAATTTAACTCTTCAAGTTGTACAAAATATTCTTTCAAATGCAATAAAATTTTCTCAACCAAATAAAAACATAACAATAGCTATAAGAAAATCTTATAATGTGAATATGATAGATTTATCTATTAAAGATGAAGGACCAGGTTTTTCAGAAGAGGACAAGAAAAAATTATTTAAGAAGTTTGCAAGATTATCCGCAAGACCCACTGCAGGCGAACATTCAACAGGACTTGGATTATCTATCGTAAAAAAGTTAATTGAAATGATGGATGGTAAAATTAATCTTATAAGCGAATCCGGAAAAGGTGCTGAATTTATTATTTCATTTTTATCTCAGAACTCAAATGAAAATAATTAATTTAATACTGATATTAACATTAAGTAGTTTTTTATTTGCTCAAGAAAAAGTTATTGTATATGATAACAAAATCAATTTACGACAAATTGCAAATGATGAATTTGGCGATCCTAATTTATGGCAATATATTCTCGTGTATAACAATCTCGGTATAAATTCCACACCTCAAAATGGCAAACCATTAATTATTCCTTCAAAAAAAATAAAAGATTTGATTAACAAGTTTATGCAAGCAGAAACTTCTGTTAAGAATGCAGTAGATATTGGAGCCAAAGTATTAGCAGAAGATTTAATAAATCCTGCTATTTCAAAATTAAATGTTGCATATAAACTTAAAAGAGAATTCGAAATTGAAAAGCTATATATTTTATGTGATGAAATTATTAGAGAAGCAGATAATGCATACAAAAGGACAAAGGAAATCAGAGAAAAAACTATTGATGCAATACTTTCTTATAAAGTTGGAACTGTTCAAAAACTTTTACCATCAACAATTAAATGGAATGATATTAATTTATTAGAAAATCTGAAAGAGAATGATTTTGCAAGAACTCTTTCGATGTCTTTAGCTAAAATTACGTTTTACGATTTAAGCCAAATCAAATTAAATGAAAATTCACAAGCTATTATTCAACATTCTAAATATGATCCTTTAACAAAAAAAGGGGAATCAAAAGTAAAGGTTGAAAAAGGTGATGCTTACGCTATGTTGAGCAGTTCACCAAAAAAGAAATTTGATTTAGAAATCAAAGGTGTAAAAACAAAAATTAATTCAAAATATTTTTGGTTTGAAAAAACTAATAATGGGGCAAAGTTTTCTAATTATAACGGCACTATTGAGGTTGCATCAAACGACTCTGTTGTTTCAATAAAAAGAAATGAAGGAACAATCGTTGAAGAAAATAAACCACCTCTTCCGGCAATTCAATTGCTTGCGCCACCAACTTTAATTACACCAAATGATAAAGATATGTTCTCGATATCTTCAGTATTATTTTCTTGGTCAAAAGTTGATAACGCTAAATCTTATTGGTTAGAAATTGCAAGTGATGATAGCTTTAAAACTATTGTTTCACAAATAAAAAATATTGACACAACAATAGTTGGTGTTAAAAATATTTCAGACGGAATTAAATATTGGAGAGTTTGTTCTATTGATAAAAACGGGCTTCCGGGTTTATACTCCGATCCTAAAATATTTGTTGTAAAAAGCAATTCACTTTTACCTCAATTAATAATACATCACCCTAAGGATTATACTTATACAAAAGATTCTGCATTAAATATAAAAGGTAAAACAGATGAAAATTGTGTAGTGTCAGTTAATGGTAAAAAAATTGAAACAACAAATAACATTTTTGAACATAAAATAATATTATTAGGTGGTTTTAATAGAATTAATATTAGCTCTACTAACAGATCTGAAAAAACAAACTCAGTTTTGTTAAATGTCTATTATGAAAATAATCCGGAAGTAGAATTATTCGATGGAGTAAATTCTGTTAAGAATGAACTCACAAAAAAAACTAATTCTAACTTATATGAATTAAAATTAATTACACGACCATATTCTTCAATAAAATTAATAAATCTAAGCAATAATAAAGAACAAATTACTTATTCAGATTCACTGGGTAATTTTTACTTTTTAATTAATATAAATGATGACAAAGAATTTTTTAAAATGATTATTAATACCAAAGCTGGCTTTAACAGAGAAGTAAAATTAATTTTAAATAAAGACACATCTTACCCCGAGATTCAATTTAAAGAAGAGATTCCACAGTTTTATAATTCTAATAATATTACAATCATGGGAAAAGTTTTTGATTGTTATAAATTAAAAATTAACAACAATATTGTTTCATTTGATGAGAATGGAAATTTCCTTTTTAACTTAACTATGAATGCAAAAGAAAATCTTATACATTTTGAAGCAGAAGATGATGCTGGAAATATTAAAAAAGTGATAAAAAAAATTTATTTTGATAATAATCCACCAGTTTATCTTAGACATAAACTAGTTCTAATCGATAAAACAACAAATTTATTTGAGTTAAGTGTATATGCATCGGATGATTTTAATCTTATTAAAACGTCTATTGCTGAAATTCAAATAGGTAATAGTATAATAAAAGAAGTTTTGATCTATAACTTTGAAACAAAAAGATATGAGACAAAATTTTTGGTTAGTTCTTACACTCAACCTAAATTAATTTCAGTAACACTGAAAGATGAAGCAGGTAATCAAAAGTTGTATCAGTTAAATAAATGAGTAAAAAATGAAAAAGATTTTCATTTTAATAGTTTTATTTACATCAATAATTATTTCACAGGAAAAATTCTGGTTTATCAATTATGGTCCTCAAGCAAATAAAAGTGAAGGTGATCCTAATTCTTTTCAGGTTATTAATTTTAAATTAAATGATAATGTAAAGAGTAATATTATTTTACAAATATTTGATCCTGAATGTTATGGTAAAAACGATTCACAGTTTGGTGGCTTTAATTCTCAGTTCAGATTTTCATTATACAAAGGTGAGTTAAGTGAAAATCAAATTAACTCTAATATAAAAGTTAATACAACTCTTTCGCCATTCCACATTTATTCAAAAACATTTAGTAATGAAATTGATTATGATAATCAGTGGATAGACTTTGTTGAATTTTCAACTGATTCACTTATAGATAATAAATTTTCCTTGCTGATTACAGGCACTATTGGAGATGATGCAAATGTTTTTAAAGTGAGAATAATTAATGAGAAAACAAGAACCGTACTAAAAGAGGTTGATATTTATTCTTTTCAACCAACTTTAAGATTTACTAATGAACAAGAATCTTATTCTTTCAGAATAAACGAAATAAAAAATGATTTTATATTCCATACTTTTGATTTTGATGGAGCTCAAATTTCAATTAATACATTAATAAAAGACAATGAAATATTAACCGAAAATAATCCTCGTGGCTGGAGCGAAATACCAACAAACTTAAATAGATTTGAAAAAGGGGAAAATATTTCTATTAATATTGGTAAAACAAAAACAATTTATAACGACTTAACTTTTTATCTAACCAATTTAGATTATAAATCAATACCAATAAATTTAATTAATAATGAGTTTATTAAAACTGATTATCCAATTGTTAATTATAAAATTGATTATAAATCATGTAACGAATTGATATTTAAGGCAGAAGAAATCCAGAATCAAAATTATATATGGATATTTGATGATGGTTCGTCAATTGAAAATAATATTGCTGTCAAAACATTTAATACAAAAGGGAACTTTGAATGTGAACTATTCATAGTAAAGCAATCTAATGCAATTACCAGAGCAATCTTAAAAATAATTAACTTTAAAGTTAACGAACCGCCGATTGCAAAAGCTGGAGAAAATAAAGTTGCAGCACCTTATGAAAAAATAATTTTTGATGGATCAGCTTCTTACGATAAAGACGGATTTATAAAATCTTATCTCTGGAATTTTGAAAATGAAGTTGAACTTTCAGGAAAAACTGTCTCTTATTCATTTAACAAACCAGGTAAACATTTAGTAAAATTAAAAGTCATTGACGATTTCGAATATGCTTGTAATGCTTCTGAAGATAGTTTATTTGTTATTGTAAATTCAACTCCTACTATTAAAACACAAACAGAAATTAAAGCAGTTGTTAATCAATCAATAAAATTTGATGCCTCAGAAAGTTATGATGAAGATGGTGAAATTATTTCCTATAAATGGCAAATAGAAAATTCAACGCAGGAAGGTGCAATAACCGAACACAGTTTTTCAAAACCAGGCCAATATTTGGTTAAACTTATTGTTACTGATAATTCATCAGCAAAAAATAATTTTTCGACTGAAACAATAAAAGTTATTATCAATCATTCGCCAAAAGCTGTTCTGAAAACAAAAGAACTTGTTGCAGAAAATGAAATAGTAAATTATGATGCATCTAAATCATTCGATATTGATGGTAAAATTATATCTTTTGAATGGAAAATAAACAATACAATTTTGAAAGGACAAAATGTAAATTACATTTTTGACAAACCAGGTAAATATAGCGTTATTCTTTTTGTAAAAGATGATTCCAAAACGGATAATGATACAGACTCAGCATTTGTAAATGTTGTGGTTAATTCAAGACCAGAAGCAATTATTGAAAATGAAAAATATGTTGTAAGCAATAACGTTATGTTCGATGGAACAAAATCATTTGACAGCGATGGTTCTATAACAAAATATATATGGGATTTTGGTGATGGGACAAAATCCAACGAAGCAAAAACTTATCACACATATAAAGTACCCGGAAAATACATTGTTACATTAAAAGTAATTGATAATACAAACGTAAATAATAATTTTTCAATTGATTCAAGTTTTGTTATCATAAATAAAAAACCAATAGCCGATGCTGGAAAAGATTATTTAATAGCACCAAATACAAAACTTAATTTCTCTGCAATTAATTCAATTGATCCCGATGGAAAAATCGCAAAAGTAAAATGGTACATTAACAATAAATTAATTAACGAAAATTTTAGTTTTGATTATAACTTTGCTGAACCCGGCAAATATATTTTGACTCTTGAGGTTGAAGATGATTTTCAAAAACCATTAACAGATAAAGATTCTGCAACAATAATTGTAAACAAAAGTCCAGTTGCAAAAATAGATTGCATAAAAAAAGCTATACCAAATCAAAAAATAAAATTTGATGCAGGAAACTCTTATGACTCCGATGGAAAAATTACAAGTTACAGTTGGATTGTTGATAACCAAAAATTTCAAGGAAAAGTAATTGAATATAGCTTTACAAAATCTGGTATTTATAAAATAATTCTTTTTGTTGAAGATGATTCAAAAGTGGAAAATTCAATAGGTAATGATACCATATTTATTAAAATTAATTCTTCACCTGTAATTCAGACAACCAATGAAATTTTCACTTGCGATAAACTCGTTAACTTTGATGCATCAGGTTCTTATGATCCTGATGGTGATAATATTTTAGTTACATGGAAGTTTCCTGATAAAAACGAGATTATAACAGGTAAAAATATTTTTTACTACTTCAAAGAATCTGGCAATTATCCGGTAATTGTAAGCATGAATGATTTACAAGATTTACCTAATTCCACAACAGAACAGATAGTAAATGTAATTATTCACAAACCACCAATCGCAGATGCAGGAAACGATACAACTGTTTGCACTCAAGATTTAATAATATTCAACGGCTTAAAATCAAAGTCATTTGACAATAGAATTCTATCATTTGAATGGATTTTTAGCGACTCAACAAAATTTACAGGTTCTACTATTATAAAAACTTTTGACAAAGAAGGATTGTACAATTTAATTCTTAAAGTAACAGATGATTCAAATTTACCTTGTAATACTTCTGTTGACTCAAAAATAATTAGAGTAGTAAATACACCTAAAGCAAATGCTGGTGATGATATTTCTACTTGTGTAGGAATTCCAGTTAATTTCGATGGTTCAAAATCTACAGATATTGATGGAGTAGTTAATAGTTACAGCTGGGATTTTGGAGATGGAGAAACTGGTAGTGGCGAAAAACCAAATCATATTTATAACAAATCAGGAGTTTACAAAGTAATTTTAACTATCACAGGAGATTCAAATGGAGATTGTGGTTATACATCACATGATGAATTGATTGTAACAGTTTCAGAAGGACCAATAGCAAATTTTACTGCTATTGATTCAACCGATGAAAATACAAAAATTATATTTGATGCTTCTAAAAGTTTTACACCACAAGGAAAAATAATATGTTACGATTGGGATTTTGGAGATGGCAGCTCCGCTGTTGGTAAATTTGTTGAACATTCATATAAAAATTATGGAAACTATATTGTAAAATTACGAATAGAAACAGATAATAATTCAAATTGTAATTCTGCATCTTCGTCATCTTCAATTTTTGTAAACAAAAAACCAACTGCTAAAATCATAGCACCAAAAAATGGAGCAACCAATGAAAATATTTTGTTTGATGCTTCATCTTCATTCGATCCAAATGGAAAAATTAGAAAGTATATTTGGGATTTTGGCGATGGTTCGTTTTCGGAAGGAATTAAAGTTTATCATACTTTCTTAAACAGTAGAAAATATAAAGTAAAATTAAAAGTAGTTGATGATACTAATACAAAAAATAATTTCTCAACAGATGAGATAGAAATTAAAATAAACTCTTCACCGTCTGCAAAATTTTCACTTTATGAAAAATATTTTATTGATGAATTAATTAACCTTGATGCATCATTATCCGTTGATGAAGATGGTAAAATTATTAAATACCAATGGTTTGTTGATGATGAATTATACTCTTCTAACAAAGCTGATAAAATTAAATTTACAATTGAAGGTGTTCATGTAATTAAGTTAATCGTTGAAGATGATTCACAAGTCAGCAATCGATACGGAATTCAAACGAAGATTATTCAAGCTATAAAAAAATAATTTCAAATTATTCCTTTTTCACACACATTTACTTGTCACATAAAATGTGACAAGTAAAAATAATTCTGCTACAAATCTTTCATATAAACTGCTATACAAAACTTTTCTTTTAACCAAGATATTTACTTCAGAAAAATTAAGGAGTAATCAAAATGAATTTAACAATACTTTTGTTGGAACTATTTGGACTTGTACTTTTGTTTTCTTTCCTAATGTTTTACGCTGGAGTGAAATATAATCAATTCAAATTAGCTGGATTTGACAACACACCAACATCAATTTTTACAACTCTACTTGCTCAGAGACAAAATAAAAAAGAGGGGCTTAAAATTATTGAAATTAATAATGCAACAATTACAAAAGACAATAAAATTGTTAAGAGTAACTCAAGCGATAAAAAACTAAATCTGCTGCTGTTAAACTTCCTGTAACTCCAAGAATGACAATTTACAAAACAATTGATGAGGAATAAAATGGAATTAATTGATTTAGTTTTAATGTCTAATGGGAATGTTTTAAACGAACTTGAAACAGAAACATTAATAGAAATTTTTAGAAAGCTTGATTATTCAAACAACGAGCATAAAAAATATATACTCCAAATACTCAAAATACTTTTCAAAAGAAAACATATTGATTATCTTAACAATAATTATAACATAAAAAATATTAACACAGACTAAAACTTTGTAACAAAATCTGAAATTGGTTTTCTTGATCTCGGGGTTAATTCTCTTGTTCTGAAAGGTTCTTCTAATTTATCTGCTTCATCCAAATAACCTAATGCAATAAAAACAACCGGTTCATATTCATCAGTATCAATATTAAATAACTGAATTGCTTTTGTTCTTGAATAACCACCCATCAAATGTCCATAAATATCCATAGAAGCAGCTTGAAGAATTAAAGTTGCATTTGCAGCACCAACATCATGAAGTGCAGATATGTTTTTGTTCCCATCATCATAATTTTTCTTTGCAAGTGAAAATATTAAAACTGAAGCGTTTTTTGCCCATGGTTTATTTCCATCTGCTAAACAATTAACAAATTTGTCGAATTTTTCTTTATCAGTTTTTTTAACATAAATATATCGCCACGGTTGATAATTCATTGCACTAAATGCCCATGAAGCTGCTTCAAATATTGTATTTAATTCTTCATCGCTTATTTCTTTTTCTGAAAATGATCTTGCACTCCATCTCTTTTTTATTAATTCA
>CAZVBT010000010.1:0-1665 GCA_964625385.1 uncultured Melioribacter sp. | reverse complement strand
TCTATTTCATTAAAAGTTTGAACTGTTGATTTTGTTTTTTGTTCTAGTTGTGATTGTGTGTATGTTTCAGATTTTTTGGGTATTGATTCAAAGGTATCTTTTTTTTCTGGTGGAAGTGGTGCTGGTATAAATTCTTCTTTGGTTTCAATTTTTGTTTTTCTTTTTTCTAAATATTCAGCAAAATCATCTTTTGATGTTTTTGTCTGTTTCAAATTTATGTTTGTTAATCTTGGATTAAAACTTTGCGTTTGCGGTTTTTTGCTTTTAAAGGAAACCTGTTCTTGTTCTTCGATGGGAGCTGTAAAAGTTTTACTAAACGTAGAGGAAGATTTTCTTTCACTAAGTATTTTGGCTTTTATTTCATCTTTAATTTCAATTAATCTATTAGCAACTTTATCTTTTATAGATGGGTGTGGTGTTTCTATATCTAAAATAATTGGTATCATAGCAACAATATTTTGTAATTCACCCATTTCACCATCGGGTAACTCGCCATCTTGCTGCATATATTCTTTAAATTGAATAAAGTTTTGTTTATCCATGCAACCAACAGAAAATGCTGCTACCATCTCATGTAAAATTTGATCTGCCATTATCCTTTCACCAAATAATCTCTTAAACTGTGAAGAGCGTTCATTACTTTTAATCTTACTGTTTCAATTGGCACGTTTAATTTATCTGCTATTTCATCAATTGTATAACCTTCGTAATATGCAAGATGCAAAACGTATTTTTGAGTATCAGTTAATTTTGATAAAGCTCTTTCAATATTTGGTTTTAATGCTGTAGCGGTTTTGAAATCTAAGTTGTCAATCTTTTTATCAAAGGTTGGAATTATAAAATAATCTTCATACTCATCATCATAAAGTTGAACAGTTTGTCCAGCGGTTCTTTCTCTTCTTACAAAATCGATTGCTTTATTTCTTGCAAGTGTAACGAGCCATGTGTATACGTTTCCAGTATTAAAATCAAACTTTGAAATTTTTCTCCAAACTATAACAAAAACATCTGCTAAAATATCTTCGGCTATTGTTTGATTAGGTGCAATTTTTTTTATAAGTGTGAAGAGCAGTGGTGAGTATCTGTCATAAAGTTCTTCCAATGCACGAGATTCATATCTCGAAATTTCGCGCATTAATTCTAAATCTGTCATTTCTTTGAACTTACTCACAGTATTACTCACTTTTTCTTATCAAAAGTATGATTACTTAAATAAATTTTCAATTAATTTATTTTTTCTCCCAAATATTATTTTTTGTATTAGCATCCGAAGAATGTTTTGTTATCAATTCAACTTTTTGAATTTCTTTTTTATTATTAAATTGAATTGAATATTCTCTTATACCGTTTTTCCAATCAGAGTTGTTTTTATAAATATTTTCTTTTGAGCCATCTTTATATGTAATTTCCAAATCAATTGGAACGGGAACATTACCAATTTTTTCAATAATTATTTTATTCTTTTTGTTTTTTGTAACAACATTTTTTATAGCTAAATCAGGAAAACCATAATCAAAAAACCATGGTTTAAAGAACCAGCTTAAATCTTCTTTTACAACATCATTAAAGGTGAAAAAGAAATCATATGGAATTGGATGTTTACCATGCCAGCGATTAATATATTCTTTTATAGCTTTATCAAACATATCTTTTCCAACAGCATCT
>CAZVBT010000009.1:0-13021 GCA_964625385.1 uncultured Melioribacter sp. | reverse complement strand
ATGATTTCTTTTTCAACCATTTTACTGCTTCGATGTAATCATTCATTTCCCACTTGCCAAGATTGCGATGCATTAAATCAACACCTTTTTTTCCAAAATGTCCCGAACCGCGATGATCAACTGCAAGTGTAATAATTCCATTTTGTGCAAGATAATGACTGCTTAATCCAAATGGATATGAATTTCTTACCGTGCCGGCATTAGGTCCACCATAAATTGAAATTACAACCGGATATTTTTTGTTAGGATCAAAATCTGCAGGCAAATACCATGTTGCCGGTAAGTTTAATCCATCTGAAGTTGGAATTGTAAAAAGTTCATACTTTGCTAATTGAAATTCATCGAGTTGAGAATTTTTTGTGTCTGAGATATTTCTTAAAAATTTTCCATCTGTTTTATATAAATTACTTTTAGTTGGTGTTGAAACATTGCTGTAGGTATCAATAAAATATTTGCCTTTGGGAGAAACAGAGCAAGTGTGTGTTCCTTCTATTGATGTTAATTGTTTTAATCCTTTTCCATCTAAGTTAACAACAAATAAATGTCTTTCTGTGCTTTTATCTTTCCAAGCAGTGAAATAAACTTTTTCATTTTTTTCATCAACTAAATTAATGCTTGTAACTTCCCATTCGCCTTGAGTTAATCTTTTAATTAAATTTCCATTCATATCGTAATAATAAAGATGAGCAAAGCCATCAACATTTGACCTTAAAAGAAAACCTGTTTTGTTTTCAAAGAAGTATAAATCTTCAAACCATTCAACCCAAGTTTTTTGTGTTTCGTTGTAGAGTTGAGACTTTTTACCGGTTGATAAATCTATATTATAAATAACAATATTATCTTGAGTGCGATTCATCCATTGAACTGTGAGTTTGCTATCCTTTGTCCATGTTGGCCATGCAATATAATGATCTGCTTTTTCATCAAAATCTGCCCAAACAATTTTACCAGTATTTACATCAGCAATACCAAATTTTACGTAAGGATTTGGATCGCCAGCTTTTGGATAACGTTGATGTTCAAGTTCACCATGTTGACCATCAGCATGATAAATCGGAAAATCGGGAACAGGAGAATCGTCAAATCTTAAGAAGCAAATCATTTGACTATTAGGCGACCACCAAAAAGCCGAATATGCACTTGAGCGTCCAAGAATTTCTTCCATGTAAACCCAGCTTGCCCAACCATTGTAAATTAAATCTGTTTCATCATTTGTTAGTTGAATTTCTTTTTCATCATCAACATTAAAAACATAAAGGTTATTATTTTTTACATAAGCTACTTTTTTACCATCTGGTGAAAGCTGCGGGACTTTTTCTTCAGCAGCATCTTTAGTAAGTTGTAAAAATTTGTTTTCAGTTTTATCAAAATAAAAGAGATCATTTTTTTGCTTGAACAAAAAGTAATTATTGTCTTTAGATTTTTGTATTGCTCTATCAATAGAAAAACCATCGGGCAATTGAATAGTGGATGGATCAAAGTAAAGTTCAGATTGGCCTGTTTCTGCATTTGTTTTGTAGATTAATCCACGCACGCTTGGTCTATTAGGATCGGATTTCGATTCAAGATAATTATTTTCATCAAGCCAGTCGTGAGAACGATTAAACATTGTCATGATGGCACGCATGTTCATTCCGCTTTCGTAAACTAGTTTATATGTAAGTTTTTTCTTTTGTGCAGAACTATTATTTGTAAATAATGAAACAAATGCTAAAATAATTAATGAAAATATTTTTAGATTTTTCATTGAAACTCCAATTTATAATTTAAATTCTTTGTTATCCCTCAACAAGCTCGGGATGACAACTTTGTAACACCGAACTAAGTCGAGATGTTACATTGCAAAAAACATGTTCATGTCATCTTTCGACGGGCTCGGGATGACAATTATTTTACCAAGCATAAGCTTCTGGTGCGTGTCCACCCGGACCAGGCCAGATTTCATCAAGTTTTTTAAGAATATCTTCACTTAATTTTATTTCAAGAGCTTTAACATTTTCTTCAAGTTGTTCAATTGTTCTTGGCCCAATGATTGGTGAAGTAACAACCGAATTACTCAAAACCCAAGCAAGGGCAACATCTGCCGGGTTGATATTAATTTCTTTACAAAGATTTTCATAAGCAATTATTTGAGGTTTTAAAGTTTCAATTGATTTGCGAAGAGGCTCTCTTAACCTTCTTCCTTCTTTTAAATTATCAAGAACGCCGCAAAGAATTCCACCGCCAAGCGGACTCCATGGAATTAATCCAATACCTAATGATTTGCATGCTGGAATTACTTCAAGTTCAATAGCACGGTTTCTTAAACTATAAATACTTTGTTCAGAAACAATTCCAAGAGAATGTCTTTCTTTTGCTTTATAAAAAGCTTCGGTTAAATGCCATGCTGCAAAGTTGCTGCTTCCAACATAAATAATTTTCCCTTCGGTGATTAATTGATCCATTGCTTGATAAATTTCATCCCATGGTGTGTTTCTATCGATGTGATGCATTTGATAAAGATCGATATGATCTGTTTGTAATCTTTTCAGACTATCTTCGCAAGCCTTTTTAATATGATAAGCGGAAAGTTTTGAATCGTTAACTCCTTCTCCCATTTTTCCGTAAACTTTGGTTGCAAGAACAATTTTATCTCTTCTTGATTTATCTTCGGTTAACCATCGGCCAATTATTTTTTCTGTTTCACCGGTTTTTGTTGGGTCAAGCATTGCACCATAAACATTTGCAGTGTCGAAAAAATTAATTCCAAGTTCAAGTGCACGATTCATTATTTTATAACTGTCTTGTTCATTTGTATATGGACCAAAATTCATTGTTCCAAGACAAATTTTACTTACTTTTAATCCTGTTCTTCCTAAGAATGTATATTCCATGTTTTCACCTTTAATTTTTTACTTGTAATAATTAAAAAACTTTCTTATTTGGTAGTTGAAATTTTTAATCGAAAGTAATTTAGATATTTTCTTTAAATTAATTTTTAAAATTATTGGAGAAAAAAATGGATGAACTAAATGAAGTGAATTTAAATGAACCCACTAACGAATTCAAGCCGCCAACACAATTTCAAATTATGTTTGATAAAATGACAAACGATATGAAGTTTGTTGGAATGTTTACAATCATCTATGGTGTAATATATTGTTTAACGATTATTGGTACATTGATTGGCATTCCTACAATTTTAATTGGAATGCGAATTAGAGAGTCAGCTGAACAATTTTATTTATATCGTTTAACAAATAATCCAGCAGCTTTAAAATTGGGTTTTGAAATCCAAGGGAAGTATTTTAACCTGATAAAAATCCTAATTATCATTGGATTAGTTTTTATGTTAGTGTACATTATTTTTATTATTTATTTGTTTTCAACTTTTTCATCATTTTTCATGACACCAAATTATGAAGCATCTTAAGAAAGGAACTGAATGAAAAACACTGATAGAAATGCATTACTAAAACTTGCTCTTGTTCTTTCATTTATCACAATTTTTTATAACATAATAGAAGGTGTAGTTTCTATCTTTTTTGGGCTAGAAGATGAAACTTTATCTTTGTTTGGTTTTGGAGTAGATTCTTTTGTAGAAGTTATTTCTGGAATTGGAATTTTTCACATGGTTTCAAAAATCAGAAAAAATGGAAACGAAACCCGTGATGATTTTGAAAGAAAAGCACTAAGAATCACCGGAACTGCTTTTTATATTTTGACTGCTGGGTTAATTATTACATCGATTTATAATATTTGGATAAATCACAAACCAGAAACCACATTTTGGGGAATTGTAATTTCTGCGATTTCAATTATTACAATGACATTACTTATTTATTATAAAAAGAAAGTTGGTGTTGATTTAAATTCAGATGCAATAATAGCTGACGCAAACTGCACAAAAACTTGTCTTTATTTATCATTCGTGCTTTTAATTTCAAGTGTTGGTTATTCTTTAACAGGAATTGGATTTATTGATTCAATTGGTTCGTTAGGAATAGCTTATTTTTCATTCAAGGAAGGAAAAGAATCTTTTGAAAAAGCAAAAAGCGATAAACTTTGTTCATGTGAAAATCATTAATAGTTTTTAAAACAAAAAATCAAAAAGGTGAACTATGACAACCAGTGGAATTATTTTTATGGTTACAGCAATTGGGGCAATTGCAATTCTAACAGTTATTAGTTTTTACAAAATACTTTCAAATAAAAAGAAATAAGGAATTTATGGAAGAAAAAAAATCTACCTTGCAAACTATAGTTTCTTATCCAAAAAATTTTTGGACAGTTATTATAATGGAATTTTTTGAACGTGGTTCTTACTATGGTGTACGTTCTATACTTTCAGTTTATCTTGTTTTAAGTGTTTCAGAAGGTGGTTTAGGTTTTTCTAAAGAAAGTGTTGGTGTAATTACAAGTACTTTTCAACCATTACTTTATTTACTACCAATAGTTGCAGGAGCTATTGCTGATCGGTTTGGTTATCGTTACACTTTAATGTTTGCTTTTATTGTAATGAGTGTTGGTTACTTTTTAACAAGTTTAGTTTCTTCTTATGCTTTGGTTTTTGCTAGTTTAATTTTTATGGTTGTTGGTGCTGGAACATTTAAACCAATAATTTCAGGAACTATTGCTCGCGTTACAGATAAAACAAATTCAACTTTAGCGTTTGGAATTTTTTATTGGACTATAAATCTAGGCGCGTTTTTATTTCCATTAATTCTTGTTCCAATCTTAAAACAATATTCTTATTCTTATGTTTTTATAATGGCTGCTATTGGAACTGGTTGGCTTTTGCTGTTAAATATTTTTGTTTATAAAGAACCTAAAAAACCAGAAAGTATAAAATCTCTTCCCGTGGTTTTAAAGGAAGCATTATTAGTATTGAAAGATTTCCGTTTCATTTTAATGATTGTAATTTATTCGGGTTTTTGGATTTTATATTTCCAACAGTTTGATTCTGTTCTTTGGTATTTCAAAGATTATGTTGATAAAGCACCAATTAATAGCGCTATAAATTCTTTCCTTTCAATTTTTGTAACAAATCCAAATTGGAAGTTTGATGTTGAGCATGTTACTGTGATAAACGCAGGAACAATTATTCTTTTGCAAATTTTTGTTTCTAAAATTGTTCAAAATAAAAAAGCTTTACCAACTATGATTTCCGGAATTGCACTGGGTACAATTGGTGTTGGAATTTTAGCAATTTCAACTCATCCATTTGTTTTTATTGTTGGCATTTTCATTTTTTCTGTTGGTGAAATGACAGCTCATCCTAAATTCATTTCTTATGTTGGTTTAATTGCCCCCGAAGATAAAAAAGCTCTTTATCTTGGTTATTCATTTTTATATGGTGTTTTAGGAAGTGGTATTGGTGGTGTTTTGGGTGCTTCTCTTTATGTTCATTTTGTAGATAAACTTCATAATCCAACCATGTTATGGTTAACTTTTGCTTCAATAGGTGTTTTTACAATCGTTGGTTTACTTTTATTCAATAAATTTTTAGCCCCTAAAAATATAGATGCTTAATTATATGAATTTATTAAAGAAAATTTTTTTTGTTTTAATTTTTTTGTTACTAGGAAATTTTTTATTTGCTCAACAAGAAAATATTCCTCTTGATAACGAAGTTTATAGTTTTCTTAAAGAAATGAAAGTAAAAGGTATTATTTCTGGAATTCATGATGATAACCCAAACATGTCGCTATACGAAGTTTTGAACTTCCTTCAAGAAATTAAAAAAAATGAAAACGAATTGAGTAAAACTGAAAAAGATTTACTTTCAAAATTTCTGTTGGAATTTGACGATAAAGGATATAACTCAACTAATACTGTAAATTTTTTTGGTGGTGAATACTCAAAATCTGTTTTGGATTTTTTTTCAGAAAAAAATAAATATGCCTTTGTTTATAGTGATTCTGTTTCCAGTTTTTATTTGAATGTTTTAGGTAGATTTTTATTCGGGCAAAGTTTTGAGCCAAGTAAAAACAATTCAGAATTATATGACATTGGTTTTCGCTTTCGAGGAACTGTTTTTAACAATTTAGGTTATAGTTTGTCAATCCAAAAAGGTGGCCTCAGCGGTTCGCAGTCTTTAGCACCAACATTCGATTCACGATTAAAATATAATTTCAAATTCATTGAAGGAATTGAAAACATTGGCAACTATGATTTTGCTGAAGGTTATCTGCGCTACTTTATTCAACCGAAAAGAAATATGAACTTATCTTTTCAACTTGGTAGAGAAAAAATAACTTTCGGTTATGGTTACGATAGCAAACTTGTGATTTCTGGCGATCATACTTATTTAGATTTTTTCAAGATTAATTTTGATTATGGTGTTTTTAGTTTTGTTTCAATGACTGCTTCAACTGTTGGCAATTTTCATGATAACCGAGATGAAAATTATACAAAATTAATTGCTTTAAATCGCTTTAAATTAAATTTCCCAAAATTTGCTGAGTTTGGTATTGGTGAGAATATAATCTATTCAGATCGAGGAATTGATTTAGCTTATTTTAATCCTTTTATATTTTACAAGTTCGTTGAAATGTCATTACAAGATAGAGATAATGGTTCTGTTTGGTTGGATTTTCAAACTCATTTCATAAAAAATTTTGAAATCAGCGGAACCTTTTTCTTAGATGAAAATATTTTGTCTCACCTTCAGGAAATGAATTTATATTCAAATAAAACTGCTTATCAAATTGGTGCATTTTGGTATTCACCTTTTTCAATTGACGATCTCTCTTTGATTTTAGAATACACAAAAATTCGACCTTTTGTTTATACACATACAAATGAAAAAAATAACTACACTGCCTTTGGAGAAATTTTAGGGCATCGTATTGGACCAAATTCAGATGAAATATTTTGGCGTGCTAATTACAATTTAAATTCAAAAACAAGAATAAGTTTGAAATATCAATACATTCGTTCTGGTGAAAACATTTTTGATAAAGAAGGAAGATTACTTTTTAATGCCGGCGGCGATGCATTTGTTGCTTTTAGAAATAATATTGACCCAAAGTATGTTGATTTTCTTGATGGAGAAAGAATTAATCAGAATATTATTACAGCAAATTTAAGATATGAGCCATGGAGAAAATTTTACATTGATTTAACTTATAAAAAACTGTTTGATAAAAATGTTACAAGAAATCTATTATCATCAAATAGTCTTGCAATGTTTAGCTTTTGGTTTGAAATGTAAAATTCATCATCATATTTAATTATTCGTAAAAAAATGTTTAACCACAGATAACACAAATTTTCACAGATGTCTCATCAAAATAATTTTTACTGATGACTTTGAATTTCGTGCAAATACGCAAGAAACAACTTTTATAATTACACTCTGAACAGGCTAAAACCGAAATGTTATGGTTTGATTAGCAGATAAGCTCTGTCGAACAATTTAATACTTTTTAGAAAATCGAGCAGTTCCTACATTATAAATTATACACTTTAATTTTATAAACTCATTTACTAAAAATATTTTTTACTAAATTTCTAAGGTCAGAAATTGTAAATGGTTTGGATAAATAATAATCCATTCCTTTACTTAGAAATTCACTTTTATCTTCTTCACTTGCATAAGCCGTTAAAGCAACAATCGGAACTTTTTTATATTTAGTTGTTTGCCTGATTTCTGCGGTCAACTGAATTCCATCAATTATACCATGGCCAAGATTAACATCCATAAAAATTAAATCGTAATTTAAATTACTATCGTTAACTTTTTCTAAAGTATCCTTTGCATTTGTAACGCAATCAATTTCATAGTCGTTTGATAAACTTCTTTTAACTATGTCAATTGCTAATTCATCATCTTCAACGTAAAGAATTTTTTTCTTTTCAAATGAAATTTTTTCCGCTTTAAATTCATGTTCAATTTTGTTGTTATCATTAATTCCATTTTCCTTTGATGCAATATCGGTTTCAACAGGAATTTCCAAAACAAAAACAGAACCAACATTTGGTACCGATTCTTTTAGATATAAATTTGCTTTTATTGCTTCAGCAAATCTTTTAGCAATTGATAAACCAAGTCCGGTGCCTTCATATTTTCTTGATGTTCCTTCACTTGCCTGACGAAAATCTTCCCAAATTATTTCCTGCTTTTCTTTTGGTATTCCAATTCCGGTATCTTTTACTTCAACTACAAAATATTTTTTTCCTTTTTTCACTTTTTTATTTGCAGTAATTTCAACCGAACCTTTATCGGTATATTTTATTGCATTATTAACAAGGTTAATTAAAATTTCCGATACTAATTTTTCATCACTATTAATAAAGAAGGAATCATGCTTTATATTTCTTCTAAACTCTAAATTTTTGATTTTAGCAGTTTTTTCAAATTGCAGGTAAACATCTTCTAAAATCTGAACTGCATCAAAATTTGTTATATACAATTCCTGTTTGTCAAATTCTAATTTTGTCATATTAAGAATTTGATTAAGTGTATTTGTAAGTCTTTTAGATGCCTGAATAATTCTTCCTGCCATTTCTTTATGTTCTTGATTTTCAATTTCGTCATACAATAATTCTGCAAATCCCATTATTCCAACAAAGGGTGTTCTAAGCTCGTGACTCATTGTTGCAAAGAAGTGAGATTTAACTCTGTTCATCTCTTCAGCTTTTTCTTTTGCTGCTATTAACTCATTCATAATTTTCTTTTTATCAGTAATATCACGGAAAATACTTAAAAGCATCGGCGGATTATCTTTTATCTCTATCTTTGAATTTGTAACTTCAACCCAGAATTTTTTATGATTATAAAGTTCAATTTGAGCTTCAACATTTCTTGGAATACTATTAGTTATGTATCTCTCTTTAAATTTTGAAACATAATCTCCTTTAGTATAACAAACATCAAATGTTTTACCGATTAATTCTTCTTTTGTTAAATCAAACATTTTGCAAAAAGCCTGATTTACATTTATGATTATTCCATCTTCATCAATAAGCCGCATAGCATCAACTGAATTTTCCCAAACAGAGCGGAATTCTTCTTCAGAGCGGAGCAGCTTGTCATTCAATTCTTTCTTTGCAGTTATATCTTCTTTTATTCCAACAAAATGAGTGATATTTCCATGCTCATCAATTACAGGCGAAATAATTGCATTTTCCCAGTATAGTGAACCATCTTTTTTCTTGTCACAAAGTTCTCCTCTCCACGTCTTGCCAGATTTTATCTCTGTCCATAAATCAACATAAAATTGATTATCATGGTAGCTTGATTTTAATATACGCGGATTTTTCCCAATAGCTTCTTCATAACTGTAACCTGTAACTTCTGAAAATTTTGGATTTACATATTCAATATTTCCATCTGTATCAGTTATAAGAATACTTAAAGAACTTTGCTCAATGGCGAGAGATTTCTTGAAAAGTTCTGCTTCAATTTGTTTTCGAATAATAAGAGAACTGAGAATATCAGAAGCTGCTTTGAGAAAATTAACTTCAAATTCATTTCTCTCATGCTTTGCTTCCAAATAAACTACTATAACTCCAAGGCACTTATTACCAGAAATGATAGGAATATTATAATGGCCATGGTCTTCAATTCCAGCATATCTTATTTCGTGTCTATCATCAAGACAACCTGCATATTGAATCTGTTGTGAGCTTGCAGCGCGTCCGCATAAACAATGCCCAAAAGGTACATATGCACACATTTTTAATAAATTATCCGATAAATTATAACTGTGTTTTAATTGCAGAACATCTCTATTTTTGTCAGTAACGAATATACCTCCTTTTTGTTTAAGTGAAAGAAATGGAGCTTTTATTATAATCTGTAATATTTGCCTAAAACTTTCTTCCAATGAAATATTTTCGGTTGATATACGCAGAATCATATTTAATGATTCTTGTATCTGGCGTTCTTTTTCTTCCCGTAATAAATTATCTTTTAATTTATTTAACATTTTACTTTTTTCTAAAGCAATATTTACCTGTTTACTAACTGAATCAATAAAAGCAAGTTCTTCATCTGTCCATAATCTTTTCTGATGAATATCATTAAGCACCAATAAGAAGTAACCTTTTGGATTAAAATAAAATGGATACCATAGAAGGCTTTTAATTTCCATTGTTTCATGCAAAATTTTATATGATTGATCATTTAACAGAGTTGGATTTATATCATCAAAATGACTAATGATATAATTTTTGGTGTTTTGCATTTGTTTAGCACCACTAATAAACATATCTATAGGGTAATTATTTTTTGTTGATGTAATCTCAGGATGTTCAGGGTTTAACCATTCACTAAAAACTGATACTTGATTTATAGTAAAGTCAACTTCATAAATTAAACAACGATCAACTCTTAATGCATTACCTAAAATGTTTGTTATTTCTATCATCATATCTGTGATATTTTCAGATGAAATAATTAAAGATGAAATTTTACTTTGGGAAGTTGAGTAATTCAGTTGCTTTTGGATAGCAATGTTCATTCTTTGAAGTTCGGTGATATCAGTAACGAAAACAGTTAGACCTGTTACTGAATTATTTTCATCAAAAATTGGCGAGTACCTGTCATGATAAAATGTTCTATAAAGATTTCTATCCTCATATTCTTCAATAAAAGTCAAATACTCTCCACTTAATGTTCTGTCGAAATTTCTTTTTGCTTTTTCTCTGTCCTCATCATTTTTAATTGCATCAAGCATATTCATTCCAATTTCAATATCAACGCCCCAGATTAATTTCATGGTTTCTTTGTGAGAGTTTGTAAAAGCAGTATATCTATAATTTTTATCGAGGGAAAAGATTATAATTTCTTTAGGGCTATCAAGAATAGACTGAAGAAGTTCATTATTTTGCTTGAGTTTTTCTTTACTATCTTTTAATTCAGTTTCAATCTTTTTTCTTTCAGTTATATCTCTAATTACAAGCTGAATGGCTTTTTGATTATTAATTAACATTGGTATTCCCGCAACTTCAACATCGATTACTTTACCATCTAATCTTATAATTTTTTCTTCAACTATTGGTACAATTTGACCCAGCATAAGATTTTTAATTCGTTCTTTTACCAATTCAATTGAATCGGGATGAACAAAATTGATTACCTGTTTTCCAATTAATTCTTCTTTAGAGTTAGCACCCATCATCTTTATAGCTGCATTGTTAGCAAAAATTACTTTCCCACCGGAATGAACAACAATTGCATCGGGTGAATTATCTACCAATAATCTGTACTTTTCTTCGCTTTCTTTTAAAGAAATTTCTGATTGTTTTCGATTTTTGTTGTAGAGTGTAATGGCAATTTGGTCACCTAATTGAGAGGCGAAAGCAATTTCTTCAGCTGTCCAATGATGCGGTGTATCAACGTGCTCGAAACAAAGAGTTCCAAAATGTTTGTCGCCAATTCGAATAACTGCATCCAGCATAGAAGTTATACGATTCGGTTTTAAGTAATTTTCTACATAACCGGCAGTGCGTGGGTCTGTAAAGGGGTCGTCTGCATTTACAAATTTTGCTGTTTTAAGGGCATTAAATTCATTTTGAAATTCTTCCTCTTTAAGTATGCTGCCGCTTGAGTGTGTGTTTTTTGAAAGTGTAAAAAGGTCAACGCAGTGCAATTCAGTGTGTGGTTCATTGAAAAGCCACACGCTTACTCTTTCTATATTTAGAGCCTTAGAAACTTTTTCATTTAGTTCAATGGAAAATTCTTTGATGTCCCCTTGTATTAAGAATGGAGAAATTGCAAGTTCGCTGATTATTTTTTGAAATTTTATTGTAGCTTCGTGCCGTAAACGGAGTTCTTCCTGTGTATGTTGATAATCTTCAAGGAGGCTTAGTAAAGCCTTACGGGATCTTTCTGTTTCTTCAAATTGATTTTTTGTTTCCATAGTTTTTTCCTTTGCGTCCCGACTTGTCGGGATTGCGTCTTTGCGAGGGAAAAAGTTCCACGCCAAGACGCCAAGCACGCTAAGTTTCTTCTAAGTTATTTACAATTCTATGAATTCCATCTTTGATTAATGCTTCATTAAAATTAATAAGCAATCCAAGATGTTTATTAGTCAATCTTAAATATGTAAGCAATTGCTTAAAGTGCACTGGAGCAAGAGCATCTATTGATTTTAATTCAATGATAACTTTATTCTCCACTATTAAATCAGCGCGAAATCCTTCCTCAAAAGTTTTATCATCATATTTTATTTTAATTCCAACTTCTTCCTGAACATTTAACCCGCGATTAATTAATTCATAAGAAAGAATCTTTTTATAAACAGATTCCAACAAACCCGGTCCGAGATTATTATGAATCTTAAAAGCACAATCAACTATAATTTTAGCAATTTCATTTTCTGTCATAGTTTTTTCCTTTGCGTCCCGACTTGTCGGGATTGCGTCTTTGCGAGAGAAAAAGTTTCACGCCAAGCCGCCAAGTACGCTAAGTTTTATTACTCTTGATATTTTTTCTTTTCACCAAGTTTTGCAAGCAATTCATTCACTTCCTTTTTTAGTTCAATAACTCTGTCTTCTCTATCGAGCATAACATTTTGCCATCTTTTAAGTTCATCAAGCTGTTCAAGAATTTTATTTTCTTTTTCTTTTAATTCAGTAATATCAACAGCAGAAGTAATATCAGCTTTTTTCCCATTAATATAAATTGCAGAAGCAGAAATAATTCCTCTTCTTATTTCACCATTTTTCTTACGGAATAAAAATTCAAAATTTTTCACTGAACCTGTTTCCTCAAAAATTTTATTAACCTTTTTTGCCTCATCAGGATCAACCCACAATTTTAATTGAGAACCAGTTTTGCCAATAACCTCTTCTTTTGAATATCCAGTCAAATCACAAAACGCCTGATTAACATCAATGAAAATATTATTTTCATCTTGAATTGAAAGAGCATAAGGTGATTCATTAAAAGCCACACTAAATTTTTTTTCACTTTCTTCTAATGCTAATCTTGAAAGTTTTCTTTCGTTTATATTTTGTACAGCACCATAAATTTTAGTAACACGGTTTTGTTCTTTATCCCAGTATGGCTGAGCAAAAACCCTAACCCATA
>CAZVBT010000008.1:0-1602 GCA_964625385.1 uncultured Melioribacter sp. | reverse complement strand
CAATTTGAGCTGTTAAGTATCCATTATCTTGATAAAGAGAAGAAACGTCAGATTGTTTTTCATTGAAACGTAAATTTTGTTCAAACTTTTCAAAATTAAAAACATCACCTTTTTGCATATCAAGGCGTGCGTTTAATTCATCTTCAGGATAAACAGTGTTACCTTCCCAAATAATATTTCTGATTTTATATTGATTACCCTCGTAAACATAAACATACAAATCAAGGTCTTCATTGTTGTTATAAATTACTATTGAATCTCTTAAAATTGTAAAATCTCTGTACCCATTTTTTCTATAAAATTTTGTTAACAACTCTTTATCTTTTTCAAATTTATCTCTTTTGAATTTTGGCCAACTCCAGAATTTCCACCAACGTTTTTCACTTGTTTCATCAAATTGACTTTTTAGTTTTGAATCGTCAAAAGCTAAGTTTCCATTGAAGAAAATATTTCTAATTATAACTTCGTGGCCTTCATCAATTTTCATAATTACCAAAACACGATCTTTCATTTTAGAAACATTATTCATGGATGCATTGGTGCTTAATTTAAAATCAGTTTTATATTCTTTTGAAAGATCTTTTTCATTACGCCAAGTTACAGTTACTTCATTATCATTTGTGTCAGCTTGAAAAAAGCGATAAGATTCTGGAGTAATTTTAGCATTTAAATAACCTTCTTCTTCGTATGCTTTTCTAATCTTTGTAATAGTTCTTGAAATTTCTTGTGGTTTTAATGTTTGCCCGCGAACAATAGTAACCATTTTATTTAATTTATCCTCACTTAGCTCATCGTAACCTTCGAACACAATTTTTTCTAAACGTGGATATTCAGAAACTTTTATGAGAAGAAAAATTCCGTCATCAATTTTTTTATCAATTAAAAGCCGCACATCCTCAAAGATTCCTAAGTTCCACAATCTTTTAATTGCATTATTAATTTGATCACTTGGAATTACTAATTCATCATTAATTCTTAAACCAGTATTTGCAATTACTGTTGCTGCATCTGCTGATTTATTACCAACTACAGAGATTCCTAAAATTTTATAAGTTTCTTTTTGAACTTGAGCAAATAAAGAAAAAGATAAAATAAAAAATAATGTCAGTAGTGTTTTAAACTGCATGTTTGGAGTGAATTTTAACATCATTTACACTATTTGAGTTATTGGATAATTGTTCACTTACTAAGCCAAATCTTCTTTCACGCTTTTGATAATCTGTAACAGCTTCTAATAAATTAGCACAACGAAAATCTGGCCAAAGTATATCTGAAATAAAAATTTCAGTATAAGCTAATTGCCAAAGCAGAAAATTACTAATACGAAACTCCCCGCTTGTCCTAATTAACAAATCTGGATCTTTCATTCCACTTGTTAATAAATTCTTTGAAATAATTTCTTCATTTATTTCTTCTGGCTTAAATTTATTTTCAAGAACTTGTTTGCTTATATTTTTAATCGCTTCAACAAGTTCCCATCTTCCGCTGTAACTTAACGCAAGATTTAAAATCATTTTATCATTATTATAGGTTTTTTCCATTGCTTGATTTAATTCTTCTCTTACAATATTTGGTAAAGAATCTAAATCACCAATAGCAACT
>CAZVBT010000007.1:0-52919 GCA_964625385.1 uncultured Melioribacter sp. | reverse complement strand
CGGCATGAGACATAATTGAAGTTCTAAATTCTTCATCAATACCTAATTCTTTTAGAATTTCATTCCCTTTAAAAGGATGTTCTTCAGCTGAAGGAAACATATCATAATCAAAATCATGAAGCAAAGCTACATTGCCCCAATATTTCATATCTTCATTAAATTTTTCTGCGTAAGCCTTAACACAAGCTTCAACAGCAAAAGCATGTTTCAAAAGACTTTCACTTTTGGTGTATTCTTTAAGTAATGATAAACAATATTCACGATTTCTTGTTTTATCTTCCATTTCATCCTCTTTTCTGTTTTAATTTATTTGATGGACAAAGTTTACTAACCACACATAACTCACATTTCGGATTACGCGCAAAGCAAACTTTTCTTCCATGTGTTGCCAACCAATGTGATGAATTTATCCAATAATTTTCTGGTAATAATTCTTTTAGTTTATATTCAATTTTTAAAGCATTATTTGATTTAATAAATCCAAGTAAGTTTGATAATCTTTTAACATGAGTATCAACAGCAATTGCAGGAATTCCAAAAGCATTTCCAACTACTACTGATGCAGTTTTTCTACCTACACCAGGAAGTTTGACTAATTCTTCAAAGTTCTTTGGCACTAATCCATTAAACTTTTCAATCAGAATTTTACAAGTCCCCTTAATGCTTTTTGCCTTTTGTTTATAAAATCCAGTTGAAAAAATATCTTTTTCTAATTCAGTATTCGAAACTCTCAGATAATCTTCAGGTTTAATATATTTTTCAAACAATCTTTCTGTAACAATATTTACTCTTTCATCTGTGCATTGAGCAGAAAGAATTGTAGCAATTAATAATTCAAAAGGAGTATTATAATTTAATGCTGGTTTTACATTAGGGTATTCTTTCGAAAGTATATTAAAAATTGTTAATGCAAAAGATTTTTCAGAAGAAGAAGTCATTTTATAAAAATTTTTTCTCTTTAATCATTAATCTTTCAACTGGTTTGTTATTAATTAAATGACTTTGAATAATTTCTTCAACATCTTCTTCTTTAACATTACCGTACCATACTTGTTCAGGATAAACCAAAACTACAGCTCCATGTTCACAAGCATCAAGGCAACCGGATTTGTTAGCTCTCATTTTATAAGTTAAACCAAGTTCTTTCATTCTTTCTTTGAACTTATCTAAAACTTGTGCAGAACCTTTAGCTGCACAGCAACCTCTTTTGTCTGAAGGATCGCGATGATTATCACAAATTAAAACATGTTTTTCAAAACGTGCCATTTATGTTCCCTTTAATTAGTAGCGCGTACGGGGGTCGAACCCGTGATCTCCGCCTTGAGAGGGCGGCGTCCTTGACCACTAGACGAACGCGCCAGTTTAATTTATAATTTATAATTGATAATTAATAATTGCAATTTGATATTTTAAAATTAAAAGTCATATTCAATCAAAATGTTTTCTATTTCTTTGTATTCTTCATCAGTCAAAATATATTCTGTTGCTTTGATGTTCTCTTTTACTTGTTTTTCGTTTCTTGCACCAACAATTGCACTTGTAATTGATGGATTTTTTAAAACCCATGATATTGCCATTTGTCCAACAGTTTTATTTTGTCGTTCAGCAATAGGTTTTAATTTTTCTACTACAGCAAGTGCTTTGCTTAACAAAGGTTCCTGAAAATAATTTCCTTTTAATCTCCAATCATCTGGTTGTAATTTATTTCTATCAAATTTTCCGGTTAATAATCCTGCTTGCATTGGACTATAAGCAACAACACCAATTTCATTTTTCAAACAATATGGTAAAACTTCTTTTTCATATTCTCTTCTTATCATACTATATGGTGGCTGTAGTGATTGAACATGTTCAATTAACATACATTTTTCTAAAAGATTAATATCAAAGTTTGAAACTCCAATATATTTGACTTTACCTTCTTCCTTTAATTTTACCATTTCTTGCCATGAATCTTCAACAGGTGTTTCAGGATCAGGCCAATGAATTTGGAATAAGTCTATGTAATCAGTTTCAAGCCTTCTTAAACTATCTTCTACTTCTTTACGAATACTTTCGGGTTTGTTATTATTTGTTGCATGTCCAGTTCCATCATTAATTAAACCGCATTTTGTAGCGATAAAAACTTTATCACGTTTACCTTTGACGGCTTTTGCAACAACTTTTTCTGAATGACCAAAACCATAAACTGCAGCAGTATCAATCCAATTAATTCCATTATCAAGAGCTGCTTCAATTGCTCTTACAGATTCATTATCATCAACTTTTCCCCAGCCCCATTCCCAAGGTCCGCCAATAGCCCAGGCACCAAATCCAATAACTGTAAGTTCGGGTCCGTTTTTCCCCAGTTTTCTTTTTTCCATTTAAACCTCAAATTTTAATACAAAAATAATAAGAATAAGATAATTTATTTTGCCAAAATTTAATACAATAAAATGTTTTTTATAATTTTGAGAAAACAAAAATATTTTATGAAAAAAATTTTTATATCATTAGTAATAATTCCTGTTATTATACTTGCTCAAGAAAATAAATCAAAAGATTTGCATTTAATAAAAATGCTTCAAATTGATTCTACTATTACTAATGTCATTGTTCTTAATGATAAGTTTATTGCTTATTCTAAAAATTATATAACTTGTTTTGATAGAGAAAATAATCTTTCTTGGAAAAATCAATTAATTGACACTTTGATTTCAAATGTTATTTATGTTGATAACAGATTAGTCTTAGTAAACGACAAATATGAACTTATTTTAATTAATATAGATAATGGAAAAATAATCCAAAGTTTAGGTTTAGATGTTTATTCTAAAGTATTTCTAAGCTCATTTGATTTCAGTGACCCTGATAAATTTTTATTATCTGATGATTATGATTTTCGGAAAGCTCTTCTTTTAATTTTTGAAAGCGGAACTATTCTTTCTCTGGATTTAGAGACTTTACAAGAATATTGGAGAAAAAGTTATAATGAGTTTTTTATTTCGCAGCCAAAATTTATTGATAACAAATTTTTGATTTCAACCAAAAGCGGCTTCATAAATTATGTTGACTTAACTAATGGTTTATTATTATGGAAATGGAAAGAGACTAAAGATTTTAATTTTGATGTTAATTCACTTTTAATCAACGACAAATATGTTTATTTGATAAATAATGGAAATAACCTTTACTCAGTAAATTTAGTTTTAGGAAAACTTAATTGGAAAATAGATAAAGCAAAATTTTTCAAATTATTATTTACATCAAATGACAAAAAATTTTTATATGCACAGAATGAAAAAAATAATATTGTGCAAATAAGTTTATCAGATGGACAGATTAAAAAAGAAATCAAAAGTAATTTGTTAAAAAATAAAGTGAGTTATGTTTTTATATACAAAGGACAATATCATTTTGTTGTTGATGATAAACTTTTCAAATTTTTTGAAAGTAAAATTAGACAAGTACTTAAAAATGAATTCTCATTTAAAGATTTGATTTTCTTTAATGATGATGAAGTAATTCTATCTGATATAAAAAATAATTTATTGATAATTAATTAAGGATACAGTTTTGAAAAATTTTGAAGGATTTATTTTTGACATTGACGGAACACTCGCTAAAACAAATAAATTAATTTTTGAAACATTCAGATTTGTGTCAAAAAAATATTTAGATAAAAACTTTACTGATGAAGATATAATTAAATTATTTGGGCCAACTGAAGATGTTATACTAAAAGAACTAATGAAAGAAAATTATGAAGAAGCAAGAAAAGATTACTTTAATTACTATTCAGAAAATCATAGTCTGCTGGCAGAAATTTTTCCTGGTATTGATGAAATTTTAAAGCAAATAAAAAACAAAAAAATTCCAACTTCAATTTATACCGGCAAAGGAAAAGATTCGACGAAAATAACATTAGATAAATTAGGTCTAACAAAATATTTTGACTTAATTGTAACAGGTGATGATATATTGGAACATAAGCCCTCACCTGAAGGAATAGAAATTTTTATTAATCAATTTAGTTTGGATAGAAATAAAGTTTTAATGATTGGTGATGCACCGGCAGATATTATTGCAGCAAGAAATGCAAATATTAAATGTGCATCAGTTTTATGGGATAGTTATGCCCGCGAAAAAGTTTTAGACATGAAAAGCGATTATGTTTTTTTTACCGTTAATGAATTGAAAATTTTTATTAATGAAAACATTTAATTTATTTTCTATTTAACCATTCTTCCGGATTTTGATAATTACGCTCATTCCAAATTTCAAAGTGCAAAACATTTCCTTCTAAACTTTCATTAACTTGACCAATCACTGAGCCAGCTTTTAATTTTTCACCTTCTTTAACTGAAATATTGCTTACATGGCCATAAACTGTTCTAAAATCATCCCGATGAGTTAAAATAACAATACTACCATAACCAGGTATCCAATCAATTGCACTAACTATTCCTTCTGCAACAGCAAGTACATTTGAATTTATTTTTGAAAGAATATCAATTCCATAATTTAAAGTTATTGTATTAAGTTTTTCATTTTTATTTTCACCAAAAGGACGGATAATTTTTCCTTCTTTAATCGGCCAACTTAATTTTCCTTGAAGATCTGCAAAACTTTGAAGAGAATTATAATCAAAAGATTGAGATAAACTTTTGAATTGGTTATGCTCAAATTTTTTAATCTTATTTTTTCTATCTCTTTCAATCAATTTTGCAATCAAATTTTTTATTACAATTTCTGCTTGTCTTTTTGCAGCTATTTCCTTAGCTATAATTTTTTTATCCTGTTTAAGAATATTTATCAAATCTCTTTTTTCTTTTTCAATTTTTTCTAACTCATTTTTTTCTTTTAGTTTTTGATTAGCTAATAATTCTTTTTCTTTCCTTTGAACCTCTAATGTGTCTTTTAATTTAGAAAGTTGCTCTTTATTGAAATTTAATTTATCCAATAGATTTTTATTTTTATTTGAGATGTATTTAAAGTATTGATAACGAACAAGCATTTGATTGAATGACTCGGCATCAAAAATAAATTTCCAAAAATTCAGTCCTTGATGTTTGTAAAGCCAAACAACATATCGGGAATATTGTTCTTTAAGATTTTTAATTTCCCCTTGGATGAATTCAGAATTTTGTTCAACTTTTTCTATTAGTTTTTCTTTTTCATTTTCTTCAGAAATAAGATTATTGATCAATTTACTGATGAGCAAATTTTTACGGTTTATAATTTCTAATGTTTGAAGTGATTCTTTCTCTTTTATTGATTTTGATTTTAATTCATTTTCTAATTGTGTTATTTCATCTCTGATTTTTTTTAATTCACGATTTTTTAAATTGATTGAATCTTTTACTTGAGAAAAAGTAATGCTTGAAATAAATAGAATAGTAAAAATTATATTATATTTCAGAAACAGATGCATCTTCTGGTACTTCAATTTTTAATTTATCATTTAATTTATTTATTTCAACTTTTCTATACTCAATTTTTAATTTTTGATCGCTTTCCAAATCCTGAATTTCAATTTTGAAAGGAACTGATACATCGTCTACTTTTTTATAATCACTATATTCAGCCTGATATTGAACTTTGTTGTCAAGGTTTGTAATAAAATATTTTCGCAACCTCATTGATTCAACATCTAATATTATTTTAGTAATCACTTTATTTAAAGAATCCGGATAAACTAACTCATATACTGATCCATCATTTTTGCTAATTGAAGGAGTTAGTGAAATTTTATTTGTTAGATTTATAAATCCAGTTGCAGCATCAATTATTTCATCATGCGGAAAGTTAACCTTTAGTACATTTTTAATTGTTTGTGAATTTGTTTTTCCTTTCATTGCCTTGTTATTTATCATATCAAGAAAAACAAAATTTTTTTGAGTAATTAAAGCTGATGCCAATTCAATTCCAAATGGTCCATAAAAATTTATTTTTAATGAATCAGGTTTTCTTATTTCAACTTTAAAATTACTTTTTGTATTTAGTTCTTTTGTATAGACATAAATAGTTCCTGTTCCAACAAAAGATTTTATTTTTCTTCTGTTGGCTTCTATTCTTTTAACAATTCTTTCTGCAGATGGAGATTCAACTTCCTCAATTGATTTTGTAGCACTGCATGAATAAAATATTGAAGCAAAAATTATTGATGATAAAATTATAATTACTTTTTTCACAATTCCTCTTTCTGAATTTTTAATTGAATTTCATTTTTTGAATTATCAAGTTCAAATGCTTTTTTCCAAAGCTCTAATGATTTTTTCTTATCTCCAAGTTTAAAATATGTATCACCAAGATGATCTATCAATGTAGAATTATTAGATTCAGTTTCTACTGCTTTTTCTAAATATTCTTTTGCTTTTTTGTAATTCCCGAGCTTAAATTGAATCCACCCAAAAGTATCTAAGTAAGAAGCATTATCAGGTTCAGCCTCTAATGATTTTTGAGACATTTTTAATGCTTCATCTAATTTAATTCCTCTTTCAGCGTATGAATAAGCCAAGTTATTTAAAATCAAAACATTTGCAGAATCTATCTTTAAAGCTTTTAAATAAAGTGAATCTGAAATTTCATATTCTTTTTTGTTTTCATGAATAAGTGCTTTTATACTCAAGATTTGCAAATTGTTTTGATCAATATTCAATGCTTTATTTAAATAAATTAATGCTTCATCATTTTTCTTAAGTTGATTCAAAGAATAACCAATAGCACCAAGCGCCGTTAAATCATTTTGGTTTATTCTCAAAGCTCTTGTCAAAAATTCAACTGCATTTTCATGATTACCTTTTTGAGAAAGTGAAAGTCCATAAATTAAATTAATAACAAAATCATTTGGGAATTTTTCAACAGCTTGTTTCATAAAATAAATTGCATCGTCATATTTACGAGCATCAAAAAGTAAACCGCCTAACCTTGTCCAAACTTGTGAATTCCACTCAGCTATTTTAGAAGCATCTTTAAAATATTTAATTGCTATTGAATCCTCATTTTTTCTAATTGCTATTTCGCCAAGATAAGCTTTAACCTGCCAGTCTAAAGAATCTTTATCAAGAATTTCAAAAATGTTTTTAGCAATATCCAAATTGGTAGAATCTTTTTGAGATTGTACCAAAAATGAAAGTCCAACAGCAATTTTTCTATCGAAAGGGATATCTTTATTCAAAATTAATTTCAAGTATTCGTTTGATGATGATTTCATATCACCTTTATTGGCAAAAGCAATGGCTTTATATTCAATCAGATTTAAATCATCGGGATAGCTTAACAATGCTTCATCAATTTTTTTAAGCGCTTTATCATAATTTTTTGTTTTGAGATATAAATCAATTAACATTTTCTGCAAATTCAAATCAGATGGATTAATTGATATAATTTCCTCAAAATATTTTATTGATTCTTCTGTATTACCTAATCTATCGTTAATATCAACTAAACGAATTAAAACATTCCATTCAGGTCCAACTTGTTGAATAATTTTTTTATAAAGATTTATTGCTTCTTTAGGTCTTTTCGGTTCATAAATTTCTGCCAAATTAAATAAAGCATTAACATTTGTTGAATCCAACTTTATAATTTTTTCATAAACGACGGCTGAGGAATCCTGAATCTTTGATGAATTATAAATTGCCGCAAGCAAGGTTAAATATTCAATGTTATTTGGTGATTTATTAACGGCTTCATTGGCATAATTTAATGCTGAAGATAATTTGTTTTGATTAAAAAAATTCTTAGCAATTGTAAATGCTATACCTGCTTGAGGATCAAGCTTGTTGGCTTCAATGTATTTTTCAATCGCTTTATTATATTCACCTTGTGCTTCCAAAATAGAAGCATCAATAAAAAGCTCCTGAGCAAGTTTTTTCTTATCAATTTTTTTTGATTGTTCATTATTTTCTTTAAAATTAACAACCTCTTTTGAACATGAGGTAATCAATAAAGTTAAAAACAAAAAAAATATATTTTTCATAGTTCCTTTTTAATTTGCTGCAAAAAATAGTTTTTAAGGTTAAGATTAACAAACTTTCATATATTGTTTATAAACAATTATTTTTATTACAAAAAAAATTTATAAATGGAACATTTTGATTTAGCAATTTCCTTTACATGGGAATACGACAAAGATTTTATTGAATTAATTGAAGACTATTTTCAATATTATGGTCTCACAACTTACTTAATCAAACCTGATAATGTATTTGAAGTAATAAATTTACTCCAAAATAAAAAAATTCAATTTAGTGCCCTCTTAGACAGAGCTTCCGATGAAGATGTTTCGTTTATTCCAATAGCACAAATATTAAAAAGAAGAAAATGTTATATTATAAATCCATATCAAAAAGTAATTAAAACTATTGATAAAGCAATAATGCACAACAAATTGCTTGAAAGTGGTTTCAAGCTACCAAGAACTTTTATTCTATCTGCCTTTAAAGAAGATTATAGACTTATGCTTGCTGAAAAAGATTTAGATTTTATAGGTAAACCATTTATAATTAAACCATCATTATATAGTGGCGGCGGTGAAGGTGTAATAAAAAATGCTATGTCACTAGAAGAAATTCAAAAATCAAGAATGAAAAGTCCGGATGAAAAATTTTTAATCCAAGAAAAAATTTATCCTCACAAAATCAGTGGCAAACGTGCTTGGTTCAGATTGATTTGGGCTTTCGATACAGTTATACCAACTTTTTGGGATGACCAAACACATATTTATAATATTCTAACAGCAAAAGAAATTAAACAAAAACATCTGCAACAACTTATTAAGATTACAAAAAGATTAGCTCAAATTACAAAACTTGATTATTTCTCTACAGAAATTGCTTTGACGAAAGATCATAAATTCTATTTAATTGATTATATAAACGATCAAATTGATATGAGATTAAAATCTAAACACATTGATGGAGTGCCAGATAAAGTTGTAAATAAATTTATTGAAAGAATGTATTATAAAATTTCTTACCTCTAAAAATTCATATCATCTTCTATAGTTTCAAGAATATTTAAATAACTTTTATAACGTTCAACTGAAATTAAATTGTCTTCAACTGCCTTTCTGATAGCACAATCTGGTTCATGATAATGTGTGCATGTATTAAACTTACATTCGTTGATAAAATTTTTAAATTCTATAAAATAATGACCTAAATCTTCTTTGGTAATTCCATATGGCTCTATTTCTCTTACTCCAGGTGTATCAATAATATAAGTTTCATTTTCTAATTTTTTAAGAATAGAAGTAACTGTTGTATGTTTACCTTTTGATTTCTTTTCGCTAATATTTCCAACTTTTAAGTTTAGTGATGGAAACATTGCATTTAATAAAGATGATTTTCCAACACCAGATTGCCCCCAAATCAAATTAACTTTATTATTTAAAGTACTTTTTAATTCTTGAATTCCAATATTTTCTTTAACTGAAGTTTCAATTACGCAATAACCAATTTTTTTATATAAATCTGAAAATAATATAAAGTCATTTTCTTTATCTAAGTCAATCTTATTTATTACAATAACACAATTTACATTTGAACTTTCACCAGCAACTAAAAATCTGTCAATCGTTTTATTATTATAATGAGGATTTTTAGCACTTGAAACAATAATCAAATTATCAACATTAGCAGCAATTTTTTGTTCTAATCTTTCACCTCGATAACTTGCTCCTTTAATTCTCGGAGCTTTTCTTGAAATAAAATTCTTTCTTTCATAAACAGACTCAATTACACCAGTTCCATCTTGATTAAGATTAAATTCAACAAAATCACCAACAACAACAAGATCAACTTCGAATAGTTTGTTTTTTTTTAGATTAAATTCTTTTTGAAATTTTCCCCGAAGTGAACATCGAACTGAATTACATTTATCATCAAGGATATAATAATCTTTACTTTCAATTTTATATACTAAACCTTTAATAAGCCACCTTTAGAAATGAGCACCATAAAAATATGATGCTCATTTTTTGCAATCAAAATAATTTGAATTAAAAATAGTATTTTATTGTAGTTAATAAATTACCAATTCGTATGTCTTGATAAACTCTTGAAAGGTTACTGCCATAATTATCACCAAAATCTTTCCACCATCCATAAGCATAAGCTATGTCAAAATTCAATTTTTTTGATAATTTATATCCTGCCCCAAGTGTAATAAATTTTTTATCAAAATCACCCGGATCATTCTTAAATGCCGATGGCTTGTACATAAAACCAGCACGCAAATTTAATTTTAAGTTAGGAATAAAATATTCACCACCAGCATTTAGATTAATTACCGAAGTGAAAAGATCATTTATCTCTTTGTTTTTATCCAAGCGTAAATTTTTATCAAACCCGGATGTAAATTCAGCTGAAGCATAATCAATCAATTTAGCATCAAGAGACAATAATAAATTATTGTTCATATAGGAAATACCACCACTGTATTCATAAGGTGTTGTAATATCATATTCTATTTTGGATTCAGGAATATTATCTTCCCAAAAAGCATTTTTAAATTTGCTTGTTGCATACACTGAATAAATTTCTTTAACTGAAAATACTTGTGGAAATCTAACTGCTAATCCAATATTAATATTTTCATTAATTTTTGAAATTAATCCTAATTTAAATTCATATCCAGATAAAGACCAATTTAATCTATCCCTAAAATAAAACTCTTGAAAATCAGAGGATTTTGGTTCAGCAGGATCTAATAATAAATTAGTTGGATAAAGATCTTTTGTATCTCTTTCCCAATAATCTCGAACTTTATAAAATTCACCACTCATTATACTAATACTTCCTCCTAAAAATACATCTTTGTCAATTTCAATTCCAGCAGTAACATACCAATTAGAAATTTTTCCTGTGTTATTAATTTCACCGCTTTGATTTAAACGCCCATTAACTAAAGTTGTATCCTTAATGTATTTATTATTTTTATCATATAATGGATAACTTAAAGCAAGATTAAATGCAATATCGTCATTATAACCTGTCAAATCCTGGATCATTGAATTATTTCCATTATTAAACCCCGTAAAAATTAGTACTCTATTAAAATCTTGGTTAATGTTATATCCAAAAGCAAATGTTAAACTTCCACGACTTGTTGGAACAGGCAAAACAATACCAACTTGATTAAATCTTGATGATAAATTTTTAGATTTTGTTAACACATTAAAAAATGTTGCATCATTTGAAAATGAATTAGAATTAAAACTGAAATCAACTTCTCCTTTTCTTAATAATGCTATGCCAGCTGGATTAAATAAACCTGCAATTAAGTCATTTGAAAAAGAAATAGCAGAATTTCCCATTCCTAAAAATCGAGCATTTGTAATAATGCTTCCCTCACTTAATCTTAAAACGTCATTATAATTTTGGGCTTTGATTTGAATTGAAAAAAATATTAAAGTAATTGTAAAAATCTTTTTATATGTGTTCATAAATCACCTGTATGTTTTATCTTTTTCTTTCACTTCCACTGCTGCTTCCAGAGCTTGAAGATCTGCCTCCACCATCTGAACTTCTTGATCCACCAGAATTTGAAGAACTTGGTGGTGGTGAATAACTTCTTTGAGGTTCATAATTTGGAGAGCTCGAAGGTGCTGGTCTTTCCCTTCTGTTTTCACCAGAATTTCTTTCATTTGAACTTCTTTCAGTAGATCTTCCAGTTGGTTCAGTTCTTGTCCTTGAACTTGGTCTATCATAATTTCCGCTTGAATTATTTCCTTTATTGATTTGTGAATTATCATTAGAAAAATTATTACCACCTCTTGAAACTCTTGTTCGCGATAAATCAACATCATTTCTTCTATCGCTAGGATTTTGATAAGATGAATTTCTTGAACCTCTATCATAACTTGATCTTATGCCAGATCCAACATTTCTTTCTGAATTGTTATCTCTTAATCTTGTAATAGGTATATTTCTGTATTTATAATCATTGCCATAATATGCATAAGGTTTCCACCAATACCAATCATAATAAGGTCTGTAATACCATGAATAAAAGTAACCAGGGCTTAAATAATAATATGGATTACTCCAATAATAACTACTGTATGGAAAATAATTGTAATACCATGGATCGTAAAATCCAAATGAAAAATATGTTGAAGGATAATATCCCCAAAAATATCTACGATAACCTGGATAATTATAATCCTGGTAATCATCCTGATATGCTAACGAATCGTTTTCATAGTATTCATCTTCATAAGTATAATCATCATAATCACGATCATAAACAGCTATTTGAGTGTAACAACCACCAAAGAAAAAGAATGGTATTAAAATCAAGTATTTATAAAATAGTTTCATAAGAACCTCGTTTTATTAATACAATTACAAAATTTATACCTTAAAAAAGTTTCTGCTTATTAAAAAATTCAAATGATAAATAAAGATATGTATAAATTTTTAAACTGACTTGTAGTTTTAAAAGGACAGCTAAAAAATTCCTTTAATATATTGAACAAACAATCCTCTATCAGCGAAATTATTACTGATTTTTTTATTTTTTAATATATCTCTGAAATCAATGCCAATTGTTAATCCATCACCAATATCAAATCTAAAACCAAAATTTAAATAACCGTTTCCTTTTCCAAATGATAAACCTGTGTTGTCATTGAATGCAATATTATATTCACCTATAAAAGAAATAAATTCTCCTAATGTTTTTTCAAAACCTAAACCAAGGTTAATATCTTTATCGTAATCGTTTCTTTCCAAAGAATAATTTAAAACTGAATGAAAACCGAGATAACCAAGTAATTCAAAATTTTTAGAAGCAGCTATGTAGAATCCGGGAGATTTAATTTCATATCTGTTTACTGATTTATCGAAAAAACCTTTACCTTGAGAATCAAAACCAATTGCAAAAGCAGGTAATAATAATGATTCATCCAAAAATCTTAATTTGACATTTATACCTGGCAGTTTAAAAAATTCAATTTTACCAGATCCGATAATATTGCTTCCTCCGTATGAAATACCAATACTAAATCTTTCAAAAATGCCAACATCAAATCTTGAGACTAAAACACCATAAGGCATAGCTTCAAATGATAAAGAATAAAATCCACGATTAATAACACCTGCAGTAGGTAAATCAATTAAATATCGATATTCATATTTTGCAGATGTTCCACTTGTGCCTTGAGCAAAAGTAAAACCAAACAAAATTAATATGTTAAAAATTATTTTTTTCATTATAATTTTTTCTTGTAAGATGAACCTGTTTTACTATCCTGGACAATAATACCCAACTCATTAAGTGAATTTCTGATTTTATCAGCCATATTATAATTTTTTTCTTTCTTTAAATCTTCTCTTATACCTAAAATTAATTTTATCAAATCATCTTCAATAGATTTTACATTTGCTTTCATTTCTTCAAAACTTATTATACCAAAAACTTCATCAAGTGATTTAATTAAAAATCTTTTTATATCAACAATAGTACTATTATTCAGTTGATTATTATCTAATAATTTATTTACATCTTTAACTAATTCAAAAATTACAGCTAAAGCCTTTTGTGTGTTAAAATCATCATCCATTGATTTTTCAAATTCAGAAATGTATTTATTTAATTCAAATGAATTATCCATATTCTTGGAATTAATATTATCAATTTCATCATCAATTCTTTGAATAAAATTTTTCAACTTTTCAACACCTTTTTCTGAAGCTTCGAGCAACTCTTCACTAAAATTTAATGGACCGCGATAATGTGTTTGACAAAAGAAAAATCTAATTGCATCAACAGAATAAAGCTTTAAAATATCACGGGCAGTAAAAAAATTGCCAAGTGATTTAGACATTTTTTCATTATGAATGTTAAGAAATCCAAAATGAATCCAATACCTAACAAATTGTTTTCCTTTAGCCCCTTCACTTTGAGCAATTTCATTTTCGTGATGTGGAAAAATTAAATCATTCCCTCCAGCATGAATATCTATTGTATCACCAAGATGTTTTGTACTCATTGCAGAACATTCAATATGCCATCCTGGTCTTCCTTTTCCCCATGGACTATCCCAACTTGGTTCACCTTCTTTAGCTTTTTTCCAGAGAGCAAAATCAAGTGGATTCTTTTTTTGTTCAGAAATTTCTACTCTTGACCCCGCTTCTAATTCATCTAATTTTTTACCGCTAAGTTTACCATATTCACTAAATTTTGTAATATCATAATAAACATCTCCTTCAATATTATAAGCAATACCTTTTTGTTCTAATTCTCTAATAAGTTCTATCATATCTTCAATATGTGCAGTTGCTTTGGGATATTCATTAGCCTTTTTTATTCTTAATTTATTTATGTCTTCAAAAAAAGCTTTAGTATAAAACTCAGAAACAAGTTGAGGTGTTGAATTTTGTTCATTTGCCTTTTTAATTATTTTATCTTCAACATCTGTCAAATTCATAATGAACTTAACATTAAAATTTTTATACTCAAGATACCTTCTTATTACATCTGACATTATAAATGAACGTGCATTACCAATATGAAAATAATCATAAACAGTCGGACCACACATATACATTGTAACATTAGGTGGATTTAATGGATAAAATTCTTCTTTTCTTTTACTTAGAGTATTAAATATTTGCATTTATAAACCTAAAAATTAATATTCAAAAAATAATTAACCTGAAGCTATAATACTAAATAAATTACCTTTTTTTTAATACTTAAGCACATTTCTAAAAAATAAATTCTTTAAAAAGACTTTGACATCTATATAAAACTATTTATTTTTAAAGTAGAAAAAAGAATATTAATGTCCATTTTCTTTTTTTTTACAAATTATAAGTATAAATATAAGATCAGGGAGGAAAGTATGTTCCGTAAACTTACAACTTTAATTATTTCTCTATTATTTACAGTTTCAATATTTGCTCAAACGCCCGTTAAACTGACAATTAATGTTTACGGTGTTTCGCCGAGAGATGTTGCAAAATCTACAACAGACATTTACACTTATCCATCAACAGGATTAAAAAACGTTGGAGTTGGTTCTTTAATGTACTTTAAGGCAGCAATTACAGGTAAAAAATTTGGTGCAGCTGTTACCTATACAGTTACAAGAAAACCATCAGGATCAACAGCAACAGTTGGAAACACTAAAGATATTATGAATGATTCCACTCAAGTAGTAACATTTACCCCAGATAAACCTGGAGCTTATGAAATTACAATTACTGATGGAGCTTATACTTCAAATATTACTATTAATGCTGCAAAGTATTTGGGTTACACTAATACAATTGTAAATGGTGTTGATACAAAAGTATCTTGTAAAACATGCCATTCAACAAAGGTTACTGAATTTGAAAAAACTAATCATGCTTCTATGTTTACCCGTGCTATGAATGGAACACCAGGACTTAGTGGACCAAATGATCATTATAGTGTAAATTGTATTGGATGTCATACAACAGGTTTCGATAAAAATCCAACTGCGGTTAATGATGGATTTGACGATTTATTATTTACATATCCAACTGTTTTAGCAGCAGGAACCTATGATAAATTAGTTCAGCAGTTTCCTGATGCAATGAAGAGAGCTAACATTCAATGTGAAAGCTGTCATGGCCCTGCAAGCGGACATTTGGGTGCTACAACAGATTCAAGAATGATTGCAACTTATGATGCAGCTCCTTGTGCATATTGCCATGATTCAGGTTCCCATCATATATTCCCTGAACAATGGGATGCTTCTAAACATTCTGGAGCTACAAGTTATCCAACCGGACCAGGAAGAGAAGCATGTGTAAAATGTCATACAGGTGCTGGTTTTGCACAATTTACAAAAGGAATTCCAAGTACAGATCCATATTATGATGTTTCATATTCACCGATTACCTGCTCTGGTTGTCATGATCCACATGGAGCCACAAATGCTAAACAATTAAGAAGAACAGAAGCAGATTTATTAATTCCAGGTGCCAAAACCAGAAAGATTACATATAATGAAGCTGGTACTGGTGCTGTTTGTTTAAATTGCCATCAATCACGTGCAGAAGCAAATGCTGCTTTAAGTGCAACAATTAGCAGCAGATTTGGTCCACATTATGCACCTCAAGCTGATATTTTCTTTGCAAATAATATGTTAGAATTAGGTGGTCAAAAATTATATTCTACTAATCATAAAGGTTACACAAAAGATGCATGCGTTTCTTGTCACATGATTGGTTCAGCTAATTCAGTTGATGCACAAGGTAATGTAATTAAAGTTGGCGGACATTCTTTTAGTGTTAAAACACCTGATGGAAAAGATAATATGACTGTATGTACTCAATGTCACGGTGGAACTTTTCAATCTTTTGCAGATGCTAAATTATTTTTAAATGGTTATGGAGATTGGGATAATGATGGAGTGGTTGAAGGCTTGCAGGTTGAAGTGTGGGGTATGATTAGAAAAATAATGGATGAACTTGGAAAAATTCCTGGCTCTACTTTTAGTGCAGAATATGGTCAATATGATGCTAATGGAAAATTCTTGCCATTCCCTGTTCCAAAATCAACATGGACTAAAGATCAATTAAGTGCATATTGGAACGCAATTACTGCTCACAATGATAAAAGTGGTGGTATTCATAATCCAAAATATGTTGTTACTGGTTTAGTAGGTGCTATGAAATTATTGAAGCTAACTACAGATATTAAGCAGGATAATGTTTCATTACCAGTTTCTTATGAACTTTATCAAAATTATCCAAATCCTTTTAACCCAACAACTAATATTAAATTTGCAATTCCAAAGAGCACAAATGTTAAATTAGTTGTTTATGATGTAACTGGTAAAGAAGTCACTACTTTAGTCAATAATTATTTGAATGCAGGTCAATATACATTTGAATTCAATGCAAAAAATTTAGCTTCTGGTATTTATTTATACAGAATAGAAACTGACAATTTTGTAAAAGTTAATAAAATGATATTAATGAAATAATATTTATTAATTTTCTTTTGAGAACCCGCCTTCATGGCGGGTTTTTTTATATCCAATTTTCAAAATTATATTTGAATAACATTTTTCAGAATTTTATGCGGATTGAAAGTGATTCATTAGGTATATTAGAAATTGCAGATGATGCATTTTATGGAATTCATACTTTAAGAAGTGTAAATAATTTCCCATCAAGCGGAGAGAAAATTCATCTTTATTTAATTAAAGCATTTTTACAGGTTAAACTTGCTGCTGCTGAAACAAATTATAAATGTGGATTACTTTTTAAAGAAAAATATGATGCAATTTCTGAAGCAATTAATGAGTTAATTGCTGAAACTGACTCTTGCATTAAAGGTAATTTAAATAGCATATATGAAAAAATTATTGTTGATCCTCTTCAAGGTGGAGCCGGGACTTCTTTGAATATGAACATTAATGAAGTGATTGCAAATACTGCATTAAAAATTTTAGGTAAAGATTTTGGCGATTATGATTCAGTTCATCCTATAGATGATGTTAATTTAAGTCAGTCCACAAATGATACTTTTCCAACTGCATTCAAAATTGCTTCAATAAATCTTTTGCGTGAATTACAAGATTCATTTGCTCAATTGCAAAATGAATTACAAAAAAAAGAAAATGAGTTTAAGAATGTTTTAAAACTTGGAAGAACACAACTACAAGATGCTGTACCAATTACATTAGGACAAGAATTTGGAGCTTATGCCCAAGCAATTGCAAGAGATAGATGGCGACTTTATAACGCTGAAGAAAGATTGCGAAGTGTAAATCTTGGCGGAACGGCTGTTGGAAATTCTGTTGCCGCTACTAAAGAATATGTGTTGAATGTTAATAATATTTTGAGAAAAATTACAAAACTTCCTATAGCAAAAAGCGAAGATCTAATAGATGCTACTCAAAATCTTGATGTTTTTGTTGAAGTGCATGGAATTGTAAAAGCTGGTGCTACTTCTGTAATTAAGATTTGTAACGATTTACGTTTCATGTCTAGTGGTCCTCAAGGAGGAATTGGCGAAATAAATTTACCAGCAATGCAAGCAGGTTCAAGCATTATGCCTGGTAAAGTAAATCCTGTTATTCTTGAAAACTCTATTCAAATTTGTGAACTGGTAAAAAGCAATGATGTTTTAATTTCAAATTTAGTTTCAAATGGAAATTTAGAGTTAAATGCTTTTTTACCATTGATTGCTCATACTACTTTAAAATCATTTTCACTTTTAAGAGACTGTAACATTAATCTGGCTAATAAATGTATTAACGGAATTACAGCTAATGTTGAAAAATGTAAAAATAATTTAATTAACTCTACTGCAATAGCAGCTTTTCTTATTCCTATTTTTGGTTATGAAACTATTCAACAAATAGTTAAAAATGCTGAGAGAGAAAAAATAAATTTTATCACTGCTCTTTCAAAAAGTAAGCTAATGAATGAAACCGAAGTTTATAATTTATTAATTAGAGAATTAGGATTAAAAATTGAGTAAAGTTTTAATATCAGACAGATTGCATATATCTTTTATTGGCAGAAGAAATGCTGGTAAGTCTTCGTTAATGAATAAATTTGTTGGACAAGACTTAGTTATTGTAAGCGACATTCCCGGAACTACAACAGATCCGGTCAAAAAATCAATGGAACTTTTGCCATTTGGTCCGGTTGTTTTAATTGACACAGCTGGTATTGATGACGTTGGCGAACTTGGTGAAAAAAGAATTAGCAAGACTATAAAAGTTTTGACAGAATCAGATTTCTCCATTGTTGTACTTGATTCTCAATTTGAATTATCTGAAAAAGAAAAAAATCTTTTTGATGAACTTAAAAATTTAGAAATACCTTTCATAGCAGTTATCAATAAATCTGAATTAGGTATTAATTATAATTTAGTTGAACAATTAAACACACTAAAAATTCCTTTTCATAGTGTTTCTTGCTTAACAAATGAAGGTATTTATGAATTAAAAGAAAAGATTAGCAAAATTTTGCCAATTGAAGAAGAAATTCCGTTAGTCTCAGATTTAGTTAAACAGCACGATGTAATTGTTCTTGTAGTTCCAATTGATTTAGGAGCACCTAAAGGAAGATTAATTTTACCTCAGGTTCAAACTATAAGAGAATCGCTTGATGTTGATTCAATTGTTGTTATTGCAAAAGATAAAGAATTAAGATCAGCACTTGCTAAATTAAAAGACAAACCCAAACTTGTTGTAACGGATAGTCAAGCTATAATGAGAGTTAATGCTGATGTTCCCGATGATATTTCTTTAACAACTTTTTCTATTCTTATGGCAAGATATAAAGGTGATTTGGTTGAATATGTAAAAGGATTGAAAAGAATAGATGAATTAGAAAATGGCGATAAAGTTTTGGTTGCTGAAGCATGCACTCATCATGAACAAGAAGATGATATTGGGAAAATAAAAATTCCAAGATGGTTAAGATTGCATACAAAAAAAGATTTACAAATTGAACATGCTCAAGGTTATGATTATCCTGAAAATTTGAAAGACTACAGACTAATAATTCATTGCGGTGGTTGTATACTTACAAGAAAGATGGTACAGCAAAGAATAAAGCAAGCAAAATTTTCTAATGTTCCAATTGTAAATTATGGTGTTGCAATTTCGTATATGCATGGTGCAATTCCACGTGCTTTGCAACCTTTTCCAGAAGCAATAAAAGAATGGGATAACATTAGCAGTTTTTAATCTAATGAAGCTTTTTCAATAATAGTTTAAAATCATCAGGCAGTTCAGATTCAAAAAATATTTTTTCTTTTTTTTGAGGATGATAGAAGCCCAAAGTTTTAGCATGTAAAGCTTGACGAGGCATAATTTCTAAAAGATTATCAACCCTTTGTTTTATTTTCGGAAGTTCAAACCCATAACAAATTTTTCTTCCACCATAAGTTGGATCACCAAAAATTGGATGCTTAATGTGCGACATGTGTACTCTAATCTGGTGAGTGCGTCCAGTTTTTAATTTTAATTTTATTAAACTTGTAAATTCAAATTCTTCAATAACTTCGTAAAAAGTATGTGCATGTTTCCCTTCGGTTTCACTTACCGTAAATATTTTCCTATCTTTATTCGAGCGAGCAATATTTCCTATAACTTCTCCTTTGGGATTTTTGAATTTACCCCAACAAATAGCCCAATATTCTCTATCAATTGAATGATTATAAAATTGCTTAGCAAGTTGCGAGTGTGTCCATTCATCCTTTGCAATTAAAAGCAAGCCACTTGTGTCTTTATCAATACGATGAACTATTCCTGGACGAAATTTATCTTCATTAAATTCGCTTAACTTATTAGTATAATGGAGAAGTGCATTTACAAGTGTTCCGCTGTAATTACCTAACGAAGGATGAGCGACCATTCCTGGTGGTTTGTTAACAATTAATAAAAATTCATCTTCATAGATTATATCAAGTGGAATATCTTCAGCGATTGTTTCTTCGGGGCGTGGATTAGTTGGAATGGTTAATTCAACAATATCATTAGGTGAAATTTGATAGTTTGGCTTTACAAAATTTCCATTAACTGTTACACAATTAGCTTTAATTAATTTTTGAATTCTTGTTCGTGTGGCGTTTTCAATAGAGTTAGTTAAAAATAAATCAATTCTTTCTTTTTTCTTTCCATCAGGAACTTCAATTTTAATTTTCTTTTCTGTTATTATCTTTGACATTACTTTCTTTATCAATACTTACATTTTCATTATCAATTTCATTTTTATTTTCTGTTGATTCCAAAACATTATTTTGTGCTTCTTCTTGTTTTTGTTCTTTTGAATGATGAAACAACAAAAGTAAAATAACACCAATTGTAACTGATGAATCTGCGATATTAAAAACCGGAAATCTTTCGTATGTTCTACCAAAAAATGTAAAATCAAAAAAATCAAAATTTAGAAAATCAACAACTTTACCGTAGAAAAGTGGTGCATAACCATAAAAAACACCATAGAAAGTTCTATCAATTAAATTTCCAATTGCCCCGCCAAGAATTAAAGCAAGTGCAATTCTTACTATTAGTTTTTCGTTTCTTGATTTATATAGATAGTAAAAAATTCCTACGGTTGCAATTAAAGTAAAGATTGAAAGTAAAAGTTTTGATGTTTCATTAACATCTATTCCAAAGGCAAGTCCGGGATTTTCAACAAAAGTAATTTTGAAAAAATCACCAATTACATTAATACTGCTTCCGTAATCCATCCCTTGCGAGTGAATATTAAGAAAAGGAATGTTTCCACCTTTGATAAAAAATTTTGTTGCCTGATCTAAAAGAACAATGAATAAAGTTATATATAAAACCGCCAATTAGAATCGCCCCGTTTATTTTTTCATTTTTTGTTTTACTTGTAAACAATGTTGAGTATGCGGAACAGCAAGTAATCTTTCTTTTGGAATTAATGGACATGTTGGACATAAATTTTGTGGTTCATCAATACATTCAATACAAATTCCATAAGTACCATTTTCTATTCTTTGTAATGCATCATCGAGGTAACCTAAAAATTTATTTTCACGTTGAGCCCACAAATATAATTTTTCGCGTTCCATTGCATCTGTTCCCTGCTCTGCCATGTGAAGTGAATATGGTGAATTTTCATTTACATATTGTCCGGTTGAAGGATCCATCATTTGGTCTTTTAGTGCTTGAAGTTGTTCTATAATTTCATCTCTTTTAGCAAGTATAATTTTTTTAAATTCATTCAAATCTTTTGAAGAATAACCAACAATCTTTTTTACTTTTTTTGTTGGTGAAATAACTTCAACATGTTTTTGTTTTGAAGCTTTAGATTTAGTTTCCTTTTTCTTTACTTCTGATTTCTTAGAAGTTTCTTTTTTAGATACTTGTTTCTTTAAAGATTTATTTTCTTTTGCTGTTTTCTTAATAACTGGTTTTTGTTTGCTTGCTGCTTTTGGTGCTTTTGCTTTAGCAGCAGATTTTTTTGTGTCAGTTTTTTTTACAGCTTTTTTAGCCATTAAATCCTCCAACTTTATAAAATATTAAACTTTCTTAATAATAATTTTACCATTAAAATCAGCTATTTGAAAATTCTGTTCAAAACCTTCTAAATTAGAATTAAAATTTATTTCATCAGCTAAAACTTCATTAGAAATATAATCATTAAATTTATTTAAGTAATCAAATAATTTTTGATCTGCGAAATATGACACTTTAATTCTATCAATTACATCAAAGTTAGCATCTTTTCTCATGTTTTGAATTCTATTTACAAATTCACGAGCATAGCCTTCAGCAACAAGATCCTCATTCAATTCCGTATCAACAGCAACAGTAACACCATCTTGACTTTCAACCAGCCACCCTTCAATTTCGTGACTGACAACCTCAATATCTTCTCTTGTAATTTTTACTTTTTGATTTTCAACTGTAAGTTCGAGCTCGCCATCTTTTTCAATCTTTGATATTGAATTACTATCAAGATTTTTAATTGCGTTTGTTAATGGTTTAACTAACTTGCCATATTTTGGTCCTACTACCTTAAAGTTTGGTTTTGCTGTTTTATTTACAATTGATGAATCATCATCAAGAATAATTAATTCTTTTATATTGACTTCTTCCAGAATAACATCTTCCATTTTATGAAGAGCATCTCTTTTAGAATTATCAATTGCCACCATCATTTTTAAAAGCGGTTGACGAACCTTTAAATTATTTTTTGCACGAATAGATCTTGTTAGATAAACTACTCTTTGAGCAATTTCCATCTTTTCTTCAAGTTCATTATCAATAAATTCAGCTTGTGGAATTAAAGCTAAATGAACTGAATCATAATTTTCTTTATTAGCTACATTGTTCAAATTCTGGTATAATTCTTCTGTAATGAATGGAGCAAAAGGTGCAGCTAATTTTGTCACCGTCAATAAACATTCATACAAAGTTTGATAAGCTGAAAGTTTGTTAGCATTAATTTCAGATTTCCAAAATCTTCTTCTGCTTCTTCTTACGTACCAATTTGAAAGTTGATCAATTGTGAAGTTTGAAACTTGACGAGCAGCTTTTGTTACATCATAACTTTCCATCAATTCAGTGTATTCTTTAACAAGAGAATGAAGTTTTGAAATAATCCATCTGTCAATTTCAGGTCTTTCGGAATAAGGAATAAATTCTTCGCTCATATTAAATTTATCAATGTTGGCATACAGAGCAAAGAAATTATAAGTGTTAACAAGAGTTCCAAAAAATTTACGTTGTACTTCAACGATGCCATCTTCATCAAATAAAGTTGGTTTCCAAGGTGGAGAAGTTGTAACTAAATACCAACGAGTTGCATCAACACCATATTTATCAAACATTAAGAATGGATCGACAACATTTCCACGACTTTTAGACATCTTTAATCCATCTTTATCAAGAATCAATTCATTCACAATTAAATTTTTATATGCAACACTTTCAAAAACCATAGTAGCAATTGCATGTAGAGTATAAAACCAACCACGAGTTTGATCAATTCCTTCACAGATAAAATCTGCCGGGAAGTTTGATTCAAAAATTTCTTTGTTTTCAAATGGATAATGCCACTGTGCAAAAGGCATAGAACCACTGTCATACCAAACATCTATAAGTTCAGGTGTGCGTGTATAGATTTTACCATCTTTTTCAAATTTAACTTCGTCAACAAAAGGTTTATGAAGGTCAATTTCATTATTTGGTAAATCTTTTACAAAAATTTTCTTTCCATCTCTTTCAACAAAGCCATCTTTTAATTCTTCAATTGAACCAACAACTATCATATCACCATCTTCATTTAGCCAAATAGGAAGTGGTGTTCCCCAATATCTATCGCGAGATAAAGACCAATCTTTATTTTCTTCAAGCCAGTTTCCAAAACGACCAGCACCAACTTCAGGCGGGCACCAATTAATTGTTTTATTAAGCTCAATCATTCTGTTTGCAATTTCAGTGGTACGAATGTACCAACTATCTCTTGCATAATAAATTAATGGGTTATCGCAACGCCAACAATGTGGATAGGAGTGAGTATAATCATTACCAGCACGATAAATTAATCCACGTTCTTTCAGATTTTTTAAAATATCTGGGTCAACACCTTTTTCTTCGTGAGTTTGGAATTGAATTGATTTAACTAATCTTCCAGCAAAATCTGTTACTTGTTCAGTAAATCTTCCACTTTTTGTAACAGGTTGTATGAAAGGTAAATCATATTTTTTTGAGACTTCATAGTCATCAGCACCAAAAGCTGGAGCAATGTGAACAACGCCAGAACCATCTTCTGTACTGACAAAATCACCAGAAATTACATACCAAGCTTTTTTATCAACAGGTATGTAATTAAATAATGGTTCGTAATCTTTTCCTAAAAGTGCTTTACCTTTTAATTCTTCAATAATTTCATATTCTTCTTTTATAACTGAAAGCCTTGCTTTTGCTAAAAATAAGGCACCATGTTTTTCAGTTTTGATTTTTACATAATCAATATCTTCTCCAACAGCAAGTGCAACATTTGATATCAATGTCCATGGCGTGGTTGTCCAAACTAAAATACTTGCATCTTCATCTTTCAATTTGAATTTTATATAAACATTAGGATCGTTAACTTCATCATAACCGAGAGCAAGTTCATGAGATGAAAGTGGAGTTTCACAATGTGGGCACTGAGGAACAATTTTAAATCCTTTATAAATTAGACCCTTTTTATAAAGCTCTTTTAATGACCACCAAACAGATTCAATATATTCGTTTGTACAAGTGATATATGCTTCATCAAGATTAATCCAATAGCCCATTCTTTCAGTTAGAGTACGCCAACCTTCTTTCATTTCAATATGATGATAAACAAGATCTTTTGCTTTTTTATTGAATTCAGCCACGCCATATTTTTCTATATCACTTTTTTGAGAAAAGTTTAGCTCTTTTTCAAGAGCAATTTCAATTGGTAAACCGTGAGTATCCCAGCCAGCTTTTCGATGGACCTGATAACCTGTCATAGTTTTATAACGGCAAACTAAATCTTTAAGAGTTCTTGCCATTACGTGATGAATTCCGGGGCGACCATTTACTGTTGGCGGACCTTCATAAAATGTAAAAGATTTTTTTTCATCTCTTGAAGAAATACTTTTTTCAAAAATTTTATTTTCTTTCCAAAATTTTAATATCGATTCTTCGATCTTTGGATAACTTATTTTTTCTTCAAATTGTTTAAACATATTTATCTCTGTAATTGTTATTAATTATTCTTCATCTTTTTCATATTGTTTTAATAATTCTCTTTCTGTTTGAATGAATTCTTTTAATCTTCTTTCAACCTGATTTTTTCTTTCAATCATTTCATTCAAATTTTTTTGAACTTCAAAAAGCATTTTGTCTGCTTTAAGTTTTGCTTCTTCTATTGCAATTTGCGCCTCACGTTGTGCATTTATTAATGCTTTTTTAACCTCATCTTCTTTATTTGAATTTTTCACTAGTTCTTTTTGTAACAATAATAATTCACAAACAACCATTCCAAATAAAGACATTGAGCCTAAAGTTATGTTTCTTAGAATAAAAAGGATTAAACTTTCTACCAGCAAATCATTTAGTTCAAAATATTCTCTGAATAAAGTTATTAAAACTATACTGAATACAGAGGAAGCTACTATAACAGCAAATATTATTTTCCCTCCGTAATTATAACCAAGTGTTTTGTTTGTTAACCAACCAATAGCAAAACTTAAAACTGATAAAACAAACCAAACTGAAAAATTTTGGAAACCAGCTTTAAATAAATCTGTGTTTAAAAAATCAGATGCAACTAATAAAACAGCTAATAAAGCCGGATTTGCATAATATATTTTTTTTATCTCTTTCAAAGTTTTTTTATCACTTCTTTCATTATTAAAGTCATTTTGGGTTCGGCCTTCATTGCCGTTTCAATTATTTCCTTTACATCAACAGGTTTTAATGAGTCAGGAAAACATTCATCTGTAACGATACTAAATCCTAAAACTTTTAAACCCATATGATTAGCAACTATATTTTCCGGCACTGTTGACATTCCAACAACATCAGCACCAATGTTTCTTAAAAATCTATATTCAGCACGCGTTTCTAAATTTGGTCCGGGAACAGCAACATAAACACCTTTCTGAACTTTTATTTTATTTTCAATTGCAACTTGTTCAGCAAGCTCAATTAATTGATAATCATAAGGTTCGCTCATATCTGGAAAGCGTGGTCCAAGTTCATCTTCATTCTTTCCGATTAATGGATTATCACCGAGTAAATTTATATGGTCAGTAATAATCATTATATCGCCACGTTTGAATTGTGGATTCATTCCGCCGCAAGCATTTGAAATTAATAATGTTTTAACTCCTAAAAATTTCATTACTCTGACCGGATAAGTTATTTGCTGCATTGTATAACCCTCGTAGTAATGAAACCGGCCTTGCATTGCAACAACTTTTTTACCGTTGATACTGCCAAGAATTAATTTGCCTTTATGCGATTCAACGGTTGAAAGTGGAAAATGAGGTAAAGATGAATAATCAATTTCATGTTCAATTTTTATTTCGGAAACTAAACCACCTAAACCTGTTCCTAAAATTATCCCGATTTCAAATTCATCGGCAGTGTATTTTTTTATTACATCTAATGTTTCATTTATTTTATAGATTAATTCACTCATAATAATTTTTCTAAAATGTTATCAATGTTTATTTCTGGTGCTTCGTTTTTATCTTCTTCCTGATTTTCAATTTCTTTTTTCTTTATTGTTGTATCAATTGTTTGAACATCTAATTCTAATGCTGCTGCTTGTGTATCGATCAAAGCTTTAATTCTTGCTAAAAGTAATTTTTTTTCTTCTCTTAATTTTAGAACAGAATCACGAATTTTATTAGCACTTTCTTTGGCGTTTTCAATCATTTGAGCTGCTTTTAATTCAGCTTCTTTTAATATTAATGCTGTTTGTTTTTTTGTTGATTCAACAGCTTTTGATGAATTTTCTGTTGCACTAAGCAAAGCTGTTTGTAAATTCTTTTCAATACGTTTGAATTCTTTAAGTTGTTCTTCACTCCGTTCAAGTTCAGTTTTTAATTTATCATTCTCCAATTGAAGTTTTTCAAACTCATCAGAAAGTTTTTCAAGAAATGCTTTCACTTCGTCTCTATCATAACCACGAACAGTTCTATTAAACTCTTGACTTTTTATTGCAAACGGTGTGAATTTCATAAAACACCTTTTTAATTGTAATTTCTCGCACCAAAAATTGCTGTTCCGATTCTAAGCATTGTTGCGCCTTCTTCAATTGCGATCTCAAAATCGTTTGTCATTCCCATAGATAATTCACTCAGGTTGTAACCAGAAATATTTAATTTCTCTTTTAACAATCTTAAAGATGAAAAACTTTTACGAATTGATTTTTCATTTTCTGTAAATGGTGCCATTGTCATTAAACCAACAACTTCAATATTTTTTTTCTCTTTACAAAATTCAAGTAACCTGAAAACTTCATCTTCCGTTTGTAATCCAAATTTACTTTCTTCGTCAGATGTTTTTATTTCTAACATAATTTTTTGTTTTTTATTAATTCTTTCTGCTCTGAAATTAATTTCATCAGCTAATTTTATTGAATCAACAGAATGAATAAATTCTGCATGATTAATAATATATTTTACTTTATTTGTTTGAAGATGACCAATAAAATGCCAAATAACATCAATATTAATTTTTTCAGCTTTGTTTTTCAGCTCCTGAGCTTTGTTTTCACCAAAATTAGTAATACCAAGTTTAACTGCTTCGATAATTAAATCACTTGGTTGAGTTTTACTAACAGCAATAATTTTTATATCAGAATAATTTCTGCCACATTTAGAACAAGTATTAAAAACCTTATCCAATACTATTTTTATATTTTTTTCTAACATAATTCAAAAATGAGGGTGAAAATCTATTTGATTGAGTTATAAAAGTCAATTAAAAATAGTTTTAATTTTTTATATAAAAAAAGGTTGAAGCATTAATGTAAATACATTTAATGAATCAACCCTTTTAAAGAAGAAAGAAATAAATCAACTACAACCGGTTGTTGCACCACAAGTATTACACTTTAAGCAAGTTCCGTTTCTAACCATTGTCATGCTTTGACATTCGGGACAAATATCACCTGTGTAGCCGGCTTCACGTGCTTTCAATACTTTTTGATGATGAGAAAGCACATTATTAACAGATTCTAATTGAACATCTAATTTTATTTTTTCCACTTGTTGAAAAGAATCTTCCGGTTCAAAAGCTTTTTCACTAACAATTTCTTCGCTGATATAATCTGGTTCAACGTTTAAATAACCCGGTTTTTCATCTTCATCTACATGAGCGAGGTCATTTCTACTAAGATATGTAACAGCCAATTCTCTAAAAATATAATCTATAACAGAAGTTGACATTTTAATTCTTTTATGACCACTCACAACACCGCTAGGTTCAAAACGAGTAAATACAAAAGCATCAACAAATTCTTCGAGTGGAACTCCATGTTGCAATCCAAGAGAAATAGAAATTGCAAAACAGTTAAGTAAACTTCTGAATGCAGCACCCTCTTTATGCATGTCAATAAAAATTTCTCCAAGTTGACCATTTTCATATTCACCTGTTCTTAGATAAACACTTTGTCCATTGATTTTTACTTTTTGTGTGTAGCCTGTTCTGCGATCCGGTAGTTTTCTTCTCTTTGCAATGTAACGATGAATAATTTTTTCAGCAATTTTAACGATATCATTTTGTTCTTTCTTTTCAATTAAATCTTCAACTTCATCTTCAGAAATTGTATTAAGTGGTTGAGAAAGTTTTGAGCCATCACGGTAAAGAGCATTCGCTTTAGTTCCTAGTTTCCATGATAGCATGTATGCATCTTTAACATCATTAATAGTTGCATGGTTGGGTAAATTAATAGTTTTAGAAATAGCACCGGAAATAAAAGGTTGTGCTGCAGCCATCATATTTATATGTGCTTCTGGGCGAATGTATCGTGTACCTTTTCTACCACATTTGTTTGCACAATCAAAAACAGGATAATCTTCATGCTTTAAGAAAGGAGCACCTTCTATTGTCATTGTTCCACTAACATAATCATTAGCTGAAGCAATTTCATCGCGTGTAAATCCAAGTGCAGTTAATAAATCAAAGTTAAAATCATTTATTTGTTCTTCTGTAAAACCAAGATTTTCAATTAAAAACTTTTCACCTAATGTATATTTATTGAATGCAAATGTTATATCAAATACTGATGGAAGTACAGATTCTAATTTATTTAATGCTTCTTCAGTGAAACCTTTTGATTTTAATGATTCATGATTAATATGTGGACAACCAACTAGAGAACCGGCACCTTTCGCATATTTTACTATTTCTTTAATCTGTTCATCATTATAGCCTAAATTTTTTAATGCTGGCGGAATAGATTGATTAATAATTTTAAAGTAACCACCACCAGCAAGTTTCTTAAACTTTACTAATGCAAAATCTGGTTCTATACCTGTTGTATCACAATCCATAACTAACCCGATTGTTCCCGTAGGTGCTATTACAGTAACCTGGGCATTCCGAAAACCATACTTTTCTCCAAGTTGCAAAGCATTGTCTGAATCTTCTCTTGCAGCTTTTAATAAATCAGACGGACAATATTCTGCATTAATACCTATTGGATATATGCTTAAACCTTCATATTCTTCTTTAGGAACATTATAAGCTGCTCTACGATGATTTCTGATTACACGTAACATTGAATTTTTATTTTCTTCATATCTTGGGAAAGGACCAAATTCTTTAGCCATTTCAGCAGAAGTAGTATAAGATTTCATATGCATTATTGCAGTTAAAGCTCCTGCAATAGCGTATGCTTTTTTACTATCGTAAGGAATTCCCTGTCTCATTAACAAAGAACCAAGATTTGCATAGCCTAATCCAAGAGTTCTATATTCATAACTTCGCTGAGCAATTTCTTTTGAAGGATATTGAGCCATCAAAACACTAATTTCAAGAACTATTGTCCAAAGTCTTGTTGCGTGTCTGTAAGCTTCGATATCAAATTTTTGTGTTTCATCGTTATAAAATTTTACAAGATTCAAAGAAGCTAAATTACAAGCTGTGTCATCTAAAAACATATATTCGCTGCAAGGATTAGATGCTCTTATTCTTCCACTATTTGAACATGTATGCCATTCATTAATTGTTGTGTCAAATTGTAAACCGGGGTCAGCACTTGACCAGGCAGCAAAAGCAATTTCATCCCAAAGTTCTCTTGCTTTTAATGTTTTTGATGGCTTTGGTTTTCTTCCATCTTTTTCTGCTTTCTTTAGTTCAGTTCTCCAATATAAATTCCAATCAGCATCTTTAATTACAGCATTCATAAAATCATTTGTAACACGAACAGAGTTATTTGAATTTTGTCCGGAAACTGTGGCGTAAGCTTCGCTATTCCAGTCTTCATTGTAAACTGGTACTTCAATGGATTTAAATCCAAGTTTTGCAAGTTGAATGACTCTGTCAATATAATTTTCGGGAATGTGCACCTGACGTGCTTCTAAGATTGCTTTTCTTAAATATTGATTAGTTCTTTTGTTGAATCTATCATTTTCAGGATGTTCAGAGTAACAAGCTTTCATTATATTGTTTAAGTGGAAGTTCAAAAGTTTTGAACCTGAAACAAGAGCGGCAACCTTTTGTTCTTCTATAACTTTCCAATTAATATATTCTTCAATGTCAGGATGATCAATATCTAAAGTAACCATTTTTGCTGCGCGACGTGTTGTTCCACCAGATTTAATTGCACCGGCAGAGCGATCTCCGATTCTTAAGAAGGACATCAATCCTGAAGATTTACCACCACCACTCAAAGGTTCATTAATTCCTCGCAAATCTGAAAAATTACTTCCAGTTCCTGAACCATATTTAAACAATCTTGCTTCACGAACCCATAGATCCATTATACCACCTTCATTAACAAGATCATCTTTAACAGATTGAATAAAACAAGCATGTGGTTGGGGATGTGTATAAGCATCTTCAGCTTTTGTTAAAATACCAGTTTGATAATCAACATAATAGTGTCCTTGTGCAGGTCCATTAATTCCATACGCCCAATTTAAACCTGTATTAAACCATTGTGGTGAATTAGGCGCACACATTTGATTTGCAAGCATGAACATTTGTTCATCGTAAAAAGCTTTTGCATCTTCTTCGGTATCGAAGTAACCAGCCTTCCAACCCCAATATGTCCAAGTTCCTGCTAAACGATGAAAAACTTGACGAGCATCTGTTTCACCATTAAATCTATCTTTTTCAGGAAGTTCTTCAAGTTTTGGATCAGGTTTACTTCTTTGTAACCAAACAGGAACACCTTCTTCTGGTATTTTGACTAATAGTTTCGGAACGCCCGCTTTTCGAAAATATTTTTGTGCTATAATGTCTGTTGCAACTTGTGACCAATCTTTCGGAACAAGCACATCTTCCATGTAAAAGACTTTTGAACCATCTGGATTTTTTATTTCTGAAGTTCTTTTCACAAATTCTATCGATTGAAGTGGGTCTTGCCCCTCGATTGTAAAGAGACGATGGATCTTCATTGAAACTTCCTTTTAGATTAATATTCAAAATTTATGTTAACTAAATTTTATTTAGAGTTTTTATGAACAAACTCTTTGTGAGGTCGAAAGTAACTTAAATAAAAATTTTTTCTTAAACAATTGTATGAATGCTTTACGTAAAAATTATCTAATTGTTTTATCCAAAATTTGGAAATGAATATAAAGAAATATTTTTTTAAGAAAATATTGTTTTTTTGTTTTATTTTTTTAAGTGGAATTAAAATCACATTAATGAGGAAAATATGAATATTCAAAGATCAGCTGGAATTTTACTTCATCCTACATCTTTACCCGGAAAGTTTGGTATTGGAGATTTAGGACCTTCAGCATACCATTTTGCAGATTTTCTTGAATCTGCAGGTCAAACTTTATGGCAAACTTTTCCATTAGGCCCAACAGGATATGGTGATTCACCTTATCAATGTTTTTCTGCTTTTGCAGGTAATCCGTTATTAATTAGTCCAGAGCTATTATTAAATGATGGATTATTGAGTCATCATGATATTGAAAAACAACCAAAGTTTAATCCTCATAAAATTGATTATGGAAAATTAATTGATTACAAAAATGATTTACTTCGAAAAGCATATTTTAATTTCAAAGCTCAAAATAAAATTGAAGATGTATGCAAAGATTTTTGCGAAGAAAATAATTTTTGGTTAGATGATTTTAGTTTGTTTATGGCAGCTAAAAATTATCATCATGGTATTTTGTGGACGCAATGGGAAAAATCAATTGCATTTAGAGTAGAGTTAAATTCATGGAAAGAAAAATTGCTTGATGAAATTAATTATCAAAAATTTTTGCAATACTTTTTTCATAAACAATGGAATAATTTAAAAGATTATGTCCATAAAAAAGGAATTAAAATTATTGGTGACCTCCCAATTTTTATTGCTTATGATAGTGCAGATCTTTGGGCTAATAAAAATTTATTTTCTGTTAGTGAAGATGGTTCACTTGAAACTGTTGCTGGTGTTCCACCAGATTATTTTAGTAAAACAGGTCAATTATGGGGTAATCCCTTGTACCGTTGGAAAGAAATGGAAAAAGATAATTTTTTGTGGTGGAGAAAAAGAATTTCTACTTTACTTAAATTAGTTGATATTGTTCGTATTGATCATTTCAGAGGCTTTGATGCTTATTGGGAAATTCCTGGCAATGCCCAAAATGCTATTAATGGTCGTTGGGTAAAAGCACCTGGTTATAAGTTATTTAATGCAATCCAAAATGATTTAGGTGATTTACCAATTATTGCTGAAGACTTAGGAGTAATTACAGATTCTGTCGAAGAATTAAGAGATCATTTTGGTTTCCCTGGAATAAAAATTTTGCAATTTGGTTTAGGTGTTGATGGAGATAAAAAATTTCTTCCACATAATCATATTAAGAATTGTGTTGTTCATACTGGTTCACATGATAACGAAACAACAAAAGGATTTTTGGAATCAGAAAGAAAAAAGAATTCTGGTATTTATGAATGGGCCCAAAAATATTTTAATTATTATGGCGATGATATGACTTTTGAACTGATTAGAGCAGCTTATGCATCTACAGCTAATATTTGTGTTATTCCAATGCAAGATATTTTGAATCTTGGAAACGAAGCACGTATGAATTTCCCTGGTAAACTTGGTGGTAATTGGACTTGGAGGTTTACATGGGATCAAATTCCAAATGATTTAGCAAATAGATATAAAGAAATGACAATTATGTTTGAAAGACCACCGTTAAAGAAAAATCAAAATGCTGTTATCCATGTTGAAGAAGAATGAAGTAAATTTATTTTTCCATCGAGCTAAACTTTTCGTTTAGGTTTAGCTCGTGGAATTTTTATTATTTATTTTTTATTTAGTTCTACTTCTATTGCAGAAATTAATTCTTCACTTTCTGGTTTTACTTTACTTCTGAATCTCGCTACAATTTCACCTTTTTTATCAATTAAAAATTTTTCAAAATTCCATTTTATATCACCTTGCTCAACATTTTTACTATTAATTAGTCTTTCATATAAAGGTGATTTTTCTTTGCCTATAACTTTTATTTTATCAAATAGTGGAAATGTTACATTAAACTTTGAAGAACAAAATTCTTTAATTTCTTCATTTGTACCTGGCTCCTGACCTCCAAAATCATTGCAAGGGAAAGCTAAAATTTCAAAACCTTTGTCTTTATATTTTTCATAAATTTTTTCTAAACCTTCATATTGTGGTGTGTAACCACATTTGCTTGCAACATTTACTATTAACAAAACTTTCCCTTTGTATTGTGAAAGTTTTACTTCTTTACCATCTATATTTCTTACCGATAAATCAAGTATGTTGTTAGAAGTTTCTGAAGGTGTTTTAGGATTTATTCTTGCAAAATTTTGTGTAGAAAATAATATTAACAAACTTGTAATGATATTAATTAATCTTTTCATTTTCATTCCATTTTAATTATCAAAACAAATTTTTAAATGAATTTAGTTCCAAATTATTCTTTAAATAGTAGTAGAATGGAAATTAAATATGTCACCCTTCGACTTAGCTTCGGATGACAATTAATTTTCTGAAAAGTAAAATTTATTCTGCCATTAGGCATGCAATAGCTGTTGTGTTAACAATATCCTCAACACTGCAACCACGTGATAGATCAAAGAATGGTTTAATAAGTCCTTGATTAACTGGACCAATAGCTTCAGCACCACCAAGACGTTGAGCAATTTTATATCCAATATTTCCAGCATTTAGATCTGGAAAGACTAATACATTTGCGCGACCAGCAACTTCACTTCCAGGTGCTTTTTTCTTTCCAACGTTTTCAACTATTGCGGCATCAAATTGTAATTCACCATCAACTTTTAGTTCTGGTTTTCTTTCTCTGACTAACTCTGTTGCTTTACGGACTTTATCAACTAATTCATGTTCTGCACTTCCCTTTGTAGAAAATGATAACATTGCAACGTAGGGTTCTTCGCCAGTCAACTTTTGATGATTTTCTGCTGTTGAAATTGCAATATCTGCAAGCTGACTTGCATCAGGATTTGGATTAACAGCGCAATCGGCAAAACTATAAACTTTATTTGGATAAGCCATAATGAAAAAACTTGAAAGAATTGAAATTCCTTTTTGCAAACCAACACAAAATATTGCTGCACGAGTTACATCAGCAGTTGTTGCAAAAGAACCAGAAACACTTCCGTGAGCTAAACCTTCGCGCACCATCATACCTGCGAAGAAAATATCTCGCTTAATTGTATCTCTTGCTTGTTCAATTGTAACACCTTTATGTTTTCTAAGATTATAAAAGACATTTGCAAAGTCACTTAGCTTTTCTGATTTCTCCGGATCAATAATTCTGATTCCTTGTAAATCAACATTTAATTTTTGTGCATCGGTGCGAATTTTATCTTCGTTTCCTAATGTAATAATTGATGCAACTTTTTCTTTTGTTAAAATTTCTGCTGCTTTTAATACTCTTTCATCATGAGATTCCGGGAGTACAATAGTTCTTTTCTTTAGAGATGCTTTTTCTCTGATTTGTTTTAATAATTCAATTTCAGCCATTTGATTTCCTAAATTGTTTAATTCCAATTGTAAATATATGTATATGGGATTAAATTTTGTTTATTTAGTTTGAATTTGAGTTTATATTTATCAATATTTTCAATGATTATTAAGATTACTTTATGGAAAAGAAAAAATATTTTTTTTGGTTAAGCATAATTCTGCTCATACTGTTAATAGTATTTTCGTTCATTTTTATTAAAAAATCATTAATCATTTTCATTTCATCTATTTTAATTTCTTTTATCTTTAAACCGGTTGTCGATTTTTTTGAAAATAAAAAAATCCCAAGAAGTATTAGCGTATTAGTTATATTTTCTATTTGCTCTTTTTTATTATTTATTAGTTTATATTTTCTTGTTCCAAAACTCATAAATCAAACAAATCATTTGTTAGAAAATTTAACTGAAGAAAAAATTAAATTAATTTTATCCTATCTTGAAGAAACAATAATTACAAAATTTCCATTTTTATCTGGTGTAGATTTAACAACTCAGTTTGCAAAATTTTTTAGTAATTTTTTCAGTAACATTAGCAATAACCTTTCAAAATTATTCATGAATTTATTTTCTTTTTTTGTTGTGTTGTTTATTGTTCCATTTATTACATTCTTTTTACTTAAGGATAGTAAAAAATTAATCGAAGGAATAATAAATCTTTCTCCATCAAGATATTCTGATTTAACTAAATATGTAGTTTCAAAAACTACTCACCAATTAAGCAGATATGTACGCGGATGGATACTTGATGCATTTGTTGTTGGCTCTTTAATAACAATTGGTTTAACAATTTTAGGTATAAACAATTCAATTTCGATCGGTTTTATTGCTGGCGTTGGACATTTAATTCCTTATTTCGGTCCTGTAATTGGAGGTTTACCAGCTTTGATAATTTCATTATTTCAGTATGGCAATTTTTCAATGCTGCCTTCATTGATAATTTTATTTGCAGTTGTTTATACATTGGATAATGGGATCATTCAACCGAAAATATTTTCTAAAAGTACAGATTTGCATCCTGTTGTAATAATTTTTTTAATTTTAGTTGGTAACGAGTTGTTAGGATTGTTAGGAATGTTAATAGCAATTCCTTTGACAACTACAATTAAAACTATCATTATAGAAATTAAGACAGGATTAGAATTATATAAAATATGAGAGTAATTGTATGCGAATTCAATTTATTGGAGCTGCACAAACAGTAACCGGTTCAATGCACTTAATAAAAACAAACGAAAGTACATTTTTATTAGACTGTGGATTATATCAAGGTAAAAGAAAAGAAGCATTTGAAATAAACAAAACATTTAATTATTTCAATCCTGAAGAAATTGACTTCGTAATTTTATCACATGCGCATATTGACCACTCAGGTAATTTACCAACACTTGTAAAAAATGGTTTTGAAGGAAACATTTATTCAACATTTGCAACAAGAGATTTATGCACAATAATGCTTCAGGATTCTGCACACATTCAGGAAAGAGATGTACAGTTTGTAAATAAAAAAAGGAAAAAACAAAATAAAAATTTATTTGAACCATTGTATGTTTTAGATGATGCATTAGAAACATTGAAAAAATTTATTGGAATTAATTATCATTTTGAATTTAAGATTACACCAAATGTCTCTGTTACCTTTTACGATGCTGGACATATTCTTGGTTCATCAATTGTTTATTTAAAAATAAAAGAGAATGGAAAAATATTTCATTTAGGTTTTTCCGGTGATTTAGGAAGACCAAATTTGCCAATTTTACGTGACCCGGAAAAAATTCCTCCGGTTGAATATTGGATTACTGAAAGCACTTATGGCGGCAAAACTCATCATAATCCGCTTGATTCTGAGAAACAACTTGAAGAAGTTATTCTTAAAGCAAAGATGAAAAAAAGTAAGATAATTATTCCTGCTTTTAGTGTTGGCAGAACTCAGGAAATTGTTTATGCACTGCACAGAATTTTTGATAGAAATGAAAAAGAAAGAATTCCTGTTTATGTTGATAGTCCCCTTGCTGTTAATGCAACTGAAGTATTTAGATTACATCCTGAATGTTTTGATAAAGAGGCAAATGAATTTATTCATAAAAATGAAGATCCATTTGGTTTTAATAAATTGATTTACGTTAAAAATGTTGAAGATTCAAAAAAGCTAAATGAAGTTTCGGGACCTTGTATAATTTTGTCAAGTTCAGGTATGGCTGAAACGGGAAGAATTTTACATCATCTTGCAAACAATATTGAAAATGAAAATAACATCATCTTAATTGTTGGTTATGCAGCAGAAAATACACTTGCAAGAAAACTAATTGATGGCGAAAAACAAGTAAATATTTTTGGTGATTCTTACAATGTTAAAGCCGAAGTTATAGTTTTAGATTCTTTTAGTGCACATGCTGATGCCGACGAACTTTTTAATTATACAAACAGTATAGAAAAAAATTCTTTGAAAAAAATTTTTTTAGTTCATGGTGAAATTGAACAGCAAGAAATACTTCAGAAAAGATTAATTAATAACGGTTTGAAAAATGTTGAAATACCAGAACGTGGTCAAATTGAAAATCTTTAAGCTGTTTTGGTTGATACTATTTATTGGCTGTCGTGAAAAAGAAATAACCTTTTACGAAGATACTAATGTTCCACAAATACCTATGGGTTTTAAAGTTTATGCTGCATTCGATGGACAAGTTGGTTTAGAATGGATTCCCAATAATTCGACCGATAATTATCTAATTTATAGAAGCGTTAACGATACAATAAATTTCTCTTTTTATAAATCAACATATGAAAAATTTTTTGTGGATACACACCTGGAATATAATTCCACTTATTATTATAAACTGAAAGCCATGAATAAAAATTTGAAGGAAAGTGGTTTTACTAAGATTGTTTTTGCTAAACCTGAAAACATTTATTACCCAACAAGACCAATCGTTGAATCAATAATTCCCAAAAATATTAATGGTGATCTTTCAATAAATTTGAAATGGACACAACTTTATGACACTGATATTAGTTATTATGAAATATATCGTGATACAACTGAATTTTTTTATAACATGGATGAAGTTTATAAAAAATCCAACACAACATTTTTTGAGGATAAAACTAACTTGAAAGTTTTGCAAAATTTTTATTACAAAATAAAAGCTGTTGATAAAGGCGGATTAAAAAGTCAGGCTACTTTAGCTGTTACTACAAAAATTCCCGATTTGCCAAAACAAGTTTATCCATCAAACAATGTAACAATAAATAAATTAAATGAAATTAAATTCATAACAAGTTCCTTACCTGCCATTTATAAAATTGCAATTTTTGATTTTAATACTGACACATTAATAAATGAAACTTCATTAAATTCGAGCAAAATAAAAGAGGAAATAATAATTCCGATGAACTTAAATTTAAGCAACGGAAAAAAATATAAGTGGCGAATACTTGTGTTTTTACCAAATTCATCTGAAACAAATTGTATAACGGATTTTTACACTTTCACTTTGATTCAGTAATGAAAAAATTTTGCTTTCTATTATTTATTTTATCAACTATTACTATTGCCCAACAATCTAAAGATAGTCTTTCCTTTTCAAGAAAATTATATTCTGAAAAATTATTTTCTAATTCTTTTAACAAACAATTAAAAACAAATTTTTACTCATTAAATTTCAAAAACTCATTTACATTCAATAAAATTTTTTTTGGTATTAATGAACAATTTAATTCAACAACAATAAAAACGAATTTAAAGAACATAAAAGATGAACATTTATTAAACGCTCAAACTAATTATCAATTTGATGAACAATTTAATTTAGGATTTTATATTGGAAACAACATCTATAATGATGATAGAAATGTTGGTTTGAATAAAGCATCAGTATTAACAACAATTTTGTTTTTAGATTACTCACCATTTTCCAAAATTAATATTATTCCCTTTTTGGGATTTGAACAAAATAATCAGCTTAATGAAAATGATAACGGTTATGTTTACGGGTTAGAAACAAATATTGATGATTTTAATTTAGGTGAATTTGAAATTAATTCAATAATCAAATACAAGAATGAAGATATTTCACCCAAAAAAAATATTTTAAGATTAATAAACTTTGATCTTTCAAACAACATTAATGAAAATTTTTCCAATACAATTAGTACAAATTATTTACAACAAAGGAGAGATTTTTACTTCACAGCCGATAAGCTAACAAGCGATGAATTTGGAATTTCAAACAACATTCAAAGCAGAATAGAAACAAACTATAACATTCAGGAAAGATTAAAACTAATACAGAATGATTCACCATTTACATTTGACTTAATCGGACGAATTTCATTTAGAGATATTGACCGCAAAACAAGATATATTTCACTTAACAACATTCCTAATATCAACTATGATACAAAAATAAACGAGTTAAGATTAGAATTCTTTTCATTAGTTGAATACAAAAAAAGAGATTTAGATTTAGCATTTAGATTTTCATATACTGAACGAGATGAAAAGCATCAACCAAATAAATACGAAGGCATTTCAAACATTGTATTTGAAGAAAGAAAAATTTTAGAAGAACAAAAAAATAATTCATCACAATTAGCTAATATATCATTGACTGGTTCATACACCATAAAAAACAACATAATTTCCTTTTCATTGTTTCATCGCAAACTTCAATATGATACCCCAAGCAACTTAAATTTTGACGACAGAGATGAATTACTTTCTATCGGTAATATAAACTATTTACACAATTTCAATAAATTTTTTAATGCTTTTATAAATTTTGAAACAAGCATAAATAAAATGGTTTATATTTTTTCTCAAAGAAGTTCAAACAATAATATTAAAAGAACAATAAAATTTTTAAGTGGTGGTTCATTTTCAAATAGTTTTCTATTTACCAAAAATACAGCTGAAGTTTCAGCAAACTATACAGTATTTGACTATGAAGAATTAAATCCAAACTATAAAAGTTACTCTTTCAGGCAATTTGGTTTTCGCGATTCAAGTAAAATAATTTTGAATAAAAATTTTGGTGTAAATTTTAACGGATATTTAAAAATTTCTGAACAAGGAAATTTTAACTGGCAAAATTTCTCGGAATCTCCACAAAGACATCTTCAAGAAAAATTTATTCAACAATCTTTTTTTTACAAATATTCTATTGTTGAATTCAATCTCGGAGTAAAATTTTTTTCATTACAAACATTTTCATTTGTAAATTCAAAAATGAAAAAATTAATATCTCAATACTCAAGTGTAGGACCAACTTTTGATATTATAATTAATTTAATTGATAAACTTGAATTAAAAATTTTTAGTTGGTATGAATTCATAAAAGATGAATCAAATAAAAAAAGAGAAATGGCAAATTTAGATTTACGTATTTACTATAAATTTTAATTCAATTTGCACAATAGATTATCGAATTATATTTTTTGATAAAATAAATAAATCAAAAGGAAATCTTGGCAACTTATCTTTTACATAAAATTGTAAAATCGAATCCGGAAATTTTACCTGAACTTGAAGAAGATATCATACAAATTGCAAATTCATTAAACATTGATAAAAATAAAATTAATAGCCTTGCACTTTCCTTTTCTGAAGCAATATCAAACAGCATGAAACATGGCAATAAATATAACGATGAAAAAAATGTTGAAATAGAAGTTTACATTGAAAATAACAAACTATTCATATCACTCAAAGATGAAGGAAAAGGATTTGATATTTCTTCTGTTCCTGATCCAACCAAACCAGAAAATATCTTAAAAGAAAGTGGTCGTGGAATTCACATAATGAAAAATTTTCTTGATGATTTAATTTATAACTTCACACCAAATGGCACTCAGGTAATATTAGTTTTAAACCTCAAATAGATTTTCTTGTGAATTAGTTTCTAATCTTTTTATATTACACTGCAATTAAAAAAATTATTAATCAATGGAGTTTATATGGCAAGGAAAAAAATTTCTTTAGTTGGTGGCGGGCAAATTGGTGGTGTGCTTGCTCAATTAATAGCACAAAAACAATTAGCAGATGTTGTTCTTTTTGATATTGTAGAAGGATTGCCGCAAGGTAAAACATTAGACATTGTTGAAGCCTCACGCGTAGATGGTTTTGATGTAAATATGAAAGGAACAAATGATTACAAAGATTTAGAAGGCTCAGATATCGTAATTATAACCGCAGGTTTACCAAGAAAACCTGGCATGAGCCGTGATGATCTTTTGACAGTCAATGCCAATATTATGAAAACTGTTGCAGAAAATGTAAAACAATATGCACCTGATTCAATCGTTATTGTTATTTCAAACCCACTTGATGCTATGGTTACATTGTGTCAAAAAATAACTGGTTTTCCTCATAATCGTGTTATTGGTCAAGCTGGCGTTTTAGATTCTTCTCGCTTTGCAACTTTTATTGCTTGGGAACTTGGTGTTTCTGTTAAAGATGTTAATGCAATGGTTCTTGGCGGTCATGGTGATACTATGGTTCCAATTGTTCGTTATGCAAATGTTAATGGTATTCCGGTTATGGAATTACTTGAAAGAAAATATAACGATGCGGCAAAAGCAAAAGAAGTTATGGCAGCATTAGTTAACAGAACTAAAATGGCTGGTGGTGAAGTTGTTAATTTGTTAAAAACCGGTTCTGCATTTTACTCTCCTGCTTCATCTGCAATTGCAATGGCTGAATCAATTTTATACGACGAAAAAAGAGTTTTACCTACTTGTGCTTATTTAAATGGTGAATTTGATGTTCACGGTTATTATGTTGGCGTTCCAGTTGTTTTAGGTTCAAATGGCGCAGAAAAAATAATCGAATTTAAACTTGATGAAGAAGAACAAGCTGCATTTAATAATTCTGTTAATGCGGTTAAAAATCTTATCGCAGACATGGAAAGATTAGGATTCTAAATTACATTTTAGAAATTAAAAACGGATTAACAATTAATTTTGTTAATCCGTTTTTTTTATAATTTATAAACAATTAAAGTTTATTCTTTTTTACCTAAGGCAACATCCTCAAGCATTTTTGTTGTAAGAGATTTTGGTCTCTCAATCGGATAACCTAAAGCTCTTGCCCAAATAATATTTGCTGTTACACCTAAAGAACGTCCTATACCAAAAAGAACAGTATAAAAATCATATTCTTTAACACCGTAATACCATTGAAGAACACCAGATTGAGCATCCACATTTGGCCAAGGATTTTTTGCTTTACCACGAGCAAGTAAAATATCTGGGACAACCTTGAAAAGTAAATCAACATATTTGAAAAGCGGATCATCTGGTAAATGTTTTAAGCAAAATTCGCGTTGAGCCATGTATCGTGGATCAGTTTTTCTTAAAACTGCATGACCAAAACCAGGTATAACTTTTCCGGCATCAAGAGTATCATTTACAAATTTTTTCATTTCTTCTTCAGTAGGAATTTTTCCACCTAATTGTTCATAAACGCTATGCAGCCAACGAAGAACTTCTTCATTTGCTAAACCATGAAGCGGACCAGCTAAACCATTTAGCATTGCACTAATAGCATAATACATATCTGATAAAGCACTGGCAACTAAATGGCCGGTGTGTGCACTAACATTTCCACTTTCATGGTCGCTGTGAAGTATGAAATATAAACGTGAAATATCATCGTATGGTTTTGCAATTCCCATCATGTGAGCAAAGTTTCCACCAAAATCTAAATTTGGATCTGGCGGAATTATATCTCCGTTTCTGTATTTTAATCTGTAAATGTATGCAGCAATTTCAGGTAATTTTGCTAAAAGATTCAGTGCATCTTCTAAATAATATTGCCAGTAATCAGTTTTCTTTATACCTTCATGATATTTTTTTGCAAAGATTGAATCTTTTTGCATAGACATTATTGCCGTTGCAAACATTGTCATTGGATGTGAATCAATTGGCATTGATTTAATGATATTAAAAACATAATCGGGGACTTGTTTGCGATTGTTGAATTCTTCATGAATAGCGTTAACTTCATTTTCTGTTGGAAGATCTCCGGTTAAAAGGAAATAATAAAATCCTTCGACATAAGGCATTTCTGCACCTGGAACTTTTGGTAATTTTTCAAGCACTTCAGGAATTGTCAATCCTCTGAAACGTATTCCTTCATAAGGATCGAGATATGAAATATCTGTAACAAGACTTTTAATATCACGCATTCCACCAATGATTTGACCAATGGTAACTTCATCAACTTTTACATTACCAAACTCTTTTAATAATTTTTCGGTGCGTGGTCTTTCAATTGCGATTTTTTCTTGTAGTTTTTCTTTTAGCAAGGACATTTTTACCTCCTCATTTTTTGATTAATTGCTTGCTAATTTGTTATCTATGTTTTGTGCGGCATTTTTTCCACTTCTTATCGCACCTTCAATTGTTGCTGGGAATTCTAATGCCATCCAATCTCCAGCAAAAAATAAATTTTCAAATTCACTTTTAATATTTCTTCTTAATTTGTTTGATGCTATATCAGGAATAAAAGTTGCCCTTTTTTCTTTTATAACTTTAAAGTCAATTACTTTTTCTTTTGAGAAATTAGGGAAATAATTTTTTAAATCCGAATAAATTATATCCATTATTAAATTTTTATCTAAGTTAATCAAAATTTCCGCATTACTTTTTGTTACACTTAAATGTTTTTCATGAATGAAAATCCAGTCAAATTCTGAATTCAATAGACCATAGAACTTTTTATCAAAAATATTTTCATTTAACCAGATATGAATATTTAATATTGGTGAATATTTAAATTCTTGTGATAGAATTTGTGAAAGTGGGTTTAACTCTTTTTGATTTTCATCAATAATTTTTATCCCTGAATACGAATAAGGTGGAATTGATAAAATCAGATTATCAAAATTTTCGTAATTTTTTTTATTCGTGGAAATTTTTTTTACAACATTTTTTTCAATAAATATTTTATTTAGATGCTCGTTTACACTGACTTTATTTCCCCTTTCTAACAAATTTCTTTTAATTGGATTTACAAAAATTTCTGTTAATCCATTTTTTGTTAGAACAAATTTAGATGAATCTTTACCTTTTAAAAAAATTTCTTTCAACACGTTTGAAAAAATTAAAGCAGATGCTTTTTCTGGTGTGCAGTTCATAATGCTTACAACTAAAATTTCCCAGAATTTATTTATTGTTTCATCACTTTGATTTTTTAATAATAACCATTCAAGCACAGTTAAATTCTCCAGATCCTCTTTAAAACAGCAAGCAATATCTAAAATGAAATCAATTATTTTAAATCTCTCTTTAAGTGAAATAGCTCTGTAATTCAGAATTCCAAAAAGCAAATTAAGCGGGTAGAATAAATTTGAAGATTTTAATTTGTAAGTAAATCTATTTTCATCAATAAAGTTAACTTCTAGTCTTTCTTGAATTTCAATTTTATCATAAGTCCTTAAATCATTTATTAGTTGAAGTGTTTCATGGTAACAACCCATTAATAAATGATGTCCATTGTCATAATAATCATTTTGAGTTTTATTATAAAGTGAATAGGTTCTGCCGCCTAGTTTAGGTGTTGATTCAATTAATGTGATATTGTATTTTTTTTGTGAGAGATAAAATGCTGAAGTTAATCCTGCAAGCCCGCCACCAATTATTATTACATTTTTCATTAATACACTAAACTATATTTTGCCCAAACTCCGATTGCAATAGATACTTTTTCAATCTTGTTAACTTTTATATTCTTGTTAATTACATCAAAATTTTCTTGTTCAATTTTTTTTAACAAGCGATAATAAATATGTTGCATTGCCCTTGCGGCAAACATCGAACGCTTATCTTCATAGTTTAATGATTCATTTGCCTTCTGGTAAAAATATTTTGCTCTTTCGGCTTCATATTTCATCAAATTGATAAAATGTTGGTTAAAAATTTTGTTTTTAAGATCTTCTTCTGAATAATTGAAAAGTTTTAAATCATTTTCTGGTAAATATATTCTGCCATTTTCATAATCTTTTTTAACATCGCGCAAAATATTTGTAAGCTGCATTGCTTTCCCAAGATTAACAGCATAATCTTTTGCTGATTGATGTTTGTAACCAAAAATTTCAATACACATCAATCCAACTGTTGAAGCTACTAAATAACAATAATTAGAAAGGTCATCAAAAGTTAAAAATCTTTTTCTTTGAAGATCCATTTCAACACCGGCTATCAATTCAAAGAATGGATCAAGCGGAATATTAAATTGTTTGATGTAAACAATTAACTTGTTTAAAAGTTGAATTTCTGAATTACCTTTTAATGCTTTTTCAAGTTCATTTCTCCACCTGCGAAGTTTTTCATATTTCACATCATCCGATTCATTTCCAAGATCAACAATGTCATCAGTCTTTCGACAAAAAGCATAAACAGTGTTCATAGCTTCCCGTTTTGGTTTTTCCAATAAACTAAAAGCGTAGTAAAAACTGCTTTTGCTTTCTTTCGCAATATTTTTTGATTCATCAAACATTTCTGAAACTTCTTAAAAGAATTATTAAAAAATCTTTCTTATTTAATTTAGGTCTTTTGTTAAAAACATCATAATCGTTTTCTACAATTTTTTGAAGTATTTTTTTGCCGCCCAAAATTGTCATTCGTATTTGAAGTAAAAAATTTCTCGGCACATATCTTTGAATAATTTTTCCTTCATCAAACATCTTATAAGTTTTTTCAATTAATTCTTGAAATAAAATTTTAACATTCTCATTATATCTTAAATTCATAAAATCATACTCTTTAACAAAATATTTTTCCATCATCTTTTTTGAGACATAAATTCTGTTTTTTTTAATATCATTTGATACATCCTGATAAAAATTTGTTAATTGCAATGCAGTACAAATTTTATCGGAAGTATATTGAGCTTCTTCATTTTCGACTTTAAAGATTTTCAATAAGATTCTACCAACCGGGTTTGCTGATCTTTTACAATAATCTAAAATTTCATCTTCGGTATCGTAGCTATTCTTTATTACATCTTGTTTGAATGCAGATAATAAATCAAGAAAAAGTTTTTTATCAATTTGGAATTTATCACAAGTATTTTTTAACGCTAACCAAAAATCATTTTTAAATTTACCATTGATTGCATCAACAAAATCATTTTCATATTCACTTAAAAGATTCAATCTATCGTTCTGTGAAAGTGAACCTTCATCGGCAAAATCATCTGCTTGTCGTGCAAACTGATAAATAATTGCAATGTGTTTTCTTAATTCTTTTGGTACGGAAAATAAAATAACAGGAAAATTTTCGTAATGTTTTTTAGAAAAAAATAATGAAGCTTTATATGCGGAATTAATTCGCTCTTTCAAATTAAGATTTATTTTTGACTGAAATTTAGAAAAATATTAATTCAATTATCCAATCCAATTTTCAGATGTTTCTCTTAATGATTTTTTCTCTTCTGCAACATTTTTTTCTTCTTCTTCTAAATTTTGTAAACCTTCCAAAGAAGATTCAATTGTAAATCTGAATGGGTTGTAAATTTTTTTCTTTTGTTCTTTAGATTGAATTTTTGAATTATCAAAAAGTGGATTAATTTTTAACTTTGGTAAGCTCGATATGTCTTTTGGGTTTTCCATTTGTATTACTCCTCTTTTGTTAAAGCATAACCGGTAACTCCCTAATTATTATCGAATATTTCCTAAGTAAATTTACAAAAAAATGGGCAAATTTCAGATAATATTTTTTATTGCATTTAATATAGAATAAAACAAAATAACTACTTTTGTAATATGAATATTAAACGACATATAAAAGAAACATTGCTTTTAGCATTTCCAATTTCAATTGGTCAGCTTGGTCATATTATGATGGGTGTAATTGATAGTATAATGGTTGGAAAAGTTGGAACTGATTCATTAGCTGCAGCCGCTTTAGTAAATGGTTTGTTTTTTCTTACTCTGGTTATTGGAATTGGTTTATCAATGGCAGCAACACCATTTATTTCGTTTGCTAAAGGAGAAAAAAATCTAGAACAATGTGGAAATGTGTTGGCTCATTCTTTTTCACTGAATTTATTTTTTTCAATGTTGTTGAGTGTTATTACTTTCTCGACAACTTTTGCAATTCCATTTCTAAACCAACCAACTAATGTTGTTAAACTTGCAATTCCATACATGAAAGTTTTATCACTTTCTGTTATACCATTTATGATGTTTCAAACATTCAGACAATTTTTAGAAGGTTTATCTTTTCCAAATCCACCAATGTTTATTGCGATTTCAGCAAATCTTTTCAATGCATTTTTTAATTGGATTTTTATTTACGGAAAATTCGGTTTTCCTTCACTTGGGTTATTTGGTGCTGGTATTGCTACAACATTAACAAGATGGTTAATGGCAATAGTAATTTTAATTGTTGTTTTTAAACATAAAAAAGTGAAAATCTTTAGCCCAAAAATATTTCTTAATAAATATGATTTTAATTTGATAAAAAGACTTATTCAAATTGGCTTGCCAAGTGGATTTCAATATTTTTTAGAAGTTGCAGCTTTTTCTTTTTCTGCAATTATGATTGGCTGGTTGGGTAGCACTCAATTAGCAGCTCATCAAATCGCATTGAATCTTGCTTCTGTTACATATATGATAATATTAGGAATAGCTTCTGCCGGGACAATCAGAGTTGGTGAATTTCTCGGTGAAAAAAATATGAATAAAGTAAGACAAGCCGGTTTTACTGCTTTTGGAATTGCTATCTCAATAATGTTTTGTTTTGGAATATCATTCATAATTCTCAAAAATATATTACCACAATTTTACGTTAACGATTTTGAAGTGATGAAAATTGCTTCTACTTTATTAATCGTTGCCGCATTATTCCAAATTTTTGATGGAATGCAGGCTACGGGCATTGGCGTTTTGCGTGGCTTGATGGATGTAAAAATTCCATTGTTAATTTCAATTCTTTCATACTGGTTTATTGGAATTCCTGTTGGTGCTATTCTTGGTTTTTATTTTAAGATGAATGCTCTCGGCATTTGGATTGGTCTTTTGCTTGGTTTAATGATTTTGGGAATTTCAATGTTAACAAGATTTAATCATAAAACTAAACTTAAGTAGAAATCATTCTTTATCTTTGCACATTAAATTAAAATATACTATGAAAAAATTTGCACCTTTGTTTGTTATTATTGCTGCTTCACTTTGGGGTGTGGATGGAATTATTTTACGTCCTGCTCTTTATAGTTTGCCGGTTCCACTTGTTGTTTTTATTGAAAGTACAATTGTTGTACTTTTATTATCACCCATTTTAGGTAAACATATTTTTAATATTAAAAATCTGTCTAAAAGTGATTTAACTTATTTTTTCTTTGTTGGTTTATTTGGCGGTGCCATTGGTACAATGGCAATTACTAAAGCATTGTTTTATGTTAATTTTGTAAATCTTTCAGTTGTTATTTTATTACAAAAACTACAGCCTGTTTTTGCTTTAATTTTGGCAGCATTAATATTAAAAGAAAAACTCCCACGTGAATTTTTCTTTTGGGCTTCGCTTGCAATCTTAGGTGCATATTTAATGACTTTTGGTTTACATTTACCAAATTTTAATACAGGTAAAGATAATGTTATTTCTGCTTTTCTGTCATTGTTAGCTGCTGCAAGTTTTGGTTCATCAACTGTCTTTAGTAAGCGTGCCTTAAAAAATGTTTCTTTTGAAGTTGGTACTTTTCTTCGTTTTTTCTTTTCTTCAATAATTATGTTGTTAATATCATCTTTAAGCGGTGATATTTTAAAAATTGGAATGATTTCTACAACACAAATATTAATTTTTATTTTAATTGCATTCACAACTGGTGGCGCCGCAATTTTTCTTTACTATTTTGGATTGAAGAGTATAACTGCATCTGTAGCTACAATTTGTGAATTAGCTTTTCCTTTGACAGCTGTGGTTTTGGATTACTTTGTTCGCGGCACTGTTTTATCTTTAATTCAATGGATTGGAATTTTTATTTTAATTACAAGTATTATTAAAGTAAGCGGAATAAATTTTCTACCACAAAAAAAATAATTTTATTTCTTCTCAAATTTTATTGAAACTGAATTAATACAATATCTTAAGCCTGTTGATTGAGGTCCATCATCAAATACATGTCCGAGATGACTACCACAATTTTTACACATGACTTCTATTCTATGCATTCCATAACTGAAATCATCCTTCTCAATTATTTTTGATTTATCTATGGCTTTATAAAAACTTGGCCACCCGCAACCAGCATCAAATTTTGTATCAGATTCAAATAGAACTTCTCCACATGCGACACATTTATAAACACCTTTTTCAAAATGATTCCAATATTCACCTGTAAAAGGTCTTTCGGTTCCTTTTTCTCTCAATACTTTATATTGTTCTTTTGATAAGACCTTTTTCCATTCTTCTTCAGTTTTATTTTTTTCAGTCAATTTAGAAACCTTTCTATTTTGATTTTTTTCTTGGGGTAAAAAAGATATTATTAATAGTGTGATTACAACAAGTAGTTTCATTGTGTTACTTTCAATTTTTATATAGTAACATAAATGAACTTAATTAAGTTTCTTTTGTGCGGCTTCAGCTTCCTCTATTGAATTATAATAACCAACTCTTACACGATACCATTTACCACCTCGTTCCGGAACATTTGCTTCAACAATAAATGGATCAAATCCTTTTGATTTTAATTTTCTTACTTCACTCTCAGCTTTTGCTTTATTTTTCCATGATGATACTTGAAAAACATATTTTGTTCCATCACTGAAAATTGTTTTGCTTGAAGTAGATTTCCAATTATCATCTTGTGTAAATTTTTTATTAGAAGAAATAAATTTTTCTTTTAATGTTCTATTATCTACAATCCTTAAAGTTGTATCAATTTCTAATTTATTAGATTTTGTTTTTTGTTCATCTGTTTTTTTTATTTCATTAGTTTTTCCTTCAGCAATTTTTTTTAGCATCTCTCTATTTTGTTCTTTTTTTCTTTTCTCTTGTTCTTCTAAACTAATTTGTTCTTTCTTATTTAGGAAATTAATACAAAAATCATAAATCATTTTTACCATTTCATTACTATCAATTGGCTCTGAAAAATTTTGAGTATTAATATTTAAACCTGGTAATGACTTTTCACCAAGTATTTTCAATTTATCATCGTAATACAATGAACCAATTTTTGCAAATTTTTGATTAACCATAGTAAAAAATATCTGTTCTTTACTACTGAAAACATTTTCTTCAATAGAGTGAATATTCTTTGGAGTTTTATAAAATGAAAAAATTAAAGCAGAAATTTGATTTTCAAATTTTTTAATTGATGAAGTATCTATAAAAACCTTTTCATCATTAGCTTCACCAACTAATATCCATTTGTTGCTTAAAGTTTGTGCATTGGCAAAAAGCGAACTAAAAATTATTAATAAGAAAACTTTTTTCATTTTAACTCAAATTTTTATAAACAAATTAGTTATAAATCTAATTTAATTTAATTCTTTCCTTGACAAAAATACAAAGGAGTATTATTTTTTCCACAACTTTTTTGAACTACTATGCTTACAGAATTCGGAAAAATTTTCATCTTTATAATTCTTGCAATAATATTTGTAATAATAACACTTTTCATCAATAAACTTATTAGACCAAATAGACCCACAGTAGAAAAACAAAAAGTTTATGAGTGCGGTGAAAACCCCGAAGGTTCACCATGGGTAAAATTTAATATAAGATTTTATGTTGTAGCACTTATCTTTTTGATTTTTGATGTGGAAGTTGTTTTATTGTTTCCATGGGCTTTAGTTTATAAAGAATTTGGTGTATTTGGATTTATTGCAGGTTTAATTTTCCTGTTAGTTTTAGGTTTAGGTATGGCTTACGAATGGCGTAAAGGCGATCTTGAATGGGCTCGTCCTACTCCAAAGCCTCCAAAATTAGATGAATTACTTAAAAAAGATTCTTAACAATTAAAATAAGAAAATTTAATTATGGGTTTACTAGATAAAGAATTTTCTGATGGTAATATTGTTGTAGCTAATGTTGAAGATCTATTAAACTGGGCAAGATTATCGTCAGTCTGGCAACTTGGTTTTGGTTTGGCTTGTTGTGCTATCGAAATGATGGCTACTTCTGCTTCACATTATGATTTCGATAGATTTGGTTTGATCCCTAGAAATACACCTCGTCAAGCTGATGCCATTATTATATCCGGAACAGTTACTCTTAAAATGGCTATTAGAATTAAAAGATTATACGAACAAATACCAGATCCTAAATACATTATTTCAATGGGTAGTTGTGCTAATTGTGGTGGTCCTTATTGGGAGCATGGATACCACGTTCTCAAAGGTGTTGATAGAATTATTCCTGTTGATGTGTATGTTCCCGGGTGCCCACCAAGACCAGAAGCATTACTTGAAGGTCTTCTTAAATTACAAGAAAAAATCAGAAATGAATCTTTAAGAAAAAAATCATGAAAAACGCAGAAGAAATTTTTGAATTACTAAAAAATGAATTTGGAGATGTAATTTTATCAATTGATAAAGATACTCCAACTGAACCTATAATTTCCGTTGAACCTCTTAAAATACATATAGTTAGCAAGTTCTTGCGAGATAATTCTGAACTCCTATTTGATAGTTTAATGTGTCTTTCTGGTGTTGATGATGCTAATGGCAAAAAAGTGAAAGATAGTGAAGGTTATGATATAATTGAAGGAGGAACACTTAGTGTTTTCTATCATTTGTATTCAACAGTTTTGAAACATAAAATTACATTGAAAGTATCTACTCCGCGTGAAGATGCAAAGGTTGAATCTGTAGAAAATGTTTGGAAATGCGCCGACTGGCATGAAAGAGAAGCTTATGATATGATTGGGATTAAATTCTTAAATCATCCTGATTTAAGAAGAATATTAATGCCTTACGATTGGGAAGAAAATTCTTTCCCATTAAGAAAAGATTTTAAAGTACCGGAATTTTATCAAGGAATGAAAATTCCCTACTAATTTTTAACGTTTGTAATTTGGAATAAGATGGCACTAAAAACTGAAACAATGGTTCTTAATATGGGTCCTCAGCATCCATCTACACATGGTGTTTTGAGACTCGAACTTGAAATTGAAGGTGAATTAATTGTTAATGTAAAACCTCATCTTGGTTATTTACATAGATGTTTTGAAAAACATGCTGAAGCTATGCAATATAATCAGGTAATACCATACACAGATAGAATGGATTATCTTGCTGCAATGGGTAATAATTTTGGTTATGTTTTAGCTGTTGAAAAATTAATGGGAATTCAAGTTCCTGAAAGAGTTGAGTATATTCGTGTTATCATGGCTGAACTTCAAAGAATTGCTTCTCATTGTGTTGCTCTTGGAACAAATGGTGCTGATATTGGAGCATTAACTCCATTCCTTTATTTATTCCGCGATAGAGAATATATTCTTTCAATTTTTGAGGAGACTTGCGGCGCAAGGATGCTCTATAATTATATGTGGGTTGGTGGTCTTTCTCGCGATATACATCCTAATTTTGTAAGAAGAACTAAAGAGTTTACAAGTTACTTCAAAAACACTATTGTTGAATTAGATAATCTTTTAAGCTATAATAAAATTTTTATTGAAAGGACTGCTAATATTGGAATTCTCCCGGCCGACACTGCAATTAACTACGGTGCAACCGGACCAATGTTACGTGGAAGTGGTGTAAAATTCGACTTAAGAAAAGATGACACTTATTCAATCTATAATAGATTTGATTTTGATATTCCTGTTGGGCAAGGATTGCAAGGA
>CAZVBT010000006.1:0-12251 GCA_964625385.1 uncultured Melioribacter sp. | reverse complement strand
ATTTTGCCATCATTATTTTTAAGTGAAATATTGCCATTGAAATCTAAACCTTGTAAACCATCCTTGGCATTGAAATTTTTGAAGATTTTTTTTAAGGGATCAAATTTTGAAATTCCATCATTTGTGCGTAACCATAAATTTTCATCATTATCTTCTTGAATACTATAAATTGAATTATCGCTCAATCCTTTTGAAGTTGTAAATTGTTCAAAATTATTTTTATCGCGGTTGTATTTATTTAAACCTTGATAAGTGCCAATCCATAAATCACCATTTTTAGATTCAAAAATTGTGTAAACTCTATCGTTAGAAATTGAAGTACTATCATTATAAATTACCCGATAATGAGAAAAGGTTTCATTTTGTTCGTTGAAAACATCAAGTCCACCAAAAGTACCTATCCATATTTTGCCGTAACGATCCTGAAATACACAACTAACTCGGGAATCTCCAAGTGTTTTAATATTTGCTTCATCGTGAACGAAATTTTTAACAGTATTTTTATGTGGATTGAATAGATATAAACCACCTGACATAGTAGCCGCCCAAAGTCTATTATTTTTATCTATGTAAAACCATCTAACATAGTTGTTACCATGCCATGGAGTTCCATCATCAAAATATTGTATATTACGAAATTCATCATTATTAGCTTCGTAGTAATGAATTCCACTATAACTACCAACCCATAAAAAATTTTTTTCATCAAGGTAGAAATTAATAGTATGATTTGTTGAAAAACCATTTTTTGTTTCTATATTGCCGAAGAATCGAATATTTCTATTTTTACTTTTTGTTATAACATCTTTTCCAGGACCAGCCCATATAATTTTTTCGGTTATAAATTTTTTCGGTACAATATTTTGATTATCAAGTTTAGTTCTAAAATTTTGATTAAAAAATATTAAATCAAATTGCTTTCGTTTAGTATCATATTTATTAGCGCCAACAATTGTTCCTATCCATATTACTCCGTTTCTATCTTTAAAAATTGAACGAATCTTGTTGTCATTTATTGTGTGTTGATTATTTGGATGTGAATATAAATTAACTTTCGAAAAGTCTTTTTTATAAAAACGGAATAATCCATTATAAGTACCCACCCAAATTGATTCTTCATCTTCAAAAATTTTACGAACATAAATATTATCTGGTAGGATTGGGAATTTGTAATCATTTTTTAAGTTATAAAATTTATTCGATTTTCTCTCGAAGAGATTTATTCCATTGCCAAAAGTAGCAATCCAAAAGTTTCCTTTTGAATCTTCAAGAAAATCCATTATTTGTTGATGACCGATACTAAATTTATTTTTTTTATCGGGATGAAAATGAATAAACTTATTATTTTTTTCGTCAAATAAATTTAACCCAGCATCAAAAGTACCAACCCAAAAATTGTGAAATTTATCTTCATAGATTGCACTAACCATATTGCTGCTAATTGAATTTCCATTTTCAGAATGAACAAATTTTTTGAATGTTTCTTTAATTGGGTCATAAAGATTTAAACCACCACCTAGTGTGGAAACCCAAATTCTGTTTTTTGAGTCCCGATAAACTTTGAAGACGTTATTATTACTCAATGAGTTTGGATTATTTTGATCGAACATATAGCGTTTGAATTTGCCAGTTTTGCTATCAAATTTATTTAATCCGCCACCAAGTGTTCCAACCCAAATAATTCCATTTTTATCAAGTAATAGACTAAAGACGTGATTATAGCTTAAGCTTGTTGGATCGTTTTGTTGATTTTTATAATAAACAAATGAGTATCCATCAAATCTGCATAAACCATTTTCTGTTGCCATCCATATAAAACCAACACTGTCCTGAACAATATCATTTACATTCCCGGGAATTAACCCTTGTTCTTTTCCAATTCTATCAAAAATTATTTTTTGATCTTGTGCTATTGCAAATGAAGATATTATAAGGCTTAACAGATAAATAAAACTAATCTTAATTGTTTGTTTGTTCATTTGAACTGAAAGTTTAATTGAAATAAAATTAACTAATTGATACATCTGAAAATTAATTATGAATGCCCTTGCGATGAATGTGAGGACAGCTTACCAAGATTCTATCGTGGAAGCAATCTGGATATTCATTTAAAGATAATTTAGAGTTTGCCTGCCTGTCGGCAAACAAGCTTTACTAGTTCGCAAAGACAATAAAAGAATTTTTCAGATGTTTCTATTCATAAATTAAGTATTGTTAAGCAATAAATAAAACCACCCAAAAATGTAGTTCAATGTTACAATGCTTATTTAATTTCAACGTAGAAAAATTTTTTTGAGAAAATTTTATGCTCAAAGCTAAAATTATTACAATCTTTTTAATGTTATTTACAATCTCTTGCTCATCTGTTCAAGTTAAAAATAATGAAAAACCAAATGAGCAAAAAGATAATCCAAAAGTAATGAGAGAATTTCGTGCTGCATGGGTTGCAACTGTTGCTAATATTAATTGGCCAAGTAAAAGAGATTTAACAACAGATGAGCAAAAAAGAGAAGCAATTTTTATTCTCGATAAATTGAAAGAAAATAATTTCAATGCTGTTATATTTCAAGCTCGTCCTCAATGCGATGCACTCTACAAAAGTGATTTAGAACCATGGTCATATTATTTAACAGGCAAACAAGGTTCTCCTCCAAATCCATTTTATGATCCTTTAGAATTTTGGATTGAAGAATCACATAAACGTGGTTTAGAATTGCATGTTTGGTTAAATCCTTATCGTGCTCATCATACTGCAGGTGGAGAAGTTTCTGAACACTCGATTGTTAAAAAACATCCCGATTGGATTGTTAAATTAAAAAGTGGTTATTATTGGTTAGATCCTTCTATTCAAGAAGTTCAGGAGCATTCTTTCAATGTTGTTCTTGATTTAATTAAAAGATATGACATTGATGGAATCCACTTTGATGATTATTTCTATCCTTATCCTTCATACAACAACAATGAAGATTTTCCTGATTCAGTATCATGGAAAAAATACAAAATGAATGGCGGGAAACTATCTCGTGATGATTGGCGAAGAGAAAGCATAAATAATTTTATTGAAAAAGTTTATTATGGTATTAAAAAAACAAAACCGAATGTGAAATTCGGATTAAGTCCATTTGGAATTTGGCGCCCCAACTTTCCTGAAAGTGTTGATGGTTTTGATCAGTATGATCAACTTTATGCAGATGCAAAACTTTGGCTTAATAAAGGTTGGGTTGATTATTGGTCACCACAATTGTATTGGAAAATAAGTTCTCTTCAACAAAGTTTTCCAATTTTAATTGATTGGTGGAAAAGTGAAAATAAATTTAAGAGACACTTTTGGCCAGGAATAAGTATTGACAGAACTAATAATGAATTAAATAACACTGAAATTATAAATCAAATTATGATTGTTCGCGGTATGCTTTCAAATTCTCCTGGCAGTATTTTTTGGAGTGTTGGACCAATTTTAACCAATAAGCAACTTGACAGCATGCTTGTAAATGGAGTTTATGAACAGGAAGCATTAATTCCAGCTACTTCTTGGTTTAATAAAAGTAACTTATCAAAACCAGAATTGACAGTTACAAAAATTGGCGATACTATTAAAATAAATTGGTCTTCAAATGACAATAATATTTTTAAGTGGGTTTTGTACTTTAAGTATGAAGATAAATGGGATTATAAAATTTTAACAAAAGATATAAATAATTATGAGCTTCCACTTTATTCATCTTATAAAGTTTATTCTAAAGATGGCAGCGAGGATGTCAAAAATTTTAAACTGTTGAAAGTTGGTATTTCATTCGTTGATAGAATTAGTAACGAAAGTGAAATTAATGTTTTAAATATTGAATAAGGGTTTTAATTATGAAAAAACTTTTATTTTTTTCATTGTTGTTTTTAAGAATTATCTACTCTCAAAATTTTTACGGCGATAAAATTATTACAATTAAATTAGAAAATGCATCTGATATTGAATCAAAACTAAATGAAATAAAAAAATTAGACTTTGATGCGGTTGTTATTAAATCATTTTTATCAAATGATATTTCAAAAGAAAATAAATTCAGCTGCGATATTTTTCAAACAGTAGAAAATAATCTTTTGGAAAAACAAATTTATTTTGATTTAGATTTTTCAAATACAAATCTGAACACACGAAATATTACATCAATAAAACAAAATATTAAAACATTTGTCAGCCATATTAACTTCAGAGGATTTTTATTTTCGAATATTAATTTTAACGACGAAACACAATATTCATTATTTGAGAATATAATTGTTGAAGCCGCACTTGTTAAACCTTATCTTCATACACTTGCTGATTCAAAATCATTTACAGAAAATGGAATAAACGAAAAGCTTTTGAGCAATGGCATAATTGATTTCATTTTTGAAAATGATAAACTCAAAAGAAATGAAAAATTTAATGATGATTTAGTTCTTAAAAATTATCTGAAAAAATTAGCCCCATATAATTTTTATAAACTTGACTTATCTGAGATCGTAAACAATAATGAGAGTTTTGTAACAATTCTTAATGACAATACTCAAAAAATTATTGACAAAACTTTATGCGTAAATTTTATTTTGGTTAATAACCCTGACACAATAAAAATTAAAGCTAATGATTCAGTAATTAAATTATCCAAAGCTGACTGGGTAATTCCTTACAACTACAAAATAAATAATGATGGTTCTGCATTACGTTATGATAATTGGATTGAATTCAGAAGACCATTTGAAAGAAAAACTAATAACAATATTTATAATTTACTTTGCAAAACTATTTATCCTTCAAAAGTTAAAATCAATGATGAAGAAGTTAAGATTTATAAAACAGGAATCTTTTTCAAAAAAATAAATTTAATTGAAGGATTAAATAAACTTAAAGCCGAAGCAATTGATAAAAATGGAAATCGCTGCATTTATGAAGATGAAGTTTTGTTTCAACCAAAACAAGAAGAAAAATTTCAACTTGCAATTGATGAATCTTCGATAAACCCGAACGAAAATTTAATATTAACCAAAAATGATTTTATTACAGTATCATTTAATGGCACAAAAGCTCAAAAAGGTTTTGTTGAAATTTTACCTTTGAATAAAATATACAATTGTCAAACAAAAGATTTTTCAAACTCTACTCAATATTCTGTTCAAATTCCTTTAAATGAATTTCTGGAAAACAAAAAACTTTCTTTCAAATTATTTTTACAATCATCAACAAATGAAAATGATAAGATATACAAAACATTAAATAACACTTTAATAATAAAAAATGAAAATGAATTTCCTCTTTTAATTACAAACAATGATTATTCACTTTTTGAATTTACTTTGGCACCAATACGTTTAGGTGCGCCATTGAGAAATGAATTACCTAAAAATGTAATATTGAAATCAAATGGAATTTTTGGTGATTATTACAGAATTAAATTAAATGATAGTGAAGATGGTTACATTAACAAACAATTTGTTGATGAATTACCAAATGGAACACCTCAACCAACTTATTTCATAAATCCAATTTCTGCTTTTCCAGATTCATCGTACGATGTTGTTAAAATACCTTATTTAGAAAATGTTCCTTACGATGTTTATTCCGATCCATTTCAAAAAAGAATTATTATCACTCTTTATGGAGTTAAAACCAGCAGTACATGGATAATTCACAAACCAAATTTGCGTTATATAGAAGAAATAACATGGCAGCAAACTTCAAAAGAGACTTATAAAATTTATGTTAATCTTAACACAGAAAAAATTTGGGGCTTTGAATTAAAACCTAATGGGAAAGAATTATTATTAAAAATAAAATATCCACCTATATTTAACTTAAAAAACAAACAGCCACTTAAAGGACTAAAAATTTCCATCGAAGCTGGGCATGGTGGTTCAAACATTGGTGCAGTTGGACTTTCCGGAATGAAAGAAAAAGATCTCAATCTGGATTTAAGCAAAAAATTAGAAGCATTGTTAAAAAAATATGGCGCAGATGTTTTTATGGTTCGTAATTCAGATAAAGATATGACATTGCTGGGAAAAAGAACTCTTGCAATTAATTCAGGTGCAAACATTCATTTTAGCATTCATGCAAACTCAAGCGAACCACCAAATGAATTTTTAGGTACAAATGGAACATGTACATTTTATAATAATCCATTCTGGGCGCCACTTGCAGAAAAAGTTTTTTATAAATTAACAGAGTTGAAATTATCACCTTTTGGTTCTGTTGGTTCTTTTAATTATCGTGTTTCAAGAATTAATGAAATGCCTTCAATTTTAATTGAACAAGCTTTTATGTCGCATGCAGAAGATGAAGAAAAATTAGCAGATAATAATTTCAGAATTAAAATGGCACAAAAAATTTATGAAGGATTAATTGAATATTTAAAATATATGAGCAGCAAATGAAAAAATATTTAATCGGTTTAGATGGCGGTGGCACAAAAACTAAATGTGTTGCAACTGATTTGGAGTTTAACAAACTTTATGAATGTACAGGCGGTGCATCAAATTTTTTAATGATTGGAACAAATCAAGTTTCAGAAACAATTTTCAGTTTAATTAAAAATTCAGTTGAAAACTTAAAAATAAGTTACGATGAAATTTCAGCAGTATTAATTGGCACAACAGGAGCCGGAAGAATTGAAGATGCTAATAAATTAAAAAATGATTTCGATGAATTCACAAAATCAAAAGGAATTGAATTAAATTTTTTTGTCGAAAGTGATGCACGAATTGCACTCGAAGGAGCTTTTTCCGGCAAGCCCGGTTCACTTTTAATTGCTGGTACTGGTTCAATAATTTTTGGAAAAGATAAATCTGGTAAAATTTATCGTGCAGGTGGCTTTGGAAAATTAATTGGTGATGAAGGCAGTGGTTTAGTTATAGGAAGAAAAGGATTACAAGCTGTTTCAAAATTTTTTGATGGCAGAATTGATAAAACTCTACTAGCTGATTTTTTAATTAACGATTTTAACATCAATGACGGACCATCTTTAATTAGTGCTGTTTACAAAAACAATTTTGATATTGCCTCTTTTGCACCAAAAGTAATTCAGGCAGCTCAACAAAATGATTTTCAGGCATTGAAAATCTGTGAAGAAGAAACTGATGAATTAATTCTTCACGTTAAAGCAATGTACAATTTCTTAGATGAAAGAATAATGAAATTAAGTTTAGTCGGTGGAATAATATCAACAGATAATTTTTATTCAAATCTTTTCAAAAAAAAATTAAATGAACAACTTCCATTAGTCGAAATTGTAAATCCGGAAAATCCACCTGAAATTGGGGCTGTAATTTTAGCAAAAGAAAAAATTAAATAAACCGGAGAATTTAATGATTTCAAAAGTTGAATATAGAAATCCATGGGCTTGGGTTCCTTCACTCTACTTTACCGAAGCTATTCCTTATGTAATGGTTATGTCAGTTTCTGTTATGATGTATAAAAATCTTAATGTTTCAAACACCGACATTGCTTTTTTTACAAGCTTACTTTACTTCCCATGGTTCTTAAAATTTTTGTGGGGACCTTTTATTGATATGTTCAAAACAAAAAGGTTTTGGACAATTACAATGCAATTCATTGTTGCTGTTGCACTATTTGGAATTGCTTTTAGTCTTACAACTTCAGTCTTTTGGACTTTAACATTAGTCGTTTTCGCATTAATGGCTTTTGCATCTGCAACTCACGATATTGCTGCCGATGGTCTTTACATGCTTAGCCTTGACCAGGCTAAACAATCTGCATTTGTTGGTGTTCGTTCCACTTTTTATAGAGTTGCAACTATTGTCGGCTCTGGTTTATTAGTTGTTATCGCTGGTCAATTAGCTCCTTCTATTGGATTTAAATCTGCCTGGTCTATTGTGTTTGTAATTGCAGGTATAATTTTTCTTTTACTGTTTATTTATCATAAATTTATTTTACCATATCCAAATGAAGATAAAGGAACACTTGGCGGTAAAAAGTTAAGCTCTAAACAAATTATAACAATGTTTGGCGGATTTATTCTTTTTGCTATTGCAATTTATATCTCATTTACAATTTTAAGTGCTTTTCTTTCATTAATTGGATTTGTTTCACCCTGGAAAACTATTGTTGCTACAATTACACTAGTAATAATTGTCGTTGCTCTTTTTAGAACTTACGTTGCTAAGTTTGTAAATAAATTTGAAAAGTCAGAAAATAAAAGTGAAATACTTCTTCCTTTCATTGAATTCTTAAAAGCATTTGTAATTTTTATGCAAAAGAAAGATATATGGAATATACTCGGATTTCTTTTATTCTTTCGATTTGCAGAAGCTCAACTTGTTAAATTAGTTCAACCATTTTTACTTGATCCAAGATCAAAAGGCGGTTTAGAATTAACAACAAGTGAAGTTGGAATTGTTTACGGCACTGTTGGAATTATTGCATTAACTGTTGGTGGATTGATTGGTGGTTATGTAATTTCAGAGAAAGGATTAAAATGGTGGCTTTGGCCAATGGTTATTATAATGCACACACCTGATTTAGCTTTTGTGTATCTTTCACAAGTTCAACCAACAAATTTTATTTTAATTAATCTTGCTGTTGCTTTCGAACAATTTGGTTATGGTTTTGGCTTTACAGCTTATATGATGTTTATGATAATGGTTTCTCAAGGTGAACATAAAACTGCTCACTTTGCAATTTGCACCGGAATAATGGCGTTAGGAATGATGTTGCCCGGAATGTACAGTGGTGCTTTGCAGGAAATGATTGGTTATAAATATTTCTTCTTGTGGGTTATAATTTCTACAATTCCCGGTTTTATTGTAGCTGCTTTAGTAAAAATAGAACCGGAGTTTGGTAAAAAGAAATCAAATTAATTTGAAGGTTTATTATGAAACTTAAATTTTTATTTTCAATTTTATTTTTAATTAGTCTTAAAACTTTTTCTCAAGGTGTTGAGATGAATATTGTTAATAAACTTATTACAGATGTTCAAATGAATTTAGTGCCAGATAAAAGAGTTGCAATTTTTAACATCAACTACGATGAACAAAACAAAACTTTAATGGGTGAAACAAATTTAATCCATGTGAAAAATATTTTACTTGAAGAATTAAAACATCACAAAATTGACTTTAAAGATAAAGTTGAAATTCTTCCGTCAAAAAAACTTGGCGATAAAATTTATGGCATTGTAAATCTTTCCGTTTCAAACATTAGAACAAAACCAGATCATCCGGAAGAACTTGCAACTCAAGCATTACTTGGAACTCCAGTAAAAATTTTCAAAAAAGAAGCTGGATTTTATCTGGTTCAAACACCCGATAAATATATTTCTTGGGTTGATGCAGATGGCATTACACCAATGAATAAAATACAATTTGACGATTGGATAAAATCTCCAAAAATAATTTTCACAAAAGAATTTGGTTTCGCTTATTCAGAACCCGATCTCAACTCATTAAGAGTCTCTGATTTAGTTGCTGGGAACCTACTTATTTTATTAAATGAAGAGAAAGATTTCTTCAAAGTAAAATTTCCTGATGAAAGAATAGCATACGTTGAAAAAGAAAATAGTTTTAAATATTCTAACTGGCTTGAAAATCTAAACCCAACTAAAGAATCTATTGTTAACACAGCAAAGTTATTTATTGGAATTCCATATTTATGGGGCGGCACTTCTGTAAAAGGAATGGATTGCAGCGGATTTACAAAAACTGTTTATTTCTTAAATGGAATTATTCTTCAACGCGATGCTTCGCAACAAGCTAATGATGGCGATTTTGTTGATACAAGAAATGGCTTCGAAAATCTTCAACCAGGTGATTTACTTTTCTTTGGCAAACATGCAACCGATTCAACGAAAGAAAGAATTACTCACGTTGGTATTTATATCGGCAATTATGAATTCATTCACGAATCAGGTAGAGTTACAATTAATTCTTTTGATAAAGATGCAGAAAACTTTAACGAGTATAGATTAAAACATTTTGTTCGTGCTAAAAGAATTTTAACTTCATTAAACAAAAATGGAATTACAACTTTGAAAACAAATAAATTTTACTTAGGAGAAATCCAATGAAATCCAACAGAAGAGGTTTTTTATTAAAATCTGCTTTAATAAGTGGAGCATTGTTTTCAAATGGATTAATTTCGAATACAGCAGCAAAAAATTTTTTCGTCAATAAAAAGAATAAAAAAATGAAATTCACATTTAAACCTTACACATTACAATTAAAACATGTATTTACATTAGCTTCAAGTTCCCGCACAACAACACCTGTTATGCTAACACAAATTGAATATGATGGTATTGTTGGCTATGGTGAAGCATCAATGCCACCTTATTTAGGTGAATCTCACGAAACTGCAACAAAATTTTTATCCAAAGTTGATTTAACTCAATTTAAAGATCCATTTCAAATGGAAGACATTTTGGACTATGTTGATAAAATTGAACCATTAAATCCAGCCGCAAAAGCATCTGTTGATATTGCACTTCACGATTTAGTCGGAAAATTAATCGGCAAACCTTGGTTTAAGATATGGGGTTACGATAAAGAAAAAACACCTTACACTTCATTTACTATTGGAATTGATAAACCAGATGTTGTTCGGCAAAAAGTAAAAGAAGCTGAAGAATACAAAGTTTTAAAAGTAAAACTTGGAAGAGATACAGATAAAGAAATGATAGAAACCATCCGCTCGGTTACAGATAAACCAATAACAGTAGATGTAAACCAAGGTTGGAAAGACAAACAATTTGCACTCGATATGATTCATTGGCTAAAAGAAAAAAATGTGAAAATGATAGAGCAACCAATGCCAAAAGAAATGATTGATGAAAACGCATGGCTTACAGAAAATAGTCCACTTCCAACTTTTGGTGATGAATCAGTACAAAGAATTCCGGATGTAATTAAAGCTCACGGAGTTTATTCGGGTATCAATATAAAACTAATGAAATGCACAGGATTAAGAGAAGCACACAAAATGATGAACCTTGCAAAATCACTTGGTTTGCAAGTAATGCTCGGTTGTATGACAGAAACGTCATGTGCAATATCTGCAATTTCACAACTTTCATCTGGAATACAATGGGCAGATTTAGACGGAGCTTTATTAATCAGCAATGATCCATTCGAAGGTACAAAAGTAATTGATGGCAAAGTTACATTAACCGATGCGCCTGGAATTGGATTAACAAAAATTGGAAAGTATTGATAAAAAACTCGCAAATTGAATTTTATAAAGACGTTGTAAGTAATGTCTTTTAATTTTTATTTCAAAAATTTTGTTTTGCTTTTCTTTTACTTAAAAATCTTCTCAAAAATTATAACATTAAGTTTCTTCAATAATATTGAAGATGCTGCATTAAATCTATCTGAAAGTTAAATTCATATTCATTGTTAATTTTAAATTAAAATTTATCAACAACAACACTTTTTCGACATGGATTCAGTTTTTTTAAATCAAATTAAATGAAAAATAGAATTGAGTAAATAATGAAAAGAATTTTAAATATTAAAAAAGAAGCGGAGAGTCAGGGATTCGAACCCCGGAAGGACTTGCATCCTTAACGGTTTTCAAGACCGCCGCATTCAACCACTCTGCCAACTCTCCGTTTTTCTTTGGCTGCACAGTTTTGTCAAACTATTTTGCCAAATCTTAACACACTATTTCAAAAATTTGCGATGCAACTATAATAAATTTTTTAGAAAATCTCCATTACAAATAAAGATTTTTTAATAACTTTTATTAATTTTCCGACAAACATTGCTGAGTAAATCATGAAAAATCTAATTCTAATCCTTCTGTTATTTAATTCTTCATTTTATTTTCAAACAAAATTTAATGAACCACCATCATGGGCTAAAGAATCAATTTGGTATCAAATTTTTCCTGAACGTTTTTTTAATGGTGATAAATCAAATGATCCCAAACCAATTGATATGAAAGGTGCGTGGCCATTTTATATTCCTGATAGTTGGACAATTACTCCATGGACTTGGGATTGGTATAAACTTCAACCTTATGAAAAAAAATTGAATAAAAATTTTTATGATGTTGTAAATATTAGACGCTATGGTGGTGATATTCAAGGTATTATTGATAAACTTGATTATTTACAAGACTTAGGAATAACTGCAATTTATTTAAATCCAATATTTGAGTCACCCTCTCTTCATAAATATGATGCAACAATGTATCATCATATTGATAATAATTTTGGTCCTAATCCTGAGCGTGATAGAAAAATTTGGGAAGAAGAAAATCC
>CAZVBT010000005.1:0-2856 GCA_964625385.1 uncultured Melioribacter sp. | reverse complement strand
TGACAAATTCTGGCAACCAATCCAAAAGCAACAAGAATATAATCTGCATCTTCGCAATCTGTCATTTCATAACGAATTTCATTTTTTTCAATTGTTCTATACTTTTCTTGTAATTGATTATTAATTCCTTCCATCACATATGGGTCTAAAGAAAGCGATGTGATAATATTTCTTTCGCGATCTTTTGGTTTGCCAACTGTTGCCCAAGTTGGAATTTCATTAGTCCTTGCTTTTTGTTCTGGCAATTGAACTTTTTCCATCATTTGACCAAGTGCGCCATCGGCCAAAATCATAACTGGTGTGCGATATTTGAAAGCAAGTTCAAAAGATTGATCAACAAAATCTACCATTTCCTGAACAGTAGAAGGTGCAAGTGTAATTAATTTATAATCACCATGTCCACCACCTTTAACAGTTTGGAAATAATCAGCTTGGCCAGGTTGAATAGTTCCTAAACCAGGACCACCACGTTGAACGTTTACAATTAAACAAGGTAATTGTGCACAAGCGATGTAAGAAATTCCTTCCTGCATTAAACTAATACCGGGTGAAGAAGATGAAGTCATCACACGCTTGCCTGTTCCAGCTGCTCCATAAACCATATTAATTGATGCAACTTCACTTTCTGCTTGCAAAACCACCATACCTGTTCTTTGAGTTGCGTAGGTACTTAAATATTCTAAAACTTCAGATTGAGGAGTAATTGGATAACCAAAATAAGCATCGCAGCCGGCTAAAATTGCTGCTTCGGCTAATGCTTCATTTCCTTTCATTAATTTTAATTCTTTTTTCATGAGTTCACCGTTACTGTTATATCTCCAGTTACATTGGAAATTGTTGCTACCTGTTCTTTTTTCTTTTCTGTTTTTCTGTAAACTTTAATTATTCCTTCCGGGCAAACTAAAGCACAATTTGTACAACCTGTACAATTATCTTCAATTTTTACAATGTAATGATACCCTTTGGAATTAAGTTTACGAGAAAGTTCAAGAGCATCTTGCGGACAAGCGGCTTTGCAAAGTTCGCAACCTTTGCATTTTTCAATATCAATTAAGATATCCCCTTTTACTTTTGCCATTAGTGCCTCTCTGTTTAAAAATAAAAAAGGTTATAGTAATTACTATAACCTTTTTTAGGGTTTGAAAATTTTAGTTGAATAATTAGGATGACTTTAATCATCGTTAATCCTTAGTTAGTGTTAAAGAGAATAAAACTACGTGCCAGAAATCTCTTATCACTCTTTAAATTACTGATGAAAAAATAAGAATATTTTTCAAAAAACAAATATTTTTTTTAGAATAAAGTTAGATTCATATTTAACTTTTTCATGATTGAGAAAATGTAATTTGCAATGAGAACCTAAATAAGTTCAGCGTGTTTATCTGCGTGATATGAACTTCTTACTAAAGGTGAACTTTCAACAGCTTTAAATCCTAATTGCAATCCAAAATTCTTGTATTCAGAAAATTCTTCTAAAGTAACATAACGATTTACAGGTAAATGATTTTTTGTTGGCTGAAGATATTGACCAATTGTCATAATATCGCAACCGCTTTTATATAGATCTTCCATTAATTCAAATACTTCCTCTTTTGTTTCACCAATTCCAACCATAATTCCGCTTTTTGTTTTCAAACCTTTAGATTTGAACCATGAAATTAATTCCAAACTTCTATCATATTTAGCCTGAGGACGAACAGCATGATATAATCTTTTAATTGTTTCAAGATTATGATTAAGAATATCGGGTGGATTTTTCATAATTATTTCAAATGCATGTTCTTCACCTTTGAAATCTGGTATTAATATTTCAATTGTTGTCTGTGACATTTTTTTTCTAATCAACCTTACTGTTTCAGAAAAAATTGATGCACCGCCATCTTTAAGTTCATCACGGTTTACAGAAGTTATAACAACATGTTTAAGATTAAGAGTATGAACAGATTCAGCAACACGGCGAGGTTCATCTAAATCTAATTCACTTGGTAAGCCAAGTTTAACATTACAAAAACCACAACTACGTGTACATGTATCGCCAAGAATCATAAAAGTTGCAGTTCTGCGATTCCAGCATTCGGAAAGATTCGGACATTTAGCTTCTTCGCAAACTGTGTTTAATTTGCTTTTACGCATTAGTTCATAAACATCTTTGTAATTTTGACCAATAGGAAGTTTTACTTTTAACCAATCTGGTCTTTTTCCTAAATCAACTTTTTTTTCCGCTTCTTCTTTAAATGCTTTTTGATGTTGATTGATTTTCATTGAATTTTATTTCCCGATTTTCTTGATTTTATGTCTAATATACAATCCAAATCTTATTCATAATCATAATCTTAATCTTAATCTTAATCTTACATTTTTTTGCTTACTCTTAGTCTCATCTTACTCTTTAATAACTTATAATTACAAGATTAAGAGTAAGATCAAGATTAAGAACAAGATTAAGATTAAGAGTAAGATCATGATTAAGAACAAGAGCAAGATTAAGAACAAGAATAAGTTTAATAGTAAAATTAAAAAATTGATGTATCAAATTTTTCTAAATTGTTTTTAACTGCTTGTAAAAATTTACCACCAAGCATTCCATCAATTAAACGATGATCGTGGCTTAATGATAAATACATCATTGGTTTAATAACGATTGCATCATTTCCATTTAATTCTACAACGACAGGTTTTTTAACAACAGCACCAACACCTAAAATTCCAACTTCTGGTTGATTTATAATTGGTGTTCCAAATAAAGAACCAAAAACACCATAATTTGTAATTGAGAATGTTCCATTTGTTATATCATCTGTAGTTAATTTTTTATTTCTTGCACGAGAACTTAAGTCAACAATATCTTTTGCTAAA
>CAZVBT010000004.1:0-4094 GCA_964625385.1 uncultured Melioribacter sp. | reverse complement strand
TCATTTCTTAAAATCGAACTTGCTAATGCATCAGGCAAAGCACCTTCAAGTCCATAACCAACTTCTATTCTCATTTTCCTATCATCTTTGGCCACAAAAAATAAGGCACCATTATTATTTTTTTTTGAACCAATTTTGTTCTTAGTTGCTGTTTCGTAAGTAAATGATTCAAGTGGATATCCATTTAATGTTGAAATCATTAAGAATACAATTTGGTTAGATGTTGAATCATCAAATGCTTTTAATTTTGATTCCAAAGAAAAGAGTTCAGTACTTGATAGAGTATTTGTAAAATCATTTGCATAATTTTTTAAAGTGGGAATTTCAACTTGAGAATAAACTGGATTATTAACAAAAATTGTTAATAGAATTGAAAAAAGAAATGTTTTTAAAAACTCTGAACTCTTCACTCTGGACTCTTAATTAATTTAGAATTGTACTTTTGGAACTTGTTCAGCACCTTTAGCGGCTTTGAAGTATTGTTTTTCTCGAAAGCCACCAAAATTTGCAATGAACATTCCAGGAAATCTTTTTATTGCTGTATTGTATTCTTGAACTACTTGATTAAATTTTTGTCTTTCAACAGTAATTCTGTTTTCAGTGCCTTCTAATTGTGCCTGTAATTGCAGAAAGTTTTCGTTTGCTTTTAATTGAGGATAGTTTTCAGCAACAACCATCAATCTTTGCAAAGCACCTGAAAGACCATCTTGAGCTTTTTGAAAACGAGCAAAAGCTTCAGGGTCATCTAATTGGTCGGCAGTAATTTTAACTTGACCAACTTTTGCACGAGCTTCGGTTACAGCTAAATAAGTTTCTTTTTCAAAATTGGCAACACCTTTAACAGTTGCCACTAAGTTTGGAATTAAATCGGCACGCCGTTGATAAACATTTTCGACTTGACTCCAAGAACTTTTCACTCCTTCGTTTAATGATACAAATGAATTGTATTTACCTATTGCCCAACTAATGATTAAAATAGTAAGTAGAACTATAATTCCAACGATACTTAGAGCTATTATCCATCCTTTTTTCATTTAACCTCCTCTTTATTAAAATTATTTAGTTAGTTAAACTTCTCATCGGTGCAGGAATTTTACCACCACGCGATACAAAATTTTGAGAGCTAATTGTACGAACTTCCATAACAGGAGCCAGACCTAATAATCCACCATAATCAACCATATCACCGACTTTTTTCCCATAAGCAGGAATAATACGAACAGCTGTTGTCTTATCATTTATAATTCCAATTGCCGCTTCATCAGCAATAATACCAGCAATAGTAGAAGAAGGCGTATCGCCTGGAATTGCAATCATATCAAGACCAACTGAACAAACGGCAGTCATAGCTTCAAGTTTTTCTAAAGATAAATTTCCAGCTTGAACGGCGCGAATCATACCCATATCTTCACTTACAGGGATGAAAGCACCACTCATACCACCAACAGAAGAACTTGCCATTAACCCAGCTTTTTTAACAGAATCATTTAGCATAGCTAAAGCAGCTGTAGTTCCAGGAGCCCCAACATCTTCAACGCCCATAGCTTTTAATATTTCAGCAATACTATCACCTTCTGCAGGAGTTGGTGCTAAAGAAATGTCTACTATTCCAAACGGAACTCCATTTTTTTCTGCAACTTTTCTTCCAATTAATTCACCAGCACGTGTGATTTTAAAGATAGTTTTCTTTATAACTTCTGAAAGAGTTTGTAAATCAACTTTACCGGCTTCTCTGATTGCATCGAGAACGACACCTGGACCACTAATACCAACATTTAAAACTACTTCCGGTTCTGTTACTCCATGAAAAGCTCCAGCAACAAATGGATTATCTTCAACTGCATTGGCAAATACAACTAATTTTGCACATCCTATTGAGTCTTTATCTTTTGTTAACTCAGCTGTTTTTTTAATTACATCGGACATCATATTAATTGCATCCATATTGATTCCGGCTTTTGTAGAACCTATATTAACGCTTGAGCAAACTCTTTTAGTTTGAGAGAGTGCAAATGGTATTGCTTTAATTAATTCTCTTTCACCATTTGTCATACCTTTTTGAACAAGAGCTGAAAATCCGGCAATGTAATCAATACCTATATCTTCTGCTGCTTTGTCTAATGTTTTTGCTATTTCAATATACTCTTCCATCGAAAGAGAATCGAATGGAATTGAAATTGGCGTTACTGAAACTCTTTTATTTGCAATTGAAATTCCATATTGAGATTCTACTTCTTTCGCATTCTTAACATGATTCTTTCCATACTTTAATATTTTATCATAAATTTTTTCTTTTGTGATTTCAAGATTTCTATCATGGCAGTCTCTTAAGCTAATTCCAAGTGTAACTGTCCGAATATCGAAATGTTCAATTTCAGTCATTCGAATCGTTTCTAAAATTTCTGTGAATTCGTAGTTCATATTAATCCGTAATTTGTTTACTTAAATTCTATGCATAAATCTAAATACATCTTCGTGTTGAAGATAAATTTTGATGTTTAATTGTTCTGCGGTTTTTCTCATTTCTTCTTGAATTTCTTTCAAATCTTTTTCCGAAGTTGAAATATCAATTATCATAATGATTGTAAAAAAATCGCCAATAATTCTTTGACTTAAATCTTGTATGTCGCAATTAAAATTTCCTAAAGCGGTTGTAATTGCTGCAACAATTCCAGGTTTATTTAGGCCAAAAGATGTTAAAATTACTTTACCAGAATTTTCATTATTGTAATTCAATGGAAAGTTATTTAGTGATTCAATTTTTTTCTTTACAGTTTCTTTAATTACTTCCTGAGAAACATTTGTACCAAGTTCCTCAATTGTTTCATAAGTAATTTTTCTAATTTCATTTTCAGAAAGTTTCACGGTTTTAATCCTTTATATTCTTCTTGTAAATATTTTAGTGCATTATTTGTAATAAACAGATTTTTTTGTTCACTATATTTTTCTGCATTTTCTATATTCCCTTTGTAAAATCTCAACCAGACTAATTCACCGATTACAATTCCATCAAAAGCTCTGTTTTGTAAAAAAGAATTTATAGTAAAATAACCTGCTAAAATGTTCCAAGCAAAAGAAAGTAAGCCTGATAAATATTTTCCAGCATAAATTTGTCCACTGCCGGGCAAAATATAAGAAATAACCTTTGTAAATGTTACAGAAAGTTTTTGATTATTAACCTTTTTAGATAATAAATAAAGTTCTTTTCCAATTAATGATTTAGCAAAGGTTATTTCCGCGTTTTTCCAATCATTATTAAAAATGTAAGCCCAGCCTTTCCAATATAGTATTTCATCCTTTTTATTTTGAAATGATGAATCATTTTCCAATTGATTTAATAACAGTAAAGCATTTTGAGTTGTTCTTCTTAAGATATTTACTCTTGCTATTTCAGTTTTTGCTTCAAACTCTTCATCAATTGTTTTGGAATATTTTGAAGCGTAAGAGAAATATTGAATTGCGTTTTCATAAAATCCACCGTATTTGTAACATAAACCAATTTTGAAGTTTGAGTAAAAATTATATTTATTTTCTTTATCAAAAAATTGAACTCTTTTGTATTCAGTTATAGCGTTAAAATAATTTTTGTTTTCGAAAAGTTTTTCGGCTAATGAATATACTTCGTCCAAAGAAGTTTGAGAGTAAATATTCAGGAAAAGAAAATTTATCAGAAAACAATATTTGATTTTTTTGACCAATTAAAATTCTATTTGTGGTAAAAAATAATCTCTTTCTTTATAGTAATTTTTTATTTCATCTTGAATTTTGATTTTAGAATTTTCATTATATTTTTTTGCCGAAACATAAGAGCCATAAATATTTCCACCATAAAAAAATGATGTCAATCCGGCAAAAATCCAACCGCGAACCTGATGATTGTGTTGAAAATTATTTAGAGACAGATAAAGTGAAAGTGAAGTTGCAAGAAATGAAATTATTCCGTCAGTAAATTCTTCTGTATAAAATTTTCCAGAGCCGGGAATAATTGATGAAAATATTGCTGCCTGAGTTGGACTTTTTCTTGGTGGATTTTTTTTCAACTGATAAAAAAGATAAAGTTTGGTTTGGAGTGAATCATCAAATGGTTTTAATAA
>CAZVBT010000003.1:0-1911 GCA_964625385.1 uncultured Melioribacter sp. | reverse complement strand
TCGGGTATAACGCGCACTTAATTTCAATGAAGGTAATCTCATTGCATTAGCTTCTTTAACTTTTGCTTCAGAGCCTTTTACTTTCATAAAAGATGAATGAAGCATCTTACTGTTTTTTAATCCAATTTCAATTGCTTGTTCGATTGTTAGCGACAGTTTTTCTTGCGCATAATTTTTAACTGAAAAAAGGATAATAACAAGAAAAATTATTTTTGATATCTTCATAAATATATTTCTCCTAATGATTCATTTTTAATTGTGTTTTTATATTTCCTTCTTCCTTCAGCTGTAAATAAACCTTCAAATAAAATTTTTAATATATCACGAAAAGCTTGATCAGCAGAAATAGGTAGTTTGGATAATGTTTCTGGATTTATTAAAGTATGAATTGCAGAAACATATGCAAGAACAACAACTTCTGTATTTACATCATTTCTAAAAATTCCATTTTCAATACCTTCTTTAATCAAATTGGATAAATTTTTGTAAGCTCTGTTTTCTCTGAATTGTTCAATGTCTCGCCAAATTTCAGGATGAGTTTTCATGATATCATGAACCATTGTGTCTTCAATTTTTTTAGAAATTTTTGCTATGAAGTTCATGAATCTTTTAAGTTTTTCAATAAATGGTGTCGATTTATCATTCATTAATTCATCAATAAAATCGTCAACTTCACATTTGTTTTCATGAACCATTTGTTTAAGAATATGTTCTTTATTTGAGAAATTTTTATATAAAGTTTTTTTACTGATATTTAGTGAAGATGCTATTTCTTCCATTGTAACTTTTGAGAAGCCATATTTTTGGAACATTTCTTCAGCTTTTAGTAAAATTTTTTGTTTTATCAATTTTTCTTCCATTTTTTACCCAAATTTTTCTTGTTTTTCAAATTTACGTAAAATATCTTTGGAAACGAAACACGTTTTGGACGTTTCCAATTCCTAAAATGTTTCAAAACTATAAAAAATTTTTTACGTGGATTTTAGAAGATTATTTTATAACGATTAGGGATGGTGAAATAATCCCTTTTTTGATAATATTTTTATCGATTAAGGTTTGAATTGCTTTTGCAGAGATCATTTTATAAATCCAAATCATCCATTCTTTGTAATTAACTTCATTTACAAAGTTAGAATTGAGATATTTTTTTAAAAATAATGTTTGTCTTTCTTCAAAATAATTAATTATATCAGATTTAATAATGTTTGATATTTTTTGGAGTTCATTAAAATTATTAATCGAAATTACCGGAACGACAAGTTTTCTATTTTTAATAATCCCAAATTTCATAAAACCATCTAATATATCTTTAGCAGGTTTATATTTTTGATCTTTAGATAAATTAATTATTTCGTTTATTAGTCTTATTTGAAATAGAGAATCTCCTTCTTGAATATTTTTGCCAAAACTATTCACCAATTCTGAGGTTGGAAATGTTGGAATATTATAATCAAACTTATCTGAAGAAAAAGTTATATAATCAAATTTGGGATATTCATAAAATGTCGTTTCAAATATTTGTGGTTGCTCATTATTATCTATTTCGTTTGCAAGTAAAGCAAAGTAATATCTATAATTTCCTCTTTGAGGGACAAATGATTTAATGAATTCTTCCTGATAATTTTTAATTTGGAAGTAGTCATTTACTACAGCACCCAAAACGAAAAAAGAAATATCATCAAAACGATAATTTTTTGGTTTAAATATTTTATCTGTTTCTTCTTTTATTTTATCAAATCTGTCAATTGTGATTATACTTAATTCACTGCCTAGTGAATCGGTAAATTTTTTTAACTTTTTACCTGTTTCTAAATCGAGAACAAAAATTGAGGGAATAAATTTATCATCTTTCTTTTTAATAAATCCATTTCCGAAGAGATAATTAATTCTGTCATTCCAAAGACTATCATT
>CAZVBT010000002.1:0-19307 GCA_964625385.1 uncultured Melioribacter sp. | reverse complement strand
TCGTTTCAATTGTCAATTAAAACATTTTCAATCAAGCAATCCAAATGATGCGCGTAAATTATTAGTTCAGCATCTCAAGAAAGGTTATCCTTGCATTTTAAGTGTAAAGAATTGGGAACATTGGTGCACCGTTGTTAATTACCAAAAAGGAAAATTTGTTGTAATTGATAGTGAACTTGATAAGGTTGTAAATGTTCAAACTACACAAAGACTTTTGAAGCGATGGCGTTATATTGAAGAAGAAACTGGAATTGTTAGTTATGATGGTTATGTTTTAATACCAAAATTTAAAGCTTATACTCATGCTCAGTTTACAATTGAAAAAGCAAAACTTTTAATGTATGATAAAAATGATGATCTTGCTAATAAATGGGATCAATACACAAATGATTTAATTAATATATGTAAACCAAGAACAAAACTAAGTTTGAATATTATTACTTTTTCTGAATTTTTAAGAAGGAATGAACAGAATATTGTTAAACGCGTTGCTAATTGGCATGGTGAACCAAGTTATTCAGAGTTAAAAAAAATTTTAGCTAATATGAAATTTGTTGCTGAAGTTTACGATTTAATTATTCCCGAAGATGAAGAAAAAAAAGCTTTAATAGATATTACCTCTATTTTGATGATGTATGCATGCGGTAAATATGGTATGAATAAAATTTATTAATTAACAATTGAGAATTGCAAATTATTTTTTGTGTTGTCTGTAAAAGACTTTTGTAGCCACTAATTTCACGAATTATCACTGATATTAATAATTAAAAGGAAAATATTTAATGAGAAATTCAAAAATCTTACAACGAGAAAAAACAGCTTTGTTGATAATTGATATGCAAGAAAGAGTTTTAAATGTAATGAACGAAATTGAAAATGTAATACTTAATATTTTAAAACTTATTAATGGTTTTAAAGTAATGAATATACCGGTTTATTTTACAGAACAATATCCAAAAGGATTGGGTACAACAGAAAAAAGAATAAAAGAAGCACTCGAGAATTTAGAGGCAATTCAAAAAATGTCTTTCAGCTGCATTGGAGCCGGTGATTTATTTAATGAATTAAAGAGTAAAAATATTTCTCAAATTGTTGTATGTGGTATTGAAAGTCATGTTTGTGTTCAACAAACTGTTTTAGATTTAATTGCAAATGGTTTTCAAGTTGATCTTGCTGCAGACGCTGTTACTTCAAGAAGGAAATTCGATTTTGAAATTGCACTTAACAGAATGAGAGCAAACGGTGCGGAAGTTACTACTACTGAGTCAATTTTATTTGAACTTCTAAATCTTTGTGGTACTGATGAATTTAGAGCTGTTTCAAAGATTGTTAAGTAGTTGTTCATCATCTTCTTCATCTTGATTAAAGTTTTTTGATAATTCATCAATCCGGCATATTGAAAAGTAATTACAATTTTTGCATGCAATTTCTTCTCTCTTTTTAACTTTTGATAGATGAAATTCAGCATTAGAAATTGCTAAGACATAATTTTTTATATGGTTAATAGAATCATTTATTACTTCATTGATGTTTTTTCCTTTTGGCAAAGCTACTTTCATTTTACCAAATTTGTCACTTTTAAATTTCAAAGAATAAATTATCATATCATTTGGTGAATAATTTTCTTTAAGGGTTCTTAATAGTAATTCTTGCGTTGCAAATAAATAAAAAGGTAGTTGAAGAGAAATTCCATCCGCTATTTCATATTGAGTTGGTTTTTTACCGCTCAATTTATAGTCAACAACATTAAATGATTTGCTTTGATCATTAATTTCAATTCTGTCTATTTTACCACGTAATTTTATTCCATCAATATAAACTGGTTGCTCTGAATACAATTCTTCATCAGAACCATCTTTTTTAACTTTGCCAAATGCTACTTCAAAAAATTGTGGGATAAAATCTTTACTTTCTCTTTCCTTTTTCAGAAACTGAAATAAAATCGATTGTTCAAAATTTCCATCAATACCTAATATTTTTTCTTTTTCATAAAAGTTTACAGGAGATTTAAAGATTGATTTTTCAACGTTATTTTTTGCGATTTGCAATATTATTTCTTTTGACTTTTCAAATGTTTCATCATCACAATTTTGAATTGTAATACCTTTAATTTTTATTGATGTATAGAATTCAAATAAAATTTTGTGAAGAATTCTACCAAGTTCAATTGGTTCAATATCTTCAGTTGGTTCTTCTATGTTGTTTATTGACAAAATACTTTCAACAAAGTATTTAAATGGGCACAAAGCATATTGCTCTAATTGTGTTATAGAAAACTGTTTTTCTTTAAAATTCAAAAAATATTTTTTTAATTCTTCAGTAATTAAAGATTCTTCTGAAAGCAAATAACCATTGTAAAGGCTTTTAACAAATGGCGAATTAATCCTCAAATTATGAATATTAATTGATTTATTAATTTTTTCTTGAATGTAAGTTATATTATTGTCATTAATATAATTGAAATTTATCTGTGCTTGCTCTTCAGTAAAAATAAAGCTTGAAAAATTTGTTTTATTTATTTTTCCTGTTATAAATAGTAGTTCAAAAGCATCTAAAAAGTTTGATCTTACAAGCTCGTTCTTGTTTGTTACTAAATGATAACTTAAATATAACTTTTTGTTAAAGGAGGTTACTGCTTTGTAAAATAAAAATCTTTCCTTTAAATAGTGTTCTATAGCTTTTTTTCTAAATGAACTTGAACGGAAAATTTGAGGTGTATATTTGGTAGGCAAAATACCTTCGATTAATCCACCAATAAAAATGTAATCAAACTTTAATCCTCTTATTTCTTCAATTGAAGTTACAAGTATTCCATAATTAGATTTTTCCTTTAAATTAAATCTTGCCCAATTACAAATAGTTCTGATTAATTTTATATAATAAAGTATTGAATGTTTTGTTGTTTCATTCTCTTCATTTTTTATTAATGTAAAAACCTCTTTAAGTGTATCTAAAAAAGTTGTTAAAGCTCTCGAGTTTACTTCTTGTTCATTCCCAAATGCTAATATGTTAAAGGGAATTTTTAATTGAAGAATTAGATTAATTAATTTTTCGTAACATTCATCAACAGAACTTTCAGACTCAAATGGTGTTAATAAATTTGAAATTGTGTTAAAATCTTTACTCGCTTTTTGAATTTGGACTAATGTTAAACGTGATTCATCAAAATCATTAAGGTTATTAATAGATAAAATTTCATTCCAGTTATTTTTTCCGGAAATTACTTTAAACTCAGTTGCTATAAGTTGAAGATTATCTATATCTATTTCTGGTAGATAAATAAAACTACTATTTAATGCTCTAAATAAACTTTTATAATAATAATCTGTTTCAACAACTTCTAAAAAATTTATTATTGATATTATTGGTTGAGAAGTATCCAGAGATTGTCTATCAGTTAAATTATATGGTAAACCATATTTATCGAAAATATCTTTGACAATTTCAGAATATTCCTGCACCTGGTTAAAAACAACACAAACATTACTTGGTTTTACGCCATCTTCAATTATTAGTCTTTTAATTTCAGAAGCAATTAACTCAATTTCATTTTCTTTTTTTTCATCATAAATTTCATAAATCTTATCAGTAAAATTTATTTGTTTAACATTTTGACTAATAAAAAGTTTTTCGCGAATTATAGAGGTGAATTTATCGAATGGAAAAGTTCTTTTATCAATTATTTCTTGAAAGCCAAATTCTTTTAATTTGTTAAATGTGTTTTTTATGTACGAAAAAATTTTTTCATTTTTATAATCATAATCAAAAGAAATGTAAGTAGTTCTATTATTAGATAATTTGTCTATGATTTGAATTTCCGGGAAAGTAAAATCATTAAATCCATCAATAAAAATAAAATCAACATCAAAAAACAATTCATTAAAATTATTGTTAAAAGTATTATCTGAAAGATTTAACAGCTCTTCGTAAATGTCACCTAAATCAAAGGCATTTACTTTTTTACATATTGATTTATACTCTCTATAAATTTTTGAGATATCACTTGCTTTTCTTTTTTCAGCTTCTTCTATAATATCATCGTCAGTTTCAAATTGTTCTTGGGTTACACAATTTCTTTTTAATTCTAAAATAAGATTTCTGATTTTTTCTAATGTCCCAGCTGGAATTTCTTCTCTGTAATTCGAATAATATTCAAGCTTTACTTTTGTTAGAGCTTGCTTTAGAAACACAATTGATGCTGCTTCGCTTATAGGATGAAAAATGTTTGTAACACTTAACAATTTTTCAGAAATAGTTTCAAGTGTATCAATTTTAATTCTTTCTGCGGATTTATTTTTTACAAAGTTAAAAAGTTCTTTTTTAAGAATCCTTGCTTTTCGATTTGTGGGTACAATAAAAAGAATTTTTTCGATATTTCCATTTTGTAAATATTGTAGGATTAAATCATCTATATTAATTTCTTTTATTTTTTCTTTTGATAGTATCATTTTCCCTGCAGCAAATTTTTATATGATTTTCTTATTTCTACGCAATAAGATAAGTGAAGCAATTCTTTTATTTGGTAAAATCTTCTTGTTGCATCTGCACGATCTTTTATTAACAAAGTTTCTAATTCTAAATATTTACCAAGTCCATTTACGTTATCAAGATGAATTCGTGTATTATTATACAAATATACTTTCCTTTTTTTCTTTACAACAGCATCTATTTCAAAAATATCACTCAAATATTTTTCAGGATTTTTTCCACTTAGTTCAAGTAACTCATAATTACTCCAACGTTTATTTTTTTCATCTCTTAAATATTTTATTAGTGTAAATTTGTTGTTTTCTATTCTGAGTTTTAATAAGCCATTTTTAAATTTATAGTAAATATCTTTTTGATTGATTATTCCTTTATATTCTGCACAAATTTCAGAAAGTACAGTTTCAAAAAAATCAAATGATTTAATTTTTGTTTTTAATTCTAAATTATAAGCCATAAACTATTTTATTGGTTTTATTGTTAAAAAGTATAAATCAAACAATACAAGTTTACTAAACTTTAATTATCTTTCTTTGTAAGATTAGAAAAAGGGAACAAATATGAAAGTGAAGTTAATCTTATTATTTTTAATCAGTGCACAAATATATTCTCAAAAAATTGGAAAATTAGCACCAGAAACTGGCCCTGAAATATTTCCCCCAAACAGTTGGGGAGCCGATATAATGTTTGGTGAAGGTGGATTTGGGATAGGAGTATTTTATAAAAAAGATTTTAATATAAATCTTTCCGGAACCATAGATTTTTCTATTTCTGAAACTAAAGATGAACGTGAAATTGATTATTATGATCCTTATTGGGGAACTACTTTCACTCCTTATAAAGTCAATCGTGCTTTTTTATTACCAATAAATGCTGGATTTCAATACAGAGTTTTTACAGAATCTTTAACTGGAAATTTAAGGCCATATCTTTCTGCTGGCGTTGGTCCAACTTTTATTGTAACAACACCTTATGAAGAAGAATTTTTCACTGCATTCAAATGGGCTAGGATGCATTATGGTATAGGTGGTTATATTGGATTAGGTGGTTACTTTGGAGAAAGTAAAAAAAATTTAATCGGTATTAATGTTAGATATTATTATACTCAATTGTTTGGCAATGGAATTGAAAATTTAATTTATCAATACAGAAAATCTTTTGGTCAGTTTTATATTTCATTAAGCTTAGGAACGATGTTTTGATGCAAGAATTTAATGGTTTCAAAAATGATATATTTACTTTCTTTAAAGAGTTAGAAAAAAATAACAATATTGAATGGTTTAATAAAAACAGAGAACGCTATAAATTAAATATTGTTCAACCAACTAAAGATTTTATAACTTTATTATCACCATTCATAAACAGATTAAACACTTCAATAAGAACTGAACCAAAGTTTAATGAAACCATTATGAGAATTAATAAAGATCTGAGATTCACTAAAGGTACGCCCTATAGAAATTACTGGTTAATTCATTTTGGAAGATTTAAAATGGATAGTGAGTTTTTCCTTTATTTTGATTCTGCAAATTCTTATGCAGGTTTGTTTGTCAATAATTCAAAAGGTGAAAATTTATTTTTTAACAAAAATATATCTAAGTATAAAAACGAAATTAAAAGCACATTTAAAACAAAGTTGTTAAACGATAAATATTCTTTACATACTCTTGATGAAAAAGAACCAAAAGAAATAAAGAAAAAATTCAACGCTGATAAAGATTTTCATTTTATTGAAAATTTAAAGATGTTATTGTTTCAAAAATCAATCTCAAAAAAAATTGTTTGTACAGATAAAATAATTTTCGAAATGATAAAAATTATCAGCGAACTTTATCCACTTTATTGCTTTTGTATTTCACCAAATCCATTAAAGGAGATTGAAAAATATGAAAATGAATTCGGTGAAATAATTGTTTGATATTAATGCTTCCACTTAATTGTGCAGCCAATAGTAAATGTTTCCGGCACAGAAATTTTTTTACCAGCTAAATATTCTTCAATAGCATTTCTTAAATATTTTGAACGTACATTCTTTTCATTTTGCCAATTGTCATCAATCTTTCCATGAAATATTAATTTCCTTTCCTCGTTAAAAAGAAATATTTCCGGTGTATGAGTAGCATCATATTTTTTTGCTACTTCTTGAGTTTCATCTCTTAAAAAAGGAAAATTCAAATTTTTTTCTTTACTTCTTTTTTTCATCTCTTCAAATGAATCTTCCGGATATGCAATTTCATCATTTGAATTGATAGCAACAATTTGTAATACATCTTTATAATCGTTTTGAATACTTTTTATTCTTTCTTCATATGCCTGAACATAGGGGCAATGATTACAACTAAAAATTACAATCAATAATTTTTTATCTTTAAATGAATCCAGACTGTAATAATTTCCATCAACAGATTGTAAATTGAAATCGGGTGCAGGGCTTCCTATCTTCAAATTATTTGTTGCCATTTTATCTCCAACATTTTGTTTATTTTAAGATACGAATAGAATAATACTTAGTTAAGAAAAATTAATAAATTTAAAGAGTTGAAAATGAGAACTTTAATTAAAAATTTATCAGAAAAATACGAAAATTATAAGGAAAGCAATTTTAAATCTGATTTCATTTCTCACAACGAAATTAAAAACAAAATATCAGTTCTAAGAGAATTAAAAAATTTCGAGATAAAAGAAATAGGTAAATCAATTCAGGGCAGAGAAATTTATTCCTTAAAATTCGGTAAAGGAAAAGTAAAAATTTTAGCATGGTCTCAAATGCACGGTGATGAACCAACAGCAACTACTGCGTTATTTGATATTATTAACTTTTTTAATGTCGAAGATGAATTTAATGAAGTTAAAAATGAAATATTAAATGAACTTGAAATACATTTTATTCCCATGCTTAATCCCGACGGAGCTGAAAAGTTTAAACGTGAAAACTCATTTAATATTGACTTAAATCGTGATGCGGTCAAATTTCAATCGGATGAATCAAAATTGCTTTGGCAATATTCTCAAAATATGAAACCTGAATTTGCATTTAATTTACATGATCAAAATAGTTACTATTCAGTTGGAAGAAATAAAAAAAACGCAGCCTTGTCATTTTTAGCTCCACCGATTGATTATGTAAAAAGTATAAACTATACTCGTGAAAAAAGTATGCAATTAATAGCTCTTATTTATGAACATTTAAATGAATTTATTCCCGGTCATATTGCAAGATATAAAGATGATTTTGAACCACGAGCATTTGGTGATAACTTAATGAAAAGTGGAATAAGCACTATTTTAATTGAATCCGGATATTTCTTAAATGATGGAAAAAAAGATTTTATTAGAAAATTAAATTTCATATCAATAATATTTGCATTGTTTGCAATCTCAAAAGAAAAATATCATGACATTTTTTATTCAAAATATTTTGAAATTCCTGAAAACAACGAATTATTCTTTGATTTGCTATTAAAGAATCTTACTCTGAATTTTAACTTCAGAAAATTTGTAGTTGATGTTGCAATAAACAGAATGAAAAAATTAAACAGTGAATCAAAAAGTTTTTATTATAAAAGCAAAATTGCTGCAATTGGTGACCTTTCAACTTTTTATGGAATAGATGAAAAAGATTTAAAGGGATATGAAATTATTTTCGATGATAATTTTACTGTTGATTCAGAAGCAAACTTTATAATTTATCAAAACACTTTACCAGTTTATGAAGTTAAAAATGGATTTTTATTTAAGAGTAGTTAATTAATTTTTTTTAATTTTCAACATGAATTTTGAATTATTATTATAAAATGAATGTTATAAATAACACTGGATTTAATAGTGCAACAAAACAGCTCTATGAGGATTTTCAAAGAGAAGCTATTCCTCACATGGCAGCTGTTTACAATTATGCATTAAAAATTACAGGTGACGAAGATGATGCTAATGATCTGGTGCAGGAAACTTACTTAAAAGCTTTTCGTTTTTTTGACAAGTTTGAAAAAGGTACAAATTGCAAAGCATGGTTATTTAGAATATTAAAAAACTCTTACATTAATGATTATAGAAAAAATGTTAAAGAACCCAACAAAGTTGATTATGAAGATGTTCAGAATTTTTATGAAAATATTCAACCAAATGAAATAAATTCAAATCATTATGAACAAGATGCTTTTAGCAACTTACTTGATGATGAAATTACAAAAGTAATGTCTGCTTTACCAGAAGACTTTAGAACAATAATTATTCTAAGTGATATTGAAGGTTTTACATACGAAGAAATAGCAGATTTTGTTGATATTCCTGTTGGAACGGTTCGTTCCCGTTTGCACAGAGCAAGAAAAATGTTGTACTCCTTACTTTACGATTATGCAAAAGATAAAGGATATATGAAAAAAAATATTAAGTCTAATAAAAAAGAAAAGTAATTAAATGAAAGATATAACTGAATATATAGATGAAGCATTAAGCGATCAGAAAGTGTGTCCAATGATATTGGAGGATATTCAAACGGATCCGGTTATAAGCAAAGAATATCATGTTCAGAAAACAGTTAAGCAATTACTAAAAAGAAGATTTGTTCAAAACTGTCCAACAAAAAAATTATTCAAAATTATTTACAATAAAATTTCAAATTCATTTAGTTAATTACATATTTTGAAATTACAATTACAATTCTTAGTTTTACGCCGCAAATTTTAAAAACAATAAAGGCAGGTGAAAAAAGTTGGTAGGTATTACTATTGGAGAGAACGAAAATATTGATAAAGCTTTGAAACGCTTTAAGAAAAAATATGAACGTTCTGGAATCCTAAAAGAATACAAGAAGCGTACTTTTTACGTAAAACCGTCTATCGAAAAAAGAATGGACGCAATTAAAGCTAAAAGAAGAGCTTCGCGTGAACAAGCGATGAAAGATCGCAATGCATAATTGAAATAGTCACCCTGATAATTTTACGATTGTTAAATTTATTTAGGGTGACTTTTTTTATCCCCAAAAACAATCTTTCGATTTTTAACCTTCTATAATCAGTTGAACCAAATGTTACTTTTTTAAGTTTATTACATTATAATTATTTCGAATTTATTATTTTTTAGAAAGGAAATAAGTTATGTTTTATTTATCATTAGTTACAATACATATAATTTTTGCTGGAGTTTGGATATCAAATTTTTTAGTTGACTATTCTTTAAGGAAACATCTAACTAGTTCAAATAAAATATTAGATGTTTATCTCAGAATCATAAATTTATTAAGTTCAATTAGTGCCGTCGGCATTTTAGCAACGGGAATTCTCCTTGTTCTCAACAGCGGATATGGTTTTTTCAGAATGACTGATAACCACTGGCTTGCAACCAAGCAAATATTGATGGTTGTTTCATTAATTGTAATCGGGGCGTTTGTGATTCCAACGGCTAAAAAATTAAGAAGTTCTTTATCAAATACCAGTTCAATACAAGATTCTGAAGAATCAAAACTTTTTTTAAAGAAACTATTACTTTATAATAACATAATAAATATTATTGTGATTCTAAATTTTCTTTTTGCAATTACGCATAGATATTTTGGTTAATAAATGAAAAAAATTTTAATTCTTGGATCTACAGGTTCAATCGGTCAAAGTACTATTGATATCGTTAAAAATTTCCCCGAAAAATTTGAAATTGTTGGTTTAACTGCCAATCAAAATTTGGAAGATATACTTAAACAAATTCAAGAATTTAGAATTAAAACTGTTGCAATTAATGATATTGATAAAGCGAAAGAATTAAAATCAAGAATAAACGGAAAATGTGAAATACTTGTTGGAGAAGATGGAATTATTGAATTAGTCAAAAGAAATAATTACGATATTTTAGTAACTGCATTAGTTGGTTTTGCTGGATTAATTCCAACTATTGAAGCTATTAAGTTGAAAAAGAGAATAGCACTAGCCAATAAAGAAACATTAGTTGTTGCTGGTGAAATTATAATTAATCTCGCAAAAGAATATGGTGCTGAAATTATTCCCGTTGATTCTGAACATAGTGCAATTTTTCAATGCTTGGTTGGAGAAGATAAAAATCATATAAATAAAATCATTTTAACAGCTTCGGGCGGACCATTTTTAAACAAATCAATTGATGATCTTCAAAATGTTACAATTCAAGAAGCACTAAATCATCCAAACTGGAAAATGGGGAATAAGATTACAATTGATTCCGCAACAATGATGAATAAAGGTTTAGAAGTAATTGAAGCGTTCTGGTTATTTCAATTACCAAAAGAAAAAATTGAAGTTGTTATACATCCGCAATCTGTTATTCATTCAATGGTCGAATTTGTTGACGGTTCTATAAAAGCACAATTGAGTTCCCCAGATATGAAATTACCAATTCTTTATGCATTAACTTTTCCTGAAAGGTTTGAATATTCACAGGTTTCAACGGACTTTAAAAAAATTTCAAACCTTTCTTTTTTTGAGCCTGATTTTGATAAATTTGTATGCCTTAAAATTGCTTATGATGTAATTTCAGAGGGTGGTATTTCTTCTTGTATATTAAATGCTGCAAATGAAGTTGCTGTTGATAGCTTTTTGAAAGGCAAAATTAAATTCACGCAAATTCCGGATTATATCAATTTTGCATTAGATAAAATTGAAAATAAATTAAGTTTTGAAATAGATGATATTATCCAGACTGATAGAAGAACACGTGAATTGTTGAAATCAATTATTAATTAAGTGGGTATTATGGATTATATAATTTATTTTGTTATAACAATTGCAATTTTAGTTTTTGTTCATGAATTCGGTCATTTTGCGGCAGCTAAGTTAAGCAAAATGAGAGTTGACATTTTTGCTATTGGTTTTGGTAAAAGACTTTTTGGATGGAACAAAATTTCCGGGTTTAGTTTTGGTGATTTACCAAAAGATTTTGATGGAAAGGGAAATACGGATTATAGATTATGTTTATTGCCTCTCGGCGGCTATGTTAAAATTGCTGGAATGATTGATGAAAGTTTCGATACAAAATTTGTTGATGAAGAACCAAAACCATACGAGTTTAGAGCTAAATCTACACTGGCTAAAGTTTTTGTTATCACTGCTGGAGTTATGATGAATTTAACTCTTGCTGTATTGATTTTTTGGGGAATTAGTTTTTTCCAAGGAAAGCAAATCTTTAAAACAACTACAATTTCAAATGTATATCAAAATAGTATAGCCGATAAAATTGGATTTAAATCATACGATAAAATTATATCAATAAACAATAAAGAAGTTGAGAATTGGGACGATATCATTGAAAATTTAATGGTCCAAAATTCTTATAAAGATGCTAAAGTTGTAATAGAGAGAAATGGTCAGTTTGTTAATCTTCAAATCGATCGAAATGTGCTTAACAAAAGTATGCAACTTGGTTTTTTCCTTTTTCCTTACCCAACAAAACCAATTGTTGTGGATGTAATGAAAAATTCACCTGCACAAGAAGCAGGGATAAAAGCTGGTGATTATTTTATAGCTATAAACAATAAAATTATTAATGAAGGGGAAGAAATAAATTTAATTGTTAAAGCTAATAAAAGTAATGTGATTCCTGTTGTGTTGTTAAGAAATAAAGATACTATAAAGGTAAATGTAAAACCAAGCGCTGAAGGTTTAATTGGCATTTCTCATTCAACGGCATTTATAGGTGAAATCGAATATAAAACTTATGGATTTGTTGGTTCGTTCCTTCAGGCCTTTAAAAATGTTGCTCAATATACTGTTTTAACTTTTGTTACATTAAAAAATGTTTTTGTAGGTAAATTAGCTTTCAATCAAGCTTTTGGTGGACCAGTTAAAATAGCACAGTACGCAGTTAAATCTGCCGATACTGGCATAACTTCATTTCTTTATTTTTTGGCAATGTTGAGCTTAAGCTTAGCCATTATAAACATTTTACCTTTTCCTGTTTTAGATGGTGGACATTTTGTTATTATTCTTATTGAAGGATTATTGAAAAGAGAATTACCTGTAAAAGTTAAAATGGTAATTCAAAACACTGGATTTGTGATTTTACTTTTATTAATGGCATTTATATTATACTCTGATTTAATAAATTTATAAACATTAAAAAATAACTCTTTTTATTGCTCTTTGAGTTCCTTTGTGTTACGGTGAATTTTTTTCATTATTGCCGTACCCGAATAATTATTAACATAGTTATTCATGCACAAAGTAACTCTTAATTTGAACAATAAAAAGAGTTTTTCATTTTAAAGGAAATTATGAGAAAAATAATTTTATTTTTTCTAGTGATTACTTTTTCAATTTACTCACAAAGTAAAACTTATAAACTTGAAGAGATAATTGTAAAAGGAAGCAGAATTCCTACTAGTTTTGAAAATTCTTCGAAGAATATAATTTTAATTTCATCAAAAGAAATTTCTCAAATTCCGGTTAATAATATTTCTGATTTGCTGAAGTTTGTAAATAGTGTTGATGTTAGAACCAGAGGTATCGAAGGTATGCAATCAGATATTTCAATTCGTGGTGGTTCTTTTGACCAAACTTTAATTTTAATTGATGGAATAAAAATGAATGATCCACAGACGGGTCATCATAATCTTAATTTACCAATAAGTCTTGATAACATTGAACAAATAGAAATTTTAAAAGGAAACGGATCAAAAATTTATGGCGCTAATGCTTTTTCCGGTGCTATAAATTTTATAACGAAAAAAAATTTTGATAATTCCATTTTTATTAATTCATTAGGTGGTGAAAATGGTTTATTTAATTTAGGATTAACAGTAAATACTTCATTAAATAATTCATTATTCATTTCCAGAAAAAAATCTGATGGTTATAGATTTAACACAAACTTTAAAAATGATTTGCTCTCATTCTCTCAAAATTTTATAATTGGTAATTTCTATTCTAATTTGTTTATAGGTTATCTGGATAAAAATTTTGGAGCAAATAGCTTCTACTCTGATAGATTCCCAAATCAGTTTGAAAGAACAATAACAAGAATTGCAAACTTTAAAAACGAAGTTGATTTAAATAATTTGATTATCTCTTCAAAAATATTTTATAGAAATAATTATGATGATTATCATTTGGATTATTTACGTCCTGATTGGAATCATAACACGCACTTTACAGAATTTTATGGTGCAGAATTGCAAACAAATTTTAACTCCAATTTCGGAAAGTCATCGATAGGTATCGAATATATTAAAGATAAAATTTCAAGTTCTAATCTTGGAAAGCATTCAAGAAATCAATTAAGTTTTTTTGCTGAACACAATTATCTTCTTGAAAATAAATTTTCATTATCTACCGGTTTGTTTATTTATAAATATTCAAGTATCAATCTTAAAATTTTGCCAGGAATTGATTTAGCATATTACCTGGCAGATAATTTAAAGATGTTTACAAGCTATGGCACTTCTTTAAGGGTTCCGAATTATACTGAGCTTTATTATGTAAGTCCAGCAAATATGGGTAATCCATTATTACTTTATGAAGAATCAAACAATTATGAAATCGGATTAAATTACAAAACAGAATTTTATAGAATAAACAGTTCTGTTTTTTTACGTGATGGTAAAAACTTAATTGATTGGGTGAGATTGAGTAAAAGCTATCCATGGAAAGTTGAAAATGTTACAAATCTTAAAACGAGAGGATTTGAATTATCAAGTAATTTTAACATTAAAAAAATTGTAAATTATTTTTACATCAATAATATAGAATTAGGTTATACCTATCTTTCATCAAATAGAAAAACAGAAAACTATGAATCAAAATATTTGATTGAACATTTTAATCATCAATTTATAATTAGAATGAATACAGATTTTATTTATAATTCAATTTTAGATTTTGCATATAGATATGAATCAAGAGAAAATTACCCTTCACGGAATTTAGTTGACTTACAATTATCAAAAACATTTAATAAATTATTTTTATTCATAAGAGCAACTAATTTATTCAATATTACTTATTATGATTATCCCGGAGTAATTTTGCCAGGAAGATGGCTTAGTGCAGGTTTAAAGTATGAACTTAAATTTATGGACGAAAAGTAATTGGAATTACCATTTGAACTTTTACAGGTTTTCCGTTTTTCTTTCCTGGACGAAACCGGGTGTTTTTAACAACCCATATAGCTTCTTCATCGCAGCCAAATCCTAATCCTTTTACAATTTCAGTTTTTATAACTTCACCATTTTCATTTATGTAAGCTTTAACAAAAACTTTTCCGATAATTGAATTTTTTCTTGCTTCATCCGGATAATTAATATTTTGTTGAAGTTTATCAAAACCACCAAATGGTTCGGGCATTACATCCACGGATACATAATAAGTTTCATCGATGGCTTCAATTTTTTTCTCAACAATTTTTGTTTCTTCTACTTTTACATTTCCAATTTGATTTGATTCTTTTGGTAATTCAAACTCAGAAGTTTCTTCACCTTTTTTTGCCGCTTTCAGGTTTCCAAATGTTGGCTTTGAATTTTCCTTTAAAATATTAATTTGATTTTCGATGATTGATGGCGGCGGACCAAGTTCAACATATTCAACAATTTGCAATTTCTCTTTTGTTATCTCTTGCGATTCCTTTTTTGAAAAGAAAATAAATGAAACAAAAAAAAATAAATGTATGAGAATTGCAGTAATTAATGCGTAAAGATAATTTTTCGGATAAATCCTTTTAAGCTCCGAAAATCCGTATGAACTTTTCTTAGTTGTAGATTTCACAAATGTAAAGTATTATGATTGGCAAAGTTAATCATCAATAAGAGTTGTAACAAAAGTAAGTACACAGAAACAATTAATTTCTGTGTACTTATATTTATTAAAAGTTGATAGGTATAATAACTTTTTTAACAGCTTTCTTTCCGTTTTTTTCACCTGGTTTAAACTTAACAGAACGAACAGCATTTACTGCTGCAGAATCACAAGCAGGGTGTAATGCTTTATAAATTTTAGTTGCAAGAATTACCCCTGTTGAATCTACAGTAACCATAACTTGAACATCACCTTTTATGTTTTTTCCTTTAATTTCATCTGGATACACAACTTTTTTAGCTACTGCTTCCATTCCTCCAACTGGCATTGGAGATTTATCCCCTTTTTTTTGTGCGAAGGAATTCAGAACTAAAGTAAAAGATAAGAAAAGAATAGAAATGACTTTTAGTTTCATATTACCTCATAGTTTAATTAATTGATTTTAGGATTGTGTTTTGTAAATCAAATAGAGATTTTTGTTCCGAAATATTTTTTGTAGTGGCAGTAACTTCATAATATATATTTTGATATTCAAATATTACAACTCTTATTGGATATGATTTAATATCCAAAAATTCAAATGCTGAAAAATTTTTATCATTAATCATAAGATTTTCAATGTTATTAAATCCTTTAAAGTTTTTCCCCATCTTGTTTTTAATCAAATCCATTTCAACAGAAGCTATTTTTGATATTGGAATCTCAATTAATGAATTATCTGAGAACTCATTAATTAGTATGGGTGAAAATTTAATAGAAGCACTATAATCATTTTTTACAAGGCATATATCTATTTTACTGTTACCGTCATCATCAGCTACAAACCAATCTTCGGGTAAAATAATTTTAAAATTAGAAAATCTTGATATGATACTTTCTTTACTTAAATTAGAATTAAAATTATAAATTGAACCGGATGAACATTTAAATAAAAAAATTAATAATATGAAACAAATGATAGTTTTATAAAGAAAATTGAACAATCTAAATAATTCCTTAAAAAAAGCGAGACTTAGTTGCTATTCGTAGCAACCAAGTCTCATGTTATTATATTTTACCAACTAATTCTTCACTAGGTTTTAAAGTTACTTTACCGGGTTCCCAGCTTGCAGGGCAAACTTCATCAGGATGTTCGTGAACATAGGAAGCAGCTTTAACTCTTCTTAAAATTTCTTTTGAACTTCTACCAATACTATTATCATGAATGTCGATAGTTTTTAAGATCCCATCTGGATCAATAATGAAAGTACCACGTAATGATAATCCATCACTTTCGATATAGGTTCCAAAAGTTTTACAAATTGTACCAGTTGGATCAGCACCCATTGGAAATTTAATTTTACTTATCGCTTTTGAAGATTCATGCCAAGCTAAATGTGTATATTTTGTATCTGTGCTAAAGCTAATAATTTCAGCACCAACTTTTTTGAAATCTTCGTAATAATTTGCTGCTTCTTCTAATTCTGTTGGGCAAACAAAAGTAAAATCAGCCGGATAAAAAAGAAGAACTAACCATTTCCCTTTATAATCTTCAAAATTCAATGTTTTGAATTGATTATCATGTAACGCTTCAAATGAAATATTTGGAATTTTATCACCAATTTTTAACATATATCCTCCATTGGTTTTTGTGGTTAAAGAAATAATAGAATTTGTTTTAATTTCTAGGAATTTTATTCACTACTTCTTAAAAAGCGTGGTTCTTCTAAAGTTAGAAGTAAAGATATTCTATGTGTATCTGGTAATCTTTCTGTTTCAGATTGACTAAATCTTGCAAAAGAATAATCAACTTGAAGTTTGGGTAAAAATAAGCCAGCACCAATTGTGAATTGTTTAACTTCGTTAAATCCGCCACGAACAGCAAAAAGGTTTTTAAATTTATATTCCAAACCTAAATGTGGATCGATGCTAATAGCCCCAACATTAAATACTGATGCGGTTTTTCTATTTTCAAATCTTATATCAAAATCAACAATTGGTAAAATTTTACCAGCTAAAGCTTCAATTTCGTATGCTGTTCCAAGTTTTAATGTTGGAGTAATTAATTCATTCCTTCCAGTACTCCAAGCAACAAAAGTTGTTGTTAAATCATTAATTGTTGCTGCAAGATGAAATTTTTCAAATGGATTGTAATAAATACCGGCATCGAAACCAATGCCGAAAGCATTGTATTCAGCAATATCTCTTGCAATTAATTTAACATTTGCACCCCAATAAAATTTTTCATTATATCTTTTTGCAAATGAAAAATAAACAGCCCAATCTGTATTGTTAAATTCTGTTATTTTAGAATAATCTAATCTATCTGAATGAATATCCAAAACTCCATCACCATTCGCATCATAAAGAGCATTTCGTGTATCCGGAATTCCATCAACACTTAAACGAATGATGCTTAAGCCGAAACTCATATCTTTGTCGTAAGGGATTGCAACTGCAGCGTAATTATAATTAACAAGATTACCAAAATGTTCTTCGTGCATTAAAGAAATTTGAGGGTAATTTAATTTTGCTAAACCTGAAGGATTCCAGTAGCCGGCAGTAACATCATTTACAATTGCAATGTTTGCACTTCCTAAAGCGGAAGCTCTTCCACCAACGCCGATTGACAAAAATTCACCTGCATATTTGCCAATCACTGTTTGAGAATAAATTGAACTGAACGATAAAATAAATAATAAAATAATATTGCGTTTCATTGTTATTCCTTTATTTAAACGAGGTATAATTTTATCGTTCTTTTTCCCTTTTTGCTTGCAATTATAAATGATTGTTTAATTTAATACAAGTTATTATTAAAAGCTTTATTTAAAAATATTGGTCTTTACTATTTCTAATTTAGAAATGCAAGGGCCAATAAAAATTATTTTTTTTCAGCTTGTTTTGCAACTGCATTAATTGCTGCATTGATAGCGTCTTGATCGCCTAAATAATAATGTTTAATTGGGTTTAAATTTTCATCCAATTCATAAACCAATGGAATTCCGGTTGGAATATTTAATTCTGTAATTTCTTCTTCGGATATATTATCGAGATACTTTACTAATGCGCGTAAACTATTTCCATGTGCTGCAATAATTACTTTCTTTCCACTTTTTATAGTTGGAGCAATTGTATCGAACCAATATGGTAAGAATCTGTCAACTGTTAACTTTAAACTTTCAGTTAATGGAATATCTTTTTTGTCCATTTCAGCGTAACGAGGATCTTTACCCGGATAGCGTTCATCGTTTTCATCTAAAGCTGGTGGTGGAACATCGTAACTTCTTCTCCAAATTTTGACTTTTTCATTACCATATTTTTCTGCCGTTTCAGCTTTGTTTAATCCTTGTAAAGCGCCGTAATGTCTTTCGTTTAGCCTCCAGTTTTTTATGACTGGTATCCACAGCAAATCAAGTTCTTCAAGAGCTAAATTTAAAGTTTTGATAGCTCTTTTTAGAACAGATGTAAAGGCAATATCAAAAGTGTAACCCTCTTGTTTTAGAACTTTTCCAGCTTGTTTTGCTTCTTCAATTCCTTTTTCTGATAGGTCAACATCTGTCCAACCAGTAAAAAGATTTAATTTGTTCCATTCACTTTCGCCGTGACGCAATAAAACGACTTTATACATTATTTCCTCATAATTTTTAATTTGACGTTCAAATATAACTGATTGTCAATTTGATTTCATATTTAGTTGAATTATCTTTGCTTAAAATTTTGGTTAAAAATGGAAAATATTATTTACAATTTTTTTTCAGATGATGATTTTTTAAGAATCTCAAATGAAATTAAAAAAATAGAAACTAAAACTTCCGGTGAAGTGCGGGTTTCAATGAAAGAAAAAAGATCTTTTTCTGAAAAGAAAAAAAGTTTAAAGGACTTAGCTGAAACTGAATTTGTAAAACTTAAAATGCATAACACTCGCGATAAAACGGGAATATTAATTTTTATTCTATTTGAAGACAGGCAATTTTACATTTTAGCTGATGATGGAATTAACCGAAAAGTTGAACCAAATACATGGAACAGTATTCGTGATGAAATGCAGGAAAGTTTCCGGAACGGAAAATTTTTAGATGGTATTAAAAATGG
>CAZVBT010000001.1:0-29232 GCA_964625385.1 uncultured Melioribacter sp. | reverse complement strand
AAATATATTAGTTCGTTAAAAACTGAAATGGCAACAGCTCTTCACATTGCAATCGTTTGGACAAATAGATCTAATAATGTTCGTTCTGCAGGAAGAATGCTTGCTGTTTTAGAATTGCATCAAGGTTTTAATGAACAACCGGGAAATTATAAAACTCCTCGTTTTGTTGCAGGATTAGATTATTCACCAACAAAAGCTATTGGATTACGAACCGGTTTTTCAATTGGCGGTTTTGATAAATTTGGCTGGGCGTTAGGTTTAGGTTTTGATTTAGGATTGTTAGAGTTTAATATTGGCACACCAGATTTTCAAAATGTTTTAAGTCCAAATTCTGCAAAAAGAGTAACGGTTGCATTTGATTCAAGATGGAGATTTTAATTTATTGATGCGGAGGTTTAATAAGTTAAACCTCTGCATTTTTATTTTTCTTATCAAAATATTTCCAAAACAAATAAAAAGGCACACCGCTAAGAACAAGTATCAATCCCATCATTGCATTTTGTGTATCAGATATAATTGAATTAATTAAAAATAAAAATGCAAACAAAACAAAAATTGCAGGAGTAAATGGATAGCCCCAAACTTTATAAGGACGCGGGTGATCCGGCATTTTTTTACGTAAAACAAAAACACCAAATGCACCAAGCATATAAAATAACCATGATGCAAAAATCACATAATCTGTTATTGTATCAAAAGAACCAGATAAAACTAATACACAAGACCACAAGCCCTGAACTAAAAGAGAAATGTGTGGTGTTCCAAATTTTGGGTGAACTTTTCCTAAACTTTTAAAAAATAACTTTGCTCTCGACATTGCAAAAGGAACTCTCGCAGTTGCAAGAATGCTTCCATTTAAAGCACCAAATGTTGAAATAATAACAGCAATAGAAATTAAAGAAGCACCATAATTACCAAAAATTTTTTCAGCTGCAGTTGCTGCTACTAATGGTGATTTTGCCATTTCATCTATTGGCAATACATAAAGAAAAGCAATGTTAATTAAAACATAAACTGCAATAACTATTAATGTTCCATAAAAAAGTGCAAGAGGCACATTACGATTTGGATTTTTAACTTCACCTGAAACAAAAGTTATATTATTCCAGGCGTCATAAGCCCAAAAAGCACCGGCAAAGGCTAATCCCAAAACACTAATTAAACCCGCTGTTGATTCAGGATGAAAATTAAATCCCGTGTAAATATTACTAAGACTTCCGTTGCCTAAAATTAAAAGTAGAAATGTGATTAAAAGAATTGAAATAATTTTTATAAAAGTAACAATTGTTTGAACACTTCCACCAAAAACTACACCGATGTAATTGACTATTGTTAAAAAAAATATGACAGCAATAGCAATCGACTTTGTGCCTAAATCCACAAATGGATGAATATTACCAACGAGAGGAACAAAAAAAGAAATATCTTGAAGTGATTTTGGTATTTCGGGATATTTGATAAAATAACCGAGATATTCAGCAAAAGCATAAGCAATAGCAGCCTGACTTCCAGTTTGAATTACAGAAAGAATAGACCAGCCATAAATGTAAGCTGTAAATTCACCATACATTTTTCTGAAATAAATATATTGTCCACCGGTTGCGTCTATCATTCCGGCAATTTCTGCATTAACTAAAACTGCTATTAATGTAATTAAACCGGCTGCTATCCAAACAAAAATTAAAAGTTCAGGAGAGCCAAGTTGCCCGGCCATAGTTGCTGGCTTACGAAAAATTCCGGAACCAATCATTGAACCAGCAACAATCATCATTGCGGCCGTTAAACTTAATCCACGGACCAGTTCTGTTTTCTTTTCTTTTTGTTTCATTTATTTAATTTAAAAGTTGTGGCAAAATAAACATTCAAAAAGAAATGTCAAATAATTTTATTAAGCTTTTAACAAATCATTTAGGTGTTGATTGTTTAAGAAATCCTTAGGTTGATAATTTTTACACTTTAGAAAAAAAACCTAAGTTAGAATGTTATAAGTTACAATTAAGTAAGAAATTTTAAATGGTGCTAAAATCTATAATGTAAGTTAAGCAGAGATTTTGTTGATTCTTACTCTTAAACCTATTCACTTCTTTTGAGCGTAATGAAAGATGTTTTGTTTTTCTTCCGCTTACTCTTTTACGCCACATTTTAAAACTCGATGGCTTCAGTTCCCTTCTCATAATTTCACGAACATCATTTTCTTTTAATCCAAATTGAAATTCAATTGCTTCAAATGGTGTTCGGTCTTCCCACGCCATTTCTATTATTCGAGAGATATCTTCTTTATTTAATTTTATAATAACAACTAAACTAATTAATTGAGTTATGAGTTCATTAACCCCAATTTCTTTTTTGCTAAAATTATTCTTTCGAAAGATTCATCTATTCTTTTTTCGGTAATTATATTTTGGTCAATAAGTTTTTTTATGGCTTTAATAATTTTTGCAACAAGATCTGGAATAGGATTTTTCAAGTTGCTTTTTATAATTATATCAGCACCAGCATTGATGGCAAGTTCTAATGATTTTTCCAAACTATAATTATCATCAATAGCTTTCATGTCTAAATCATCTGTAAAAATTAAACCGTTGAATGAAAGCTTATCGCGAAGCAAATCATTTATAATTTTTTTTGAAAGTGAAGAAGGAAATTTTTCATCAAGATTTTTATTGTAAATATGAGAAATCATTATTGCATCAGCGAGGTTTTCTTCTATTAAAAGCTTGTAAGGTATTAATTCTTTTTCGTTCCAATATTTTGTAGAATCTACAAATCCATCGTGAGTATCGGAAACTGCGCTTCCATGTCCCGGAAAATGCTTTAAGCATGTTACAACATTTTTTTCTTTATGTGCAAGTATAAATTCTTTTGCATGTTGAAACACAATATCAGGATTATCCGAAAAGCTCCTTTCTTTTTTGCTTATGATGTTCAAATCTTTGTTGATATTTAAATCAACAACCGGTGCAAAGTTAATATTAATTCCAGCTTTGATTAATGTTTCGGCTATTAAAGTTGAGTTTTCTCTTGTTAAGGCAAAATCATTTTTGTCACCTAAAAATTTTGCCGATAAAGTTTTTGGAAATCCATATTTTTCTTTTAATCTGATTACATTTCCACCTTCAGCATCAATGGCAATGAATAATTTATTGTTCGAAAAATTTTGCAAGTCTGTTGTTAATTTTTTTAATTGTTGAGGTGATTCAATATTTCCGTATTTACCATTAATAAAATCATCTTTGTCTGTAAACCACAAATTTCCCAAATGATGATTTAAGATATCTTTTACAACCGAAGAGTTCTCATTAATGTTTTTTCCATGAAAACCTGTTAAAATTATTTGACCAATTTTTTCTTCTAAAGAAAAATTTAATTTCATAATTCAATCATAAATTTTAATTACATCAGCATTTTTGTAATAGTGTTTTAATATTTCAATAAAAGAATAGTTGGCATTTGCCATTGTAACAGCACCGGATTGACACATACCAATTCCGTGTCCCCAACCAGCACCGTAAAAAATAAATTTATCATCAAGCTTTTCATAAATAAAAGCCGAACTTTTTAATGGTGGTGAAAATAGTTGCCTAATTTTTAATTCACCTTTAGTTTCAATTGAATCTTTTTCAAAAATAAATTTTACATGCGTTACTCTTCCAGAAATTCCTCGTTTAAGAATTTTTATATCATCTAAACTTCCAAAGTTTTTTCCCTTTGATAACATTGAAGTTATCTCATCAATTTGAAATTCTCTTTTCCATCTAAAATTATTTTTTGTCCAGCTTGGTAAATCTGAATGAATATTTGGATTACAAAAAGCAGGTGGATTAGATAAAATCCAATCATGAACATTTTGTTCGATGCTTAAATCTAAGAATGTTGAATCTTTCCAATCAAAATGTGCTTTGTTATAACTTTCGGGAGTTGGTCTATCTCCCCAAACATTTTTAATTAATTCTGAATGCCCGCCACAGTTAGAAGAATAATAAGCATTAATTGGATTATCATTCTCAGCAAGTATTAATCCATAAGTTTCATCAACAGCTTTATCGGTCGCAGAATTTCTTTTTTCATTTCCGCTAAATACTTGACATTCAACATCGGAGGTTAATTCATGATGTTCGCCGCTAAAAAGTTTTGACTGCAAAGCCATTATAGCTTCAGAACGAGCAGCAACAGCTTGTGCTTTCAAAGCTTCGAGTGGTGAATCGTTACCGATTTCATAAGGGACAACACCTTTTAAATATTGCTCTAATGGCAAGTGAATTACAACTTCAATTTTGTTTTCTTTTGTAATATAAAGATGAATTTCCCCTTCGTAAATTCTATCTTCTTTGTTTTGCCACCACCAACCAACACCAAAAGGAACATTTTTAATTTTTAATGTTCCATTTGAATTGTTAATTAAAATTACTTCATCGTCGAAAGAAATGACTTCATCATTTTGCATTGCTTTAATTTCGTTATTCTGAATAAAAAAGGTTACTTCTTCTTTAGCTGAAAAGTTTTTGTTCCTGTTTTTTTCTTTCCAATCATCATTGAAAATAATATTTAAAGAATCTATTGTGTTAATTATTCTTATTCTAACGATTGGTTCTTTATCAAGTTTTTTTTGAGAGAAAACTATGTTGGGAATAAGAAGCAGAAAAAAAAGAGAGTATTTTTTCATTTGAAATTTCTTTCGAAAGTTAGAAATTAAGATTCAAAAGCAATTAATCTATCGTTTTGCATTATTAGTTCATTTCCGTTAAGCCAATCTTTTTCATTTTCTAAAGCTAAAATTACCGGCATTCTTTTTTTTGAGTTATGAATTTTGCTCATCAGTTCATTTGCTTCGGTAGTTATGATTGTATATGAATAAATTTTTTCATTGCTTTGTTTATCTGTCCATTCACTCCAAAGACCAGCGAATGCAAATAATTCTTTGTTAGGTAAAGTTACAAGATACCTTTTCTTTTGTTTTCCTTTTTCATCAAGCCATTGCCATTCAAAAAATCCATCTGAAATAACTAAACATCTATTGTTAATTGAATTTTTGAAAGATGGTTTTTCTTTTAATGTTTCAATCTTGGCATTAAGAGTATATTTTTTTATGCTGTCCTCTTTTGCCCATGTTGGAATTAATCCCCATTGGTAAAGCTGAATTTTTTGTAAATCAACATTTGTAATTACAGGAGTTTTCGGAAACTGAAATCCATTATAAAATGATGGTTTGAACTCTTGAGCATTATCAAACTTTGCATTGAAACGGTTTTCAACTTCTTGTGCTGTTTTAGATATTTTTGAAAAGAAACACATTTTTATTAATGCATGATGTAGAATATATAGTTTATAATTTTATAGTTATAATATCGGATAATTTTGTTGTATAGCGCGGTGACAATTTTTCCTGTTTCATTTTCCAAACACGTTTTTGATCTTGTGCTGCAAGGCGAATTTTATGTTGACCATATCTCGAGTTAATTTTATCAACTGCTTGCATTAATGGTTGATGACGTTCATCGCTGTTTTCAAATAAATCATATTGCGGAATATCTGCCGGTGTAAAATCCATTACTATAACTCCGGCTTTTTTGTAAAAATAACCGGGCTTAAAAATTTGTTTTAATGCTTGCGAAGCAAATTTTGCAAGCTCAATTCCGGAATTTGTTGGAAATGGAAGTTTAACTACAATATTTCTGCTGTATTGCGGCAAATCTTCTCGATGTGGATTTGTATGAATAAAAACCATTAATGAATTACAAGCCGAATTTTGTTTTCTTAACTTTTCGCCGCACGAAACAGCAAAGGTAATTACACGTTCATTTATCTGTTCAAAGTTATTATAATTTGTTTCAAATGTTCTTGTTGTTGCAATATTCTTTTTTGGTTGAACATCTTCCATTTGAATTGTTGGAATTCCTTGCAAATCTCTTTTTAAGCGAAGACCAACTATTGTCATTTTTCTTTTGACATAATTATCATCAAGTTGAATAAAATCGTAAGCTGTTTTTACACCAATTGCTTTTAATCTTTTGCTGTGTCGTCTTCCAATTCCCCAAACATCTTCAACGGCAAGCCATTTAAGTGCTTTTGTAATTTTTTTATGATCATCAAGAATATAAACGCCGTTTGTTTTATCTGGAAATTTTTTTGCAATTCTGTTTGCAACTTTTGCTAAAGCTTTTGTTGGTGCAATTCCAATACTGATAGGAATCCCAGTCCATTTAAAAACACGTTTTCTTATTTCATTCCCATAGCTAAGTAAGTTGAGATGTTCTAATCCATCAAGATTTAAAAAAGCTTCGTCGATGCTGTAAATTTCAATATCGGGAGAATATTCTGATAAAATAGTCATCACACGGTGACTCATATCGCCATAAAGAGCAAAGTTTGCAGAAAAAACATGAACATTATTTTTCACAAAAACATCTTCGTATTGAAAAGCAGGCGCACCCATTGGAATGCCAAGAGTTTTTGCTTCGTTACTTCTTGCAATTACACAGCCATCGTTGTTGGATAAAACAACAACAGGTTTTCCAATTAAATCTGGGCGAAAAACTCTTTCGCAAGATGCATAAAAATTATTGCAATCAATTAATGCAAACATTTTAAAAAGATTTAATTACATGAGTTACAATTCCCCAAACTAAAAAGTCGTTATCTTTTTCGATTTTAATTGGGGAGTAATTTTCATTTTCCGGCATCAGCCAAATTTCATCTTTTTTTATTTTAATTCTTTTAGCTGTGAATTCACCATCAATATAACAAACTGCAATTTTTCCATTTTGAGGTTCTAAACTTCTGTCAATAATTAAAAGATCGCCATCATCAATACCAGCATTTTTTAACGAATGCCCTTTAACACGTCCGTAAAAAGTAGCAGATGGATGTTTAATTAAATGCTTATTTAAATCAATACTGATATCAACAAAATCCAATGCCGGAGAAGGAAAACCAGCACTTATGCCACCATTAACAACAGGCAATTCAAGTTCCGTATCTGTTAGTGCAGAATAAATATCTATTATTTTACTTGAGTGTAATTTAGTAGCCATAGAAATTTATTTTTTGTTGAAAAATTTTTTTCAGTTGAAGCAAAATATTTTTTGACGCTGTTTAAATATAACATCTTTTTTATGAAGTTGGTTTGGAAATTTTAAAGTTGAAAATCTGTTCAATAAATTTTTACGACAAAATTTTTCCCGGATTATCTTCAACAAATTCTTTCCATGTTTTACTTCGTTTAGTTGGCGAAATAATTTTAAAAGCATGGCAAACAGCAACAGCCAAAGCATCTGATTCATCAAATTTAATTTTAGGATTATTTAAGCAAAGAAGTTTTTTAATCATAAATTGAACCTGATTTTTGGAAGCCGCACCATTTCCAACAACAGCTTTTTTAACTTCTCTTGGGGAATATTCTTTCATCGGTAAATTATTATGAATTGCAACAAGCATAGAAACACCGCGTGCGTAACCAATCTTCAAAGTTGATTGAACATTTTTTCCATAAAAGGCTGTTTCTAAAGCGAACTCTTGTGGTTTGTATTTTTTTATTACTGAACTAATTTCAGAGTAAATTACTTCTAATCTTTTAGCTTGTTCTTTAAACGCCTGAATTTTTATTACACCCGAAACAACATGTTTAATTTCATTATTGGTGAAATCTATTATTCCATAACCGGTAAATAAAGTTCCGGGATCAATTCCAATTATTCTCATTTCTATTCTTTTATTTCGGCATTTGTATAAACATTTTGAACGTCGTCGCAATCCTCAATTGCATCCATCAGCTTTTCAAATTTTTCAACATCTTCTTTTTTTATTTCATGATTTGTTTTTGCAATCCACTGCAGAGATGCATTTTCAATTGGTAAATTTTTATCTACTAATGCACGGCGGACATGTTCAAAATCTTCAACAGAAGTTTTAACCTGAAAAATATCTTCATCGGTAATTAAATCATCAGCACCAACGTCTAAAATTATTTCCATCATTTCATCTTCACTTTTGCCATCACGTTTAATTGTAATTACACCTTTGTGTTCAAACATCCAGGAAACAGATTTACTTTCACCAAGCGTTCCGCCATATTTTGTAAATGTATGCCTAATTTCCTGAAGAGTTCTGTTTTTATTATCGGTTGCGGCTTCAACAATTATAGCTGCACCGCCGGGACTATAGCCTTCATAAACAACTTCAAATAATTGCTGCCCTTCTAATTCTCCGGAAGCTTTTTTAATAGCACGCTCAATATTTTCTGCCGGCATATTTGCGGATTTAGCATTATCAATTGCTAATCTTAACCTTGCATTTGCTTCGGGATCAGCTCCAGCTTGTCTTACAGCTATCATAATTTCTTTAATAATACGAGAAAAAATTTTCCCTTTCTTTGCATCAAGAACAGCTTTTTTTCTCTTGATAGTTGACCACTTATTATGACCCGACATATTAAACCTCTATCTGTTTTCCGGTTTTGTCTTTTATGCGTAAGTCTCTGATTCTAATTTGCGGAAATATTTTTCCATCTTTTGTAATTGTTTCGATTGTATAAACAATATCAACAAGGTTTTCATCTTTATTAATTTTAGTTACAAAATAACCAAGATTAAAACCAATTGCATCTAAAATTTTTTCATGACCATTTTGTTTAAAACTTGTAACAAGATGATTTGACCCAACTAAACGAGGTGTTTGAACTAAAGAAACATTCTCGCTTAAAAAAGTTGGTCGCATATTTCCAGGTCCGAAAGGAGCAAATTGATCTAAAATCCTAATAAACTTAGGTGAAATTTCAGATAAATTAATTTTAGCATCAATAGAAATTTCTTGTAAAATATGTTCTTCTTTTAAGCTGGTTTTTAATACATCATTAAATTTTTTCTTAAAGTCACTTAATTTATCAACTTCAACAGCTAAACCAGCAGCAGCTTCGTGACCGCCAAATTGAACTAAAAATTCTTCACAATTTTGCAATGCCTCGTAAATATTAAAACCGGGAATGCTTCGTGCAGAACCTTTAGCAACACCATCAATTGTAGTTAACATAATTGTTGGGCGATGATATTTTTCAACCATTCGAGAAGCAACAATTCCAATTACACCCGGATGCCAATCTTCATAATGAAGAATTATAGCCAGGTCGTTATCTAAATCAATAGTTTCTTCAAGCAAACTTGTAGCGTGCGAAAATGTCATTTCATCAATTTTTCTTCTTTCAGAATTTTCTTCTTCAAGAATTTTTGCAAGCTCAGTGGCTTTCATTGGATCATCGGTTGTGAATAATTCAACTGCACGGTTTGCATCCCCCAATCTTCCAACGGCATTCACTCTTGGTGCAATTGTAAACACAACTTGACCGGCAGATAAATTACCCGGCTCCATTCTTGCAGAACGAATCAATGCTGCAATTCCTGGTCGGGGATTTGTATTTATTAATTCTAATCCTTCTTTAACAAGAATTCTGTTTTCATCAGTTAAAGGAACAATATCCGCCGCACCAGCTAATGCAACAAGATCTAAATATTTTAGTGGTAAGTTATCTTTTCCAATTCTTGAAGCAACAGCTGAAGCAAGTTTAAATGCAACACCAGCACCGGATAGATGTTTGAAAGGATAATTACAACCCGGTTTAATAGGATCTAAAATTGCATAAGCATTTGGTAAAATATCTTTTGGCTTATGATGATCGCAAACTATTGTATCAATTCCTAAAGAATTTGCATGAGCAATTTCTTCAACTGCAGTAATTCCACAATCAACAGAAATTATTAAATCAATATTTTTTTCTTTAAGAAGATCAATACTTTGAATAGAAATTCCATAACCTTCAGTTAATCTGTTTGGAATATAAGTTTCAACATCAGCACCAAGATCTTTTAAGAAAAGATACATTAATGCGGCAGAACAAGTGCCATCAACATCATAATCTCCATAAACACAAATTTTTTGATTATTAGTTAAGGCTTGAATTACACGATCAGTAGCATCGTGCATTCCATTCATTAAAAATGGATCGTGCAAAGAAGAAAGAGATGGCCGGAAAAAATTTTTAGCTTCAAAAAAATTAGTAACACCTCTTTTAATAAGAAGAGAAGCTAAAACATTAGAAATGTTTAAACTATCAGCTAACGCCAAAACCAATTTTTCATCTGGCGCTTCTTTAAGCTTCCAACGTTTATTTTGCATATATCCCTTTGGAAGCAGAAAAAAATTAAGATTCTTGTCTATAAGCCGAATTCTGTACTCCGAAAAACGGAGCGGCAATTATTTATCTAGCACCGATGTTACCATCGGAATCAAGCGGTCTACCCGAAAGCAAAATCCCGAAGGAAATCAAAGCGAGCAACTTTGTCCATTAAATGGATGCTTTCTACTTGACCTTGCACCAGGTGGGGTTTGCCCTGCCAACGATATTACTACCGAAGCGGTGAGCTCTTACCTCGCCTTTTCACCCTTACTCCGAATTACTTCGGAGCGGTATATTTTCTGTGGCACTTTCCGTATTCCGACACAGTCGGAACCCCGGGCGTTACCCGGCACCCTGCTCTGTGGTGTTCGGACTTTCCTACTCGCCTTTTGCGAATCAATTGCCCAACAAGAATCATCAATTATCTTCTACTTACTTATTTATTATACATTTTTTTAACTGAGACAAATATAAGAAAAATTTTTTTTGAGTTGCATCTTAATCTTTTTCATAAATGCCTTTACTATATTTGCACTCAATAATTTCAGGTTTTCAATGCAAAAGTTTTCTGTTGTTGTTTTCGATTTGGGGAATGTTTTAATTCCTTTCGATTATAATCAAGTGATTCTAAAATTTAATAATGTTAAACCCGGGCTTGGAGATAAATTTAAAAACCTTTATGCAAATAATTATTACGTTCATCAAAACTTTGAAAGAGGAAAATTAACTTTAGATGAATTTGTTAATATTATGTTGAACTGGCTTGAAGGTAATGTTTCCAAAGAAGATTTTATTTATACTTTTGCCAATATTTTTACAATTAATCAGAATGTTGTTGATTTAATTCCAAAACTCAAAGAAAAATATTTTGTTGCTTTGCTTTCCAATACTAATGCTCTTCACAAAGATTTTGGTTATGGTCATTTTGAGTTCTTAAATTTTTTTGATAAAACATTTTACTCTTACGAAGTTGGAGCAATTAAACCAGAAGAAAAAATTTACAGAACCGTTGAAGCATACACACAAAAACCATCATGTGAACATTTTTTTATTGATGATGTTTTAGATTATGTAGAAGGTGCTAAAAAATGTGGTTGGCAAGGAACTCAGTTTATTAATTATGAAAAATTAGTTGATGATTTAAAATCCTTCCAAATTTTATAATCTATTTATTGCTTTTGTATAAAACCCAAGAAATATAAATATTTTGATATAGTACATAAAAAACAGGACCAAGAGCAGCAATTGGTGATAAATATGTCAGTGCAAGCCAAATTGTAAAAGCATTATTTTTTTGCCCAAGTGATTGACTTGCTTCTGCTGAAAATTTCTTTCCGCCGATAAACCAACCTAAACTAAAATAGAAAAGACAAAGCAAACCGGAACAAACTGCAATTATTAAAACAATTAAAAGATTATCACCGTTTTCATTACGTATAAATGTTGAAGCATCAGAAACGGCAATGTATATATTGGCTATTAAAATATAATACGATGAATCTTTCCACCCGACTAATTTTTTCCAAATTGACGGGGTAATAATTTTTATAATTTGAGAAGCAAATAATGGAATTGAAATCGTAACAAGAACCGGAAATAAAATATCTTTGGTTTTAATACTATTATCTAAGTTTGTTATTAAAGGGAACAAAAATGGTATTATCAAAGAAACCACAATATTATTTAACAGCAACGAAAACATAACAAATTCAATATTCCTTTTTCTTAAGCTGATTATAACTGGTGCTGCTATTGCTGTTGGCGCTATTGAAGTTATAAATACCGCTTGTGCTATGTATAAGTTAAAACTTTTTATTGCATAGAAAAAAATGATTGATGAAAAAACTATAATACTTAAAATGTAAAAATGAATTTTGTTTATAACATTTTTATTTACTTTAATATCAAGAAAAGAAAAAAACAGAAGCAGCATTAAGAAATATCTTATTAGAAAAACGTAATTATGTCCGTAAGGGAAAAATATGCCCGATAAAATTGCTGTAGCAAGTAAAATATTTTTCATAATAGGATTAAGCTGTTAATACAAAAATAGTATTTAACTACATTCAAATAAAAAATTAGTAATCATATAAACTAATTCATAATCTGCACATTAATAATTTTGGGGTAACGGATTTAATAACTTCAAAATTAATCAACCGGACAAAGCGTTGATAAAAAAACGCTGGTTCAAAATCAACTGATACGAGTATTATATTAGTCTGGAAAATTTTTGATGGATTAAAAATGTTTACCTCTTTTGCAAAGTTAAAAGAATACAAAGAATTTTGTGAATTATTACACAGCAAGTTTGTTTGACCCGTAAAACTTTAAAGTCGATTGTTATAAACTATAAAAGAAATAAGAAATTAATCTGTGAAAATCTGTGTTATCTGTGGTTAGATTTTTTTACCACAGATTAACACAAATAAAATAAACTTAAAAACAAATCGTGAAATTTATCTTTACCCATTAGTGAAAATTAGTGTCAATTTGTGGCTGAAAATTTTTCTTGACTTAGTTGAAAAATAAATTTAAGTTGTAATCAGAAAAAAAGGAAATATTACTTGCTTAGAGGGCAGAAAAATATTTCACCAACTGCAGGAACTCCACAAAAAGAAAATCACAAGCCGAAACTGCTTGATTTGGTAAGAACCGAACTTAGAGTTAATCATTACAGTAAGAAAACCGAAGAAGCTTATGTTGGATGGATAAAAAGATTTATTCTGTTTCACAATAAAAGACATCCAAATGAAATGGGGAAAGAAGATATTCAGAATTTTATAAATCACCTTGCTGTGAATGATAATGTTTCCAGTTCAACTCAGAATCATGCGTTGCAGGCAATTTTGTTTTTATACAAAAGGATATTGAAAAAAGAAGTTGGCTGGATAGATGAAATAAAACACGCCACAAGAGTTAAACATTTGCCTGTTGTATTCTCAAAGAAAGAAACCGCAAAGATTATTGACAATTTAACTGGAATTCCAAAACTAGTTGTATCTCTTCTCTACGGAAGCGGACTAAGATTATCTGAGGCCTTGAGATTAAGAATAAAAGATATCGATTTTGATTATAAACAGATATTGGTTAGAGATGGTAAAGGTGAGAAAGACAGACATACTATTTTGCCAGCTGCAATTATTCCTGAATTGAAAAACCATTTGAACTAAGTTTACAAGCAGCATAAAAGTGATTTACTGAAAAACAAAGGAGAAACGATTTTGCCGTATGCTTTGGCAAAAAAATATCCAAAGGCTGCTAAGGAATTTGGCTGGCAGTACGCTTTCCCTGCAGATAAATTTATTAAGGATAAAGACAGTGGTTTGATTTTCAGATGGCATATCCACGAAAGCACAATTCAGAGGGCTGTAAAAGAAGCTATTAAAGCAGCCGGAATACTTAAGCAAGGAAGTCCGCATACATTCAGGCATTCTTTCGCTACTCATCTTTTAGAAAATGGTTATGATATTAGAACCATACAAGAATTACTGGGTCATCAGTCGGTGAAAACCACAATGATTTATACGCATGTTTTAAATAAAGGACTGGGAGTAAAGAGTCCGTTAGACTGAAAAGCAAACGGAATGATATTATGAAGACCCTATTTTTAAATAATGCGATTATTTAAGAAAAACGAAATAATTGGAATGATATCCTGCAGCACCGTGCTGGATATTGTTCCCAAACAAATATTACGGTGCAGGATAAGTAATAGTTATACAAAACATAAAGGAGTGGTATGAGACGCACATTGTTGTTTCTACTGTGTTGCACTTTCTTAAGTTGTCTTTATGCTCAAGATAATCAAGAATTGAAAAAAATGTATGAGGAAGATCAGAACTCAAGAAAAGTAGAAAAGATTGACTGGAAAAATCTATTAAAAGAAGATTCCACCCGAAGAGTTGAGGTCTTAGAAATGATTAAACAAAATAAAGTAATGACTCCAATGGATTATTACTATGCAGCAATGATATTTCAACATGGTAGTGATTCAATCTCATATAAAATGGCTTGGGATTATTCGAAAAAGGCTTCATCAATGGATACAACAAATATTAGAGCACGTTGGTTATCTGCCGCAAGTTATGATAGATATTTATTAAGTGTTGGACAACCCCAAGTATATGGGACACAATTCACAGTTGTTGATAAAAAATATTATTTGCGTGACTTTGATACTACGAAAGTGACAGATAAAGAAAGAATATATTACAAGGTTGGTAGTTTGAAAAGTATCAGAGAATATTTGACGAGCCAGAATGGAGAAGATAAAGGTCTATTGATATATCCAAAATCAAATAAAATTATTACAAAATAGTTTTGTATAACCGCTTATAAAAGGATTAAGTCAATAGGCAATAAAATATATTAGAACAACCTAAGAGTTGTTCACAATAAATGTTCTTTGAAAAGCTGAACTGATAATTCACATTACTTGATGCCTACGATATCTTGATGGTTGCAGTAAGTAGCAACCAAACCGCTTACGGGGCACGCTCTGTTAGAAAGAGTTATCCATTACAAATGGATTGTCCCAGATATATATTAGGCAAGCGCATTACTTCCCATTCCAGCACGGAAGTTTATCTACGGCAATAGTTATACTAGTTAGACGTCGGGGCTTGTAATGCGCGGCCACTGACCAGATTTTTTCTTTTCTAGATCTATTCCCTTAAAATGATTATTAAAATCAGATTTATTTTTAAGAACGTAATAAACAATGCGAGCGATTTCTTTTGCTAAGATAGCGTGAGCAACTTGTTTCTTTTTCTTACGGAGTTTTGAATCATGATATTTTTTAATTGGCGGATAATATTGAAGAGCATGAACAACGGCATCGGAGAAAACAAGCTTAAGATATTTGTTGCCGTCTTTAAGTGAGGATTTTTGTCTTACTTTCCCAGCAGAGTTGCGTGCAGAAGGAACCAGTCGGCAGTAAGAGAAGAAGTTTTTTTCAGATTGAAAACGGTTGATGTCACCAACTTCAAGAAGGATAGTAAAAGCATTCATCTTACCAATGCCTGGAATCCAGAGAATACGTTGAATATCCTCATTTGGTATTAGTGTTGGATACAGAGATTTTTCCAGAGTAAGCATTTGTTCTTTGAGTAGATGTTCTTGGTTATCAAACTGCTGATACTGTAGTTTGTAGAAGTCGGATAAAAACGAAGGGTCATTGATGTTAAACTTCTCCAACATTCTATGCATGAAGTTTAAGCAACTGGTTCTCTTCTGAGATAAACGAAGCCGTGCACGAAGAGTATCACGAAGAGGACGAACATCATCAGAGATTTTATAGGCTTCGGGAATGAAGTTCATACGAAGAAGTTGAGCAAGGATATGAGAATCAACTTTATCAGTTTTGACTTTGGCATAGGCAATGGCTTTAACATACTTAGCATGCGCGAGTTTAAGGTTGATACCATGAGAGGAGAGAAGGTCATTCATCCAATACCAGCCGCCTGTTGTCTCGACTTTAGCGGAATGTTCATTGCCAATTGAAGAAAAATAATTGAGAATGTCGAAAGAGTTGTTCTTTAGTTCAGCTTGTTTAATAATGATGCCGTCATCATTAACAGTTGTGATGTAGGAAAATTGTTTGTGCTGATCGATGCCGGAATAAAACATATATCCTCCAAAAAGTTATTTGAAAATAAAACAAATCCTTTTTGGAAATATCCTGCCGCTCAACACGGACAGCGTTTTTCAGTGCGGCTTTTATGTAATTATAAAGTTGTGTTTTAAAAGTTTAGTTGCTCTTTAAGTTAGGTTGCAATAAAAAAGTATTTATAAAATTATTGGCGTTCGTTTTTCAAAGCTGCATTGTAGTTATGGGCGGCGCTTTAGTTGCAACGCCGTTAGGTTTTAATCAAGCCTCCATTTCTGAATTGATAACCTAGCTACATAACTAAAATGTTGTATTCGTTATTAATTCTATATGGCTATCATACTCTGATAGTAGAAAAATAAATTAGTAATTACTTGATTTATTAATTCAATTATATGGAGGAATTATGTTAAATAGGTCCATCAACATTCTAGTTCCTTTATTGTTTTTATTATCAATTCTTCTTAGTTGTAAAGAAGAATTAGTCGTTGAGCAAAAGAAAGAAAACAATACTACTGCTCAATCAGCATTAGCCAAAACAAACGGCCAATTAAGTTCACAGCAAGATTCTATCTCCCAAAAGGAGAAAAAGGAAAAAGTTAAAAGATTGAAAAAAGAACATGAAAAACCATATGTAGTAATTGAAAAACCAGAAAAACTACTTTTAGAAAAACTCAAATCAAGATTGTTAGATAATCCTTCATCAAAAACATTGAATAAATCTGGTTCTTTCTCCATTCAAAGTTTACAGTCTTGTTATGTAATGGAAGTTGACGTCTGGGTATTCGTTAAATATCATCCAATTTCGGGCCTTACTGTTGGTATCTCTCCCAAAGGAAGTTATCATTACCCCGACAACAAATTTTGGCAATATGATCGTAATATTCTTACAACCTTGAAATATACTTATGGCTTCTCAAAAATCAACATGGGACCCATGGCAATAATTGAAAACAATAATGTTGTGTACACTGCAAGCGAAATTTTAGCCGGTATCTCTTTAGATTATAATGCAGTAGTAAATCAATTCTCCAGCTACAATTTAGGAACATTATGGGGCTCTTATATTGATGAGCCAATGCATAATGCAGCTGATGCTTCTGATTGTCGGCAGAAACTCTCTAGTATCAAGACGTGGTGGAAAAATAATATTGGGAGTTCATCTTGATTTATTGTTGGTGAAACAACAAAAAATTTAACCCATGAATTTGATGATATTGCCGACTATGTTAACAGTACAATTTATTCAGATTATCAATACTATCTGCCATATTCTGTTTGCAATACTTGTTACTTTGCAACTGAAGACGACCAAAGAGATGTATGGACAGATTTTAATAGCTCCTTTGGTAGTAAGTTTAATCATTTATGGGTGTCTGGTGAACTTGATAGAGGCGAAATGGATTTACTCATTGGGCATGCCTATAATATGGGCAAAAATGGTATTTGGTTATACGCTGGTGAATTAGGTATGTCAGATCAAAGCTACTGGGATGCTATCGGTGAGTTTAATTATTATGCTTTTATGCATAGTTATTTAAGAAGAGAAGAAAGAAAATTCACCTATGTTTATTATTATATTGGCTATGATGACCCATGTTATGATTATCAAATTACAAGCTGGGAACTTGTCGATATTATTGATACCGGGGAAACAAGAATTCAATAAAAAAGGAGGAAAAAATGAATAAAAGTTTTTTTATTTGTTTCTTTTTATTAATGCTATCAGTAGGATATATGTATTCTCAAAATTATAAAAGTGGCTTCATTTTAGAAATTGCTGGATTATCTACTAGCACAAGCTCCTTTGAAAATCTGGATGATGAAAAAGAATTTGTTACTGGATATGGAGTTTCATACAGTGGCAAATATAGACTAACCCCACTTATCAATTGGAATTTCGACCGGGTCTATTTTTCACACAGAAGTATTATCATGGCTTTCAATTTGGTTTCTTTTTAAGAAGAAGTATCGCCGAAAATTTCTTCGGTATCATCGGGGTGAATTCAAGCTTGAATTTTACTGGCAATAGCCATTCTTTTACACATCCTACTCTCAGTTATACGGTTGGTGCAACTGCTGGCTTACATCTAAGTGAAGATTTTTCTGTCTTGTTTAGTTTTTACAAAACACTAGATAATATTTATGGCCATGGTTCAACATCAGACACATATTTTACTAAATATTTATATTGGTTGATGAAGTTAGGTGTTGAGTATAATTTATAATATTGAGAACATGATGCTTCTAAATTCTTAAAAACCTAACAAGCACTCCAAGCAGACCGCGTCTTCGATGCGGTCTGTAAGGTAAAAAATGTATTGTTTTTCAGAATAGAGTTATCCTTTAAAGTGGGATAAACTAGTTAAATAGATTAAAACAAAAAAAGTTGTTGCCAAAAGCGGCATTGTCTAATATGGGCGGCTGCTTAAGTGCAACGCCGTTATACACCATATGTAAGAAATAATTTAGGAGGTAAAATGCCTTTCAAAGCTAAACTTAAAATTATATTAAAAGCAGATGAGACCGTAGTAGCAGAATCAGATGATCAAATATTGTGGCAGAATACTTTATTGGCTATTAATACAAATGCCTCGAATATTCAAAATGATGCAAGTAAATTTACCTCTGATTCTAGCGATAAGAGTAAAACAAAGAACAATGATTATGATCCCATTACAAAATATGCAACTGAACTTGGTATAGAAAAAAATATTTTGATTGGTGCTTGTTCTCCCACTCTTGAGAAACCCTTTATTCATTTAGATAAACATCACTGGGAAGCAATTAAAAAGAATCGACCTTCACGTGGTTCAAATGCTATTGCGGATGTTGTAATGGGAGCTACAATATTGGTGCTTTGGAAGGATATTGCAAAACTGGGAGAAACTTTACAAAAAGAAGTAGGTGCAGTATTGGATACATTGGGAATTAGGTCAAAAAATCCTAAAAGATCTATTGATAATTGTGAGTGGCTTCAACTAAGAAATGATAAAATAACTATAAATCCAGCTCAAACTTCTAAAGCAATTAACATCGTTAAGGCTTATTGATTAAAGACGGATCCAGACACTAATAATTGAGATGGTTATGATTACTTATCAACAATTCTTATCTAATTACGAAAAGGAAGCTCCGCAAAATCTTGATCGTGCCATTGCACTACTCTGGTTCATAACTACAACTACAGATGAGTCGAGTAAAACAACTAATGAAATATGTAAACTGATTGAAGAAGCGGGTTATAGTAAACAAAACATTTCAAGAATTTCGCAAGGATTTAAAAAAAGCAAGATAATTATTAAAAGTGGAACCGGTTATAGAATATCTCCCAAATCGATTGATGAATTAACAGAAAATTTATCACGTTATTCCTCACACACACCTATTAAAGTTGTTAATGGTTTTATCGACCCTGATTTATTCGACAAAACGCGTGGTTATATTATTAGAACAGTTGCTCAGATTAATCTTAGTTATGATTATGGTTTATACGACTGTTGCGCAGTAATGTGTAGACGACTACTGGAGACACTAATTATTGAGGTGTATGAATTTAAAGGTGTTCAAAGTGAAATTAAAGACTCTGACAATAACTATCTTATGTTTTCTGGATTACTTTCCAATATTCAAAACCAATCACATTTTCACGTTGCTAGGAGTGCGCTCAAGGGATTAAAAGATTTCAAAACTATTGGTGATCTTTCTGCTCATAACCGCAGATTTAACGCAAGAAGAACAGACATTACACCTATACAAGAAGGATTACGAATCGCTGCTGAAGAATTATTACATCTTGCTAATCTTGGTGTATAACAAGTTCTTCAAGCCGACCGCATCTTCGATACGGTCGACTGATGTAATATAAAGTGAGGTTGACAAAACTTAGTTGTTCATTGAAGTAGGTTACAAAAGAGAAATAAATTAAAAACTATTGGCGTTAGTTTTTCAAAGCTGCATAGCTGTTATGGGCGGCGGCTTAAAAACAACGCCGTTAGGTGCTAAGAACATGAATAAAAAGAAATTACTTTTAATTATCACACTATTAATATTAATTAGTCTTTTGCTAATGCCGTTGCTAATTAAACATGATAACATTGGAGTTGATCTTAAAAATATCGACATCCGGAAAAACGAAGAAAAAGTAAATATCAGTACAATTTGTAAATTGAAAAAAGAAAGGATACTTGTTTTCTATTCATACAAATGTAGTGCATGCAAAAAGCTCCTTTCATTCAAGTCTTTCAGAGAAAAGTTTATCTTTATTAATGTGGATTTCGATAAGAAACTAATAGGCAATGAATTGCAATTATCACCAACGAAAGAATTAAGAATATTTTATCTCCCATATATAGTTAAGCTTGATTCTAACTATATAATTATAAAAGAATATAAGCTTTACGAATTCCTTGATATAGTAAGTAACAACGAGGCTTTCTGAGTAAAAAATTAATGATAAAAATATTACAAGTGCGGACAATTTCTTTTGATATTTCGCAATTATTTAATTGGAGCGATAAATGGCTAAGATATTGCCACTTTTTATCAGCTCCGCTAATAAATAACCAACTATAAACTAATCGGAGGTGTTATGAAGTCGTTTCTCAAGAACCGTATTATTTCATTTTCCATTCCGTTTGTTTTGCTCTTTACTGTCTTTTCTTCAACTATCAAGGCAGCTGAAGCAGCAGATGCTGGTATGTGCGAAGTCATGTATGCTCTTTGTGCCATGATGGGTGCTACAGTTCCTGCTTGTGCCTGGTTTTATTTGATGTGCATTATTTTTGGTTAATAATTTCAATTGTACATCAGTGTGGTGCCGCGAAAGCGGCACATATTATTAATAATTATTTAGCGAGGTTATTATGTTGAAACTTTATTTACTCCTTCTGGCTCTTTTTAATATTTCACTTGCTCAAACAAGCATTGACCAATTATTGAATAGTTCTTGGAATACTTCTAAGAAACAGTTTTTAACGGATCATGAAAACAAGATTGTTAAAGAAAAAGAATCTATGGGTTATAGTGGTTATGTTCTCTCAGATACACTCGGGAATTGTTCGATCGATATCGGTTATTTCTTTGATTCTAGTGGGATTCAAAAAATGCGTGGTATAACGAATAAAGTTAAATCCGAATTAGAAGCAAAAAGGCTTTTCGATCAATTTTTAATCTTAATTAAAAAACTAATTGGGAATCCAATTTCAGATAATGAAATGCTAGGTTCACGCATGATGCAGTGGAAAGCAAATAATCATACAGTAATTTTAACATATAAATCTGATACATGTATGCTTTCCATAATTAAATGAGTTACTTATGAAAGAGCTAATCAATTTTTATATAAAGCCAAACTTACAATCGCACGTTGATAATTTGGAAAAACTATTTCGAAAAAGTATTCTTTTGTATTTTTTTAGTGTTTTGTCATTTTCGATAATTTCATTTATAACCATTGATAAGACTTCTGGGTTTACATTACCAAATACGAATATTTTTACAACTTATTTCATTAAAACTATTGGACTATTGTTAAAACAACCGATTCAAATATTATTTTCTACTTTTGGATGTTACCTAATATTGAATATAGTTTTCAGAGAAAAAATAACCATTACTGGACTTTACAAGCAACTTTTTGTGGCCTTTAGTTTAGTTATTATCTCTTTTTTTGTCGATTCCTTAAATGTTTTATTAAATCACTATTTTAGTTTCCATTTAATAAATCTTCTAAAATATTCAGTAAACGATTTATTAACAAAAGTTTATGATTGTTCACAATCATTTGCATCTTTCCTTTCTAGGATCAATTTGTTGTTATTGTTTTCTTCTATATATGCATTTTTCTTAATAAAGAATACATACAAACTTGATAAACAAAAGTTAGTAATTATAATTCCTGTATCAATTCTTTTAACTCAGTTATTATTTTCAATTATTCCCTTGCTCATTCAAATAATTTTTAGTTTGATAAGCACCTAACACGCAACTCAAAGCGACCGCTTCTAGTGAAGCGGTCTGAGTTGCAATTATTGTGTATAGCTTTTCAGAGTTAGTTTGTTGTTCAAAGTTGATTTATAAAACGAAGTTGATTTTAAAACAAAATAGGTAGTTGCCGTAAGCGTCTTTGTAGTTATGAGCGGCGCTTTAGTTGCAAGAGCGTATGTTTAAAGTAAATATTAAATTGAGTTCTCAAAGAAGTCATAATAAGAGGAGAACTCATCATGGAAAAGAAAAATTTTACTTCGGCTTTTAACGACAAAGATTTATTTGTCGGTATAGATGTTCATAAAAAACGCTGGGTTGTTTCTGTAAGAAGTTACGACTTAGAACTGAAAACTTTCAGTATGTCTCCATTTGCTGAGGAATTAGAAAAGTTTTTATTAAATACTTATCCTGATGCTCTTTTCCATATTGTTTATGAATGCTGTTTCTCCGGATTTTGGATCTACGATTACTTCCATGAGAAAGGTTATAACATAATAGTAACACCAACCAACAGAATCTATCGTGACGGAAGTGTAGTAAAGACAGATAAAATCGATTCAAGAAAACTGGCATTTCAACACTCACGAGGATTACTCAGAGAGGTAAAAGTGCCAACAATGAAGATACGTGAGTATCGTTCGTTGTTCAGAATATATGATAAAGAGAAGATGAGAGAAGGACAGATACTGCGACAAATACGCTGCATATTAGAGTGTAAGAATCATGAGTTGAAATGGGAGAAATGGAATAAAGAGCTCATAGAAAAACTAAAGCTTGTTCGTTTTCAAGAAGATATATTTAACAGAAAGTTTGAAGTATTGATAAAAGAATATGAGTTTGTAAAGGAACAGATAAAGGACAGCGAGAAAAAGATCAAAGAGATATTGGAAGATGAAGAAATCGGAGAACGAATTAAAAGAATAGAGAAGATAAACGGGATAGGAATAGTAAGTGCAGTAAGATTGGTAGTTTATTTGTTTGATAGAAAAAGACGATTTGAAAGCGGAGAAAAACTTGTTCACTATGTGGGATTAACACCTGGTGAACAAAGCAGCGGAGAGGCGATAGTAAGAAGCAGAACGGGACTGATAGGAAGCAAACAATTAAGATTAATCATCATTCAGCTTGCATGGGTAGCAGTAAGAAAGGATGGAAATCTTCTCAATAAGTTTGAAAGAGTATATAGAAGCAGTGGATGTAAACAGAAAGCGATAGTAGCAGTAGCACGTAAGCTAATGATGAAGGTGCATGCAATCACAGAAAAAGAAGAAGCATACGTAAATAATAAAGCAGCTTAAAGAACCGGTGACCGCGACTAACGGCATGCAAAACGGATAATCCGTTAAAAACATAAATTGCGTTCAGCAAGAATGCGGCCCGGTTCACTTATGACGAATACACTAATTGTCGCTTCGCCAAAGGCGGATAAATATGACGACGAATAACAGGATGTTATTACTTCTTCTGGTAAGTATCAAATAGATAATTAACCCAGTCGAAAACTGGATAAAAAGAACCAAATCGGCGGTTGTGTTCTAACATAACACGCCATTAATACAAATTAAAGTGAAATAATTTTAATACAGTTAATACCCAGCTTTTGTATTGTTATATACCGCTTTTCTAATTTTTTCTTTTGAAGGATTTTCGATATCGCTTAATTTTTTAAGTTCTTCAGCCGTTTCAAAAATTGTGTTGTTGATGCTTTCTATTGTTTCTTTATTTATTATATTGCCCTCACTAACCATTTCTTTAAAAAAATTCATCTTTAATAGAAAATTATTTACAATATGATGTACTCCACGCATCGTAGTTTTGTACAACTCATATTTTTCCTGTTCTCTTTTTAAAAGTTCAGAATTTGCTTTTTTTATCATAAGAAATAACAGTATGGACGTAACAGTAACAAAAAACCAGCCTTTATAAGTTTGAATTAAAGAAATTGTAGCAGAGGAAAAAACGAAATTTTGAACAATTCTATCTGAAAAATAAATCCATAATGATGAAATGATAAAGTAAGTTAAAGTTATTTTACATTGTGGTTTCATAGTAAATTTTAAAAGATTTATTTCTTAATGCGGGTGATTTTCAAATCTTATGGACTGAGTATCTCCATCATACACTCGTTACATTTAAACACAAGTTCATATTTTTTAGTTTCATTTATCAAATACAATGGTTCGTCAATTTTTTTATCTGTATCAAATGGACAAAGTCCAAGCTCATCTTTAATACAATATTTGCAAGTCATAACTGTTTTACCAGAATGATTTTTTTGCAATTCAAAACCGGGTTCGATTTCTTTTGCGCCAACTTCTTCATAAAATTTTTTCGAAAGAGAATTTACAACATTTGCTTTATAATCCAGTTTTTCTTTTGTTTTAACATTTACTTTTTCTAATTGAAAAGTTTCTCGTTTATGGCTTTTAATTCTTTCAGCTATAAGTTTATTTAAAATAAATCTTCGCCATTCATTTATTTGTTTTGTTGTAAAGAAATATGAATCAACAAAGTGAACACTAATATTTTCAACATTAAAAATTGCTGAGCCGCTTTTGGATAAATTATTTTTCAAAATTTCAATTGAGACATTTTTATTTTTTGCAAGTTCTTTTTTTGTTTCAAAAATATGTTCAATAAAAATATTATCTTCATCTTTAGCTATGATTTTAATTCCATCTTCAACTTCGAAAAGATCAAATGAAACACCTATTTTGCGTTTGCAATCTTTTTCTAATTCTTTGTTAAATGCATAATCGAAGTTTCTATAAACTTTAGTTCCGAGTTTTAAGTTAAAAAAGTCATTTGTAAAAATTTTATTACCAACAACTTTGCTTACATTAAAGCCAACTAAATTTTCTTTTGAATCTATAAAACAAATTCCATCACCATTATGAATTTTTTCTGTTGTCCCTATTCTGAAACCAGTTTTACCCATTTCAATTACTTTGCCTAAATATTTTCCTTTGGATTTTGGAGTTTCGTGTGATGAAACTTTTTCACTTCTGTCATTAATAAAATAATTTGTGTAGCCGCGATTAAATGTTTTTTTTGGATCTGGTTCAAATGGAATTATTGAATAGCCTGAAGATGCTTTTTCATATTCTTCTTTGTTTTTAATAATATCATCCAATAATTGGCGATAATATGCTGTAATGTTTTTAACATAACTTATGTCTTTTAATCTTCCTTCAATTTTGAAAGAAGTAATACCAGCGTCAATTAAGTCAATTATGTGGTGAGAAAGATTTAAATCTTTAAGTGAAAGAAGATGTTTATTTTTAACAATTACATTGTTGTTAGCATCAACTAAAGTATAAGGTAATCTACAATTTTGAGCACATTCGCCACGATTAGCACTTCTTCCGGTTGAATCAAAGCTCATGTAACATTGACCACTTAAACTAACACATAAAGCACCATGAATAAAAAATTCAAGTTCAGCTCTTACTTCTTTTTTTATAATTTTTATTTCATCAAGAGTTAATTCACGAGCAAGAATAATTCTTTTTATACCAAGCTCATCGAGAAGCTTTATACGTTCAATTTTATAGTTGTGAGTTTGTGTTGAAGCATAAAGTTGAATTGGTGGAATATTCATTTTCAGCAAAGCCATATCTTGAAATATTACAGCATCAACACCAATTTCATAAAGTTGGTTGATAAGTTTTTCAACAGTTTGAATTTCATTATCATAAATAATAGTGTTAACTGTAACATAAACTTTTGCCCAAAATTGATGAGCATAATTAACAAGTTTATTAATATCTTCTATTGAATTACCTGCAGCTTCGCGGGCACCAAAACTTGGAGCGCCAATGTAAACAGCATCAGCACCACAATCTATAGCAGCAATTCCAACCTCAATATCTTTTGCTGGTGAAAGTAATTCTAATTCGACTTTGCTCATTTTAAACTTGTTCGATAGATTGAATTTACTTTATCAATTGAAGAAACGCTAATTTTTAAATCTTTTATTATTCCATTATGAAGTCCGTAAATCCAGCCATGAACGGTTAATTCCTTTCCTGTTCTCCAAGCATTCTGAACAATTGTTGTATTACAAACATTTGCTACTTGTTCATAAACATTTATTTCGCAAAGTTTATTTACTTTTTCTTCTTCAGATTTTAGGTGAGTAAATTCATTTTGATTGAACCGATAAACATCTTTTATATGACGCAGCCAGTTATCGATTAAACCATGTTCTTTATTTTCGAGTGCAGCTTTTATACCACCACAATTATAATGGCCACATACAATTATGTGTTTTACATTTAAAACATCAACAGCAAATTGGATTACTGATAAAGCATTTAAATCAGTGTGAACAATTACATTTGCAATATTACGATGGACAAAAATTTCGCCAGGTAATAAGCCAACAATCTCATTTGCAGGAACGCGGCTATCTGAACAACCTATCCATAAATATTCTGGTGATTGTTGTTTCGATAATTTTTTGAAAAATGTTGGATCATTTTCTTTAATCTTTTTTGACCATTCTTTATTGTTTTTTAATAAGCGATTAATATCACTCAATTATTTTCCTTTCAAATTCTTTTTCCAATTCGAATATAATTTTAAAACTTCATCTGGCCAATAGCCATACCACGCATAATCGCTTTTTCTTTCTAGTAAAACTTCAGCCATAAAATAAACTTAAATACCATTACGATTACAAATGAATGGTTTGTTAGTTTCAATTTCATAATACCTTGCTCAAATTGGGGGATTTTTATATTAAATTACTTTTCTATATGTGCGGTGAGCATTGTATTCTGACTCTTAATGAATCTTCTTTATCTGCCACAACATGTATTCCGTAAATTTTTGATTGCTCGAACCATTGAATTGCAGAATCAATTGCATCAATAATTTCCTTGCTTGTGATAATGTATAATCTAATTTATTTTATTTTATATTATAAACATCCAAACAAATTTTGCAAGAATCGCAAAATCTTTAGATTTAATTTTATTTTCAGTAGATAATACTTGATTTAATACAATATAAAAATCACTACCTACTTTTGGTTTCCAATTAAATCTATAATTTACATTTATTTCATTAAGTTCATTATTCCATTGAATAAAAATAGTAGATAGTAATCTTGTTGAAATGTTATAAGTTAATCTTCCACCAAATTCATCGGTTGAAAACTTATTATATTTGAATGATAAATTATTTTTCCGATAATCAGCAGAAAAAGTGAAGTGTTTGTTTAATGTATAATTAACCCTTGTTTCAATTGTAGTTTTTCTACCACCATAAAAACCTACTCGTGAAAATTCAATTCTACCAAAAATATTTTTTGAAGTTGAAGTGTTAAAATTAAAACCGTAACCGTTTTCCCAATATTTACCAGCTTTTACTTTTGCTGTATCGAAAATCCCAAAATCTTCTTTTGGGTAATCAAAACTTCTAACTATACCAAAACCAAATTGAGCGCCAGTGTCAAATATAACACCAATAGGAGAAACCATTAATGAAGCAGTTTCTAAATTACCAATATCATCAACATAAAAGTTTGATTCAATGGGTTGAAATCTTAGTTTCTTAATTCCATATTTATTTATTCTCGGTTCAATTTCAAGATTATAAATAAACTGCTGAACACCTTTTCTTGAAATAAAACCAAGTTGAGGATCAAATCCACTTTGAACAAAACGATAACCTAAAAAAGTATCAATAAAATCATTGGGAAAATCTATAAAGAAATTTCCCGCCCAAGAATTTTTTAATGAATTAGATTCGTTACTTTTTGCAATTGCACCGAAAACAACAAGATTGTTATCACCTAAAAAATCATTAAATGAAAAATTAAAATCAGCTCCGAATGAATTTGAAAAATTATCTTTTGAAAATTTATTTGTTGTCATGAATCCAATATAAGAGGAATTGAATAAATCATATTTAACCCTAATGGCAGAAAAATTAGTTGATTGAACAGTATCTTTTCTTGCCGTTTGCATATCTATTAAACCTATTTCATAATCATCTAAGCGACCAACTAATTTTGCTCCGGCAATTATTGGAATTTGAATCCCATTTTTCAAACCTATTCTTCTTGAATAGAAAATTGTGTTGTTACCGCCAAGATTAAAATCAAAAAATTTTTTTCCTTCAAGAAAGAATTCTCTTTTTTCGGGAAAGAACAGAGGAAAGCGTGATAAATTAATTCTTGCTCTATCACTTTCTACTTGAGCAAAATCTGTATTTATAGTTGCATCTAATGTTAAAGTTTCTGTTAAACCATATTTCAAATCAACTCCTGGTTCACCAATAAAATCTTTTGTTCCACTTGAAAATTGTGCACCAGAAGTAAAAAATGGTTTCAGGTAAATGGGGTTTCCTCTTTTTATATTTTCAATTCCAATTAAATCACCAGCGTTAGAAATTTTCATTAACCCAAGATTTTGCCCAACTGATGTCCAAAGATCATCTTCGTTTTTTCTTTTAATAGTTCTCTGAATATTAAATCCCCAAATTTGTTTTTCATGATCATAAAACTTGAAAGTTGAAAAAGGGAAAATAAATTCAGCACTCCACCCATTTTCTAAAATTTTACATTCAACATCCCAAACGCCATTCCAATCGCCGTTGAAATCTTTCATTTCAAAACCAGTGAGCAAAGCATCATCTTTTGCACCCAAAGGATTTGTTGCAAACCAATATGCAGAGCGGTTATCATTAAATGTATCGAAAAGAATTTTTACATTGTCATCGCCACTTATAAAACCATCCCATTTCATTTCTCGTGCTATTATTTTTTCTGGTTCATCATCATAACACATAACTGATAAGTAAAGATTGTTATCATCATATAAAATTCTAACTTCAGTCTTATAAGAAGGTATGTTTCCGGCTATTGGTTCTTGTTGAAGAAAGTCTGAAACTGGTTTTGCAATTTTCCAAACTTCATCATTAATATATCCATCAATTTTGGGAGGAATATTTGTTTTAACTGCTTCAATTTGTTTTGTTTGAGCAAACAATGAAATAAATGCTAATAACAAAAAAAATAAAACTTTTATTTTCACTTAAGAATCCAGATAGTTAAGGATTAAGTTTTTTGAAGGCGAAAATTAAATAAGTTAATGATATGTTTAAAATAATAAAGCAGATTTCTACGAATTATTTAATAAATTCATAAAAATCTGCGAATGTTTTATCGTTTATGAAATTCTAACTTTTCACCTGTTGGGCAGCAGATGAAAATAGTATCACCGCTTTCAAATTTATTCATCAATAGTTCAGTAGAAAGTGGATTAATTATATATCTTTGAATTGTTCTTTTCATTGGTCTTGCACCATAAGTAACATCGTATCCATGCCGTAATAAAAATTCCTTGGCTTCTTCATCAATTGCAAGTGTGATATTTTTTTCAGCAAGTTGTTTTCCAACTTTTTGCAGTTGTATATCGATTATTTGTTTAATTTCATTTTTCAACAATGGTTTGAATAA